>JBGAMI010000021.1:0-62525 GCA_044223085.1 Cyclobacteriaceae bacterium
GAACAGCGCGGCGCAAACCGAGGCATGTGCGGTGGCAAGGCGGCCAGCAGCGGGGAGGTGCGCAGTGTTCGTGGTGCCATTTTCTTTTGGTTACTTCCCCGATAGCCATCGGGGTTGGGCAAGCAAAAGAAAAGTGACATATGAAATCTTGGCATGTGATCGATGTTTCCAACGATCCGTAGTGCGATTGATCTCTTGGAGGAATGAGTAATTTCTTCACCGACCGCTCAGGGAGTTTAACAAACCCACTGTGCCGGTTAAGAAAACCGGAACATACTACTCAGGAAAATAACTTAACAAGCCTGGATTAATGCCGCACGGCTTTGCTCAACTGACGCAGGTCGGCAATCAGGAGTACCAACACAGGTGAAATAACCGACAACGCCAGATATCCGAGGGTGGCAAACCGATTGTGGATCATTTCATTACCCACAATCAAAATAAGTCCCACAAGAATAGCGAGTGCAATAAACAAACCATGCTGGCCTGAATACTTGCTTTTGCTTGTTGTTTTCATCGGTTGAACGTTTCCCAAAGGTGGCAAAGTCATTCAACCGCAGGGTTATGGATGTGTTATCCCCATTTTAAGTTCATGAGGCCGGAAACAGCCTATTTAGGCTGGTTAGGCGCCTTCCAGGTCTTTTCGAGCAGGGACTTGGTGGCGCGGATGCCATCTGGTTCGCTGAGATCGTGTCCTTCGTATTCGATACCGATATATCCATCGAACGACGATGACTTCACGATATTCAAAAGTTTTGCATAGTCAATTATCGTTTCGTTGCCATCGGCATCAAATCTATATGACTTGGCGCTTACACCCTTGGCCCAGGGCATCATTTCAGAAACGCCGGTATACCGGTCATACACCTCCGTACACACGTTATCCTGGGTTGTGCCCCATTTAGCATTCAGGCACCAGTTTCCAAAATCAGGCAGTGTACCGCAGTTCGGCATATTAACCTTCTTCATGATCTCTGCAATCCATTTACCATCGGAACTGTACAGTCCATGATTTTCAACAATAACATTGATCTGTCGCGATGACGCGTATGTCGAGAGTTGTGTGAGGGCATCGATCATGGCGGCCTTGACTTCTTCTTTGGAGCCGTCACCGAAAGCATTCACCCGGATGGAGTGGCAGCCTAAAATGCGGGCGGCCTCAACCCACTTGTAGTGATTGGCCACTGCTGCATTACGCGCTTCAGTTTGGACACTGCCGAGGTCACCTTCTCCGTCTACCATGATAAGCAGGCTGCGAACGCCGAGGGAGTCCGCCCGGTTGCGCATCATTTTCCAAAAAGTTTCATTGGTGGCCTGCGACTTATAAAAGCTGGCTACATATTCGATGGCGTCAATACCAAAATCATTTTTGGCTATGGCCGCAAAATTTTCGGGTTTCAACACACCACTGTCGATAGACCGGTGGATGGACCACTGGGCCAGGGAAATCTTAAGTTCCGGGCTGGCCGATTCCTGAACAGTTTGTTTGCACTGACTCAAGGTGAACACAACGCCCAAAGTCAGCGAAAGAGACAGGGTAATTGATTTGATGTTTTTCATGGCAGGAAGTTAAAAAAGCATTTTCTCAACCAAGTGGAATTGTGATAAGATTAACAATACAGTCACAAGCGGTCCGTTGGTCATATATGCCGCCTCAGAAGAAAGACGACTGCGATAAATAATAAATGCCAATGGCTCCAGCCGTTGCAATGCGCCAAATCATCGCCGGAAGGGCATTGATTTTACCTGAGGATAATGCAAGCACAAGAATTAAGGTAGCCGCAGCGCAGCTGCACGAACCTATGAGTAGCATTTGCGTGGCACCGGGCATGTGCAACAGATAAAACAAAATACCGATAACCGTTACCGCCCCGGCTATACCCATGACTTTAGGAAGGATCGTTGATACCAACAAGGAAAAAAAGTCTTTTGGCCCGGCAGGTGTGCCGGCTTCATCCTCCGACGGTTGCTTTGGCGAAAATGCCATGAGGTACCACGTTCCGGCAAGGGTAACAAGTCCGATGAGGAGTAACATGTTCGCTCCGGTATAATGGAGGATTTTGAATGCCGACCCCGCTATGACGGTGATTAGTGCAGCCTTCTCAACGGCAGGGAGGATTTTGGCGAACAGGCCAGCGAAACCATTTGTTTGAGCCATAGTAGTTTGGGTTGATACTCAATATAGCCCTTTTTGAGCCAACTGTGGCACTAAAGGGAATGTGATATTTGTCACGTGGGTGGTCAATAATAAATCTCATTTTTGCGGTCGCCAAGCAACATCGCCATGACCATCCACCTGACCGCCGAAGAATTCAAAGCCCGCGTATTCAATTATGAAACCGAGGAACAATGGAAATACGAAGGTGCCTTACCCGCCATCGTTGATTTTTATGCGGACTGGTGCGGACCCTGCAAGATGGTAGCCCCGGTACTGGAGGAACTCAGCAATGAATATGCTGGTAAATTGGTGATCTATAAAGTAGATACTGAAAAGGAGCAGGAATTGGCCGCCGTTTTTGATGTGCGGAGCATTCCGACATTTCTATTCATCCCGATGTCAGGCAAGCCCATGCTACAGCCGGGTGCATTTCCCAAACAGGTTTTCAAGCAAGTTATCGAAGAGAAACTGCTACCAACAGCAGTATGATCTGACGCATATGTTGCGGCAGCAGGATGAAATACCTTTGAGTAATCATTGCTGCTATGAACACAAACTTTCTCGTTTCTGAATTTGCCAATAAATCCGTTGCGGAGGTCGCCATTGCCTGTCCCCAGGCCATCCAAGTTCTCAACCGCCATGGACTCGATTATTGTTGCCATGGAGGCACCGCCTTTGCGGATGCGTGTGTAACTCAGCACCTGGATCCGGACCAGGTATGGATGGAAATTCAACAAGAGCGACCAGCCAAAGGCACGCTCCGTTTTGACGACTGGTCAACACCCTTGTTGATCGATTTCATCCAGCAGCATCACCATCGCTATGTGCGGGAGTCCATACCCGAAATTCAGGGGTTGCTTGAACGTATTTGCGAGAGGCACGGAGCGGATCAGCCTTTCCTAAATAAACTGCAACAAACCTTCGGGTTGCTGGCTGAAGAACTTTTGGCTCACTTGCCCAAAGAAGAAGAAATCCTGTTCCCCATGATATTGCATTTTACCCGGGAGGGAACAATGCCAACAGACATCTATTCCCGTGTAGAAGCACCAGTGGCGGTCATGGAGCACGAGCATGAATCAGCCGGAGACCTTATTAAAATGATGCGTTCACTCACCGACAATTACACAACACCGGAGTACGCCTGCCCTACGTATCAGTACACTTTCCGAATGCTGCGTGAATTTGATGAGGATTTGATGCAACACATACATCTCGAGAACAATGTTGTGTTTGCCCGACTTAAGGGGTAGATCCCTATTGGAAGATCACCAGACCTAGTTGCACCAGGATCATGTCCGTCCGGGTATAACCTGTCTTGAATTGTACGTTGGCATTGGCATCTACCGTTATGGAGTCGCGAAGGACATAGCGCGCCTCATTGCCCCAGAGGTACATCACCCGCAAGGTAAAACTGCCCGTCATGGAACCAGTTGCTTCCTTGTGATTGAAAAATCCAATGCCCACTGAATAACCCAGACTGGTATCATTGGTGGTATTGATGACCTCTGGTTGGTTTGTGTTTAGAATAATATGGGTGATGTCTTTGTCCACCTTGGTTCGTGTGTTGAAAATTTTGGCACCGATGCTGCCATCGATAAATGGTGTAAATCCATTCCGGTGAGAAAGTAAAATACGGGCTGCTGGTCCGATGGTATACACATTAAATGAAGTCTTCAGCGGTGGGTTGGTGCCAGACGCCGGAATCTTGTCGACCCCATAGGTGAGGTAGCCAAAGTCAAGCCCCACATGAACCGGCGTTGATCGTTTGTTGCCATAGGGGTTGAATAAAAGTCCCAACGACAAGCCTCCTCCCATATTTCCCAGGTCATTATAGATCGCCTTTTTCAGGTCACCCATGGGAATGCCTGCCTGTCCGGCAGCATAGAAAAAGACAGCATCAAAATGTGGTGAAGCAGTTTCTGCATCTTGTGCATAAGCAGAACTGGTGATTATGATTAGTCCAACGACGCAGAGATACTTCAGGCGACCAAAAATGCGGTTCATATTGACATTCAATTTGCTATCCGGATCCTATAGATTACCAGATCATATCAAATGACAGGCCAAAAATTCCCAACCATCAGGCTCCTGCAGATTGATAGTAGCTGCAAAACCCGGTCATCACACAATCCCCACACTTGGGATTCTTCGGCCTGCAAGTTTCCCGGCCAAGAAACGATATCGCCATGCCTGCTTCTCCCCAGTCTTTAGGCGAAAGAAGCTCCATCATTTGCTTTTCCAATTTCTTAGGATCGGTGCCCTGTGCGATGCCCAAACGAGGTGCCACGCGCACAACATGCAGGTCAACGATGATACCTTCCGCATCACAACCCATTTCACGCATAATTACGTTGGCAGATTTCCGCCCGATCCCCGGCAACGCTGTCAAATCATCCAGGGTTTTTGGGATATTCTTGTCTGTACCGATGATGGCCGACATCTCCAAAAGCCACTTCGTCTTATTCCGGAAGTTTCTGATCTTCTGCACCAGGGGAAACAAGGAATCTGGCGTGGCCCGGGATAATGCTTTCATATCCGGAAACGCTTCAAAGAACGCCGGGGCCAATTTATTGATATTGCGATCTGAGTCCTGTGCAGACAAGACCACCATCACCAGCAACTCATAGGGAGAATGGTAGTTGAGCGGATGCTGCTTGCCCTTGTACTTTTTGATCAGGGGCTGCATCGCCTTTTTCCAGTCGACCGGTTTTTTTGCCATATACGCTTGGTTAACAGGACTACCAGATTCTGATTCGGTCCTCGGGCTTCTTGTATAACTTGTTTCCTGGCTTCACGTCAAAAGCTTTATACCATGCATCCATATTCACCGGTGCGCCCACCGTGCGATACTCATCGGGTGAGTGAGGGTCGGTAACGATCAATTGGGCTTTCCGCTCCTGCATGGTATTGCTGCGCCATACTTGTGCCCAGGCGAGGAAGAACCGTTGGTCCGGTGTGAAGCCATCAATTTTTTTGTTTCCCTTTCCCTGGGGTGTCATCTTGAAGGCCTCATAAGCCGCATTCAGTCCACCGAGGTCGCCAATATTTTCGCCCATGGTGAGTTTACCATTGACGTGCAGGCTGTCCAGCACGGTATAGGCATCAAACTGCTCCTGTAATTTTTTGGCGCGTTCCTTGAATCGCGTCATGTCGTCGGGTGTCCACCAATTGCGCAGAGTACCGTCTTTATCGTACTGACTGCCCGAGTCATCAAAGCCATGGGATATTTCATGACCTATCACAGCACCTATTCCGCCATAGTTGAAGGCATCGTCAGCCTCGGGATGAAAGAACGGGAACTGCAGGATCCCGGCCGGGAATACGATTTCATTGTTTACCGGGTTATAGTACGCGTTTACCGTAGGCGGCGTCATAGCAAATCGCGTTTTGTCTACTGGTTTGCCCAACTGGCTTACCATATCCTGGTATGACCAGCGGGATGCGTTGCGCAGGTTCTGGAAGAAAGTGGAAGGGGTGATATCAAGACCTTCGTAGGTTTTCCATTTGGATGGATAGCCGATTTTGGGTGTAAAGGCATGCAACTTATCGAGGGCCTTCTGCTTTGTGGCATCGCTCATCCACTCCAGGTTTTTGATACGGATCTCATAGGCTTTCACCAGGTTGGCAACCAGTTCATCCATCCGGGTCTTGGCTTCTTTATTAAAGTGTTTATCTACATAGAGTTGCCCCAACAGTTCACCAATATTATTATCCGTCAGGTTAGCCATCCGTTGCCAACGCGGGGTCTGCACCTTTTGCCCGCTCAACGACTGATTGTACGCAAAGTTGGCATCCACAAACGGTTTGCTCAGGTACGGCGCGGAGGAGCGCAACACATTCCACTGGAGGTACACCTGCCAATCAGTGATGGTTGCATGCTGGAGTAAACTGTCGGCAACAGAGAAAAACCGCGGTGAGTTTACCAGGAGGCTATCCTGGCCCGGGGCTTTAAGCTTTACCAGCATAGACGACCAATCCACAGCGGGGGTCCTTTTGGAAAAGTCACTCACGAGAAACTTATTATACGTTTTATAAGGGTCGCGCATCTCGACACGGCTCATTTGCGCGGCGGCCAATTTCTTTTCCAGTCGGAATACTGTTTCAGCCCGTTGCTTCGCGGTAGCCTCAGTTTCACCGGCCAGCATAAACAAGGTATTGAGGTAGGTGAAGTAAGCAGCCTGAATCTTTTTTGTTCGCGCATCTTCTTTCAGGTAGTAGTCGCGGTCCGGCATGGAGGTACCTCCCTGACTGAGTTGAGCCACCATCGTGTTGGGGTGTTTGCGGTCCTGCCCCACAAAGAATCCAAACAGCGGACCGGCAATGCCCTGGGTACGCAGGTATACAATTTCATCCAGGACCTGGTTGGTGTTTTGCACTGAGCCGGCGCGGACATAATCTTCCTTCACGGGTGAGAATCCTGCCTTGTCTACAGCGAGACTATCCATGGCGGCAGCATAAAAATCTCCGACACGGCGCTTCACTGAGCCTGGTGCAGCCTGCTTGTCGGCCATGGCTTCCTTGAGGATTTCCCGTACGGCCTTTACGTTAAAGTCTCGCAGGATCGTAAAGCTTCCCCACGTCGACTCTTTCGCAGGCACTGGGTTGTTCTTCAACCACACACCCCCGGCATATTTCTGAAAGTCGTCGCCCGGCTTCACGGTAACATCCATGTTTGCCGGATCGATCAGTTTAGGCTTGGATTTTTCTGATTGAGCCACGGCATTGGCTGAGATAAACAGCAAGGCACACAGTGCGAAGGAGAACTGGATTGATTTCATATAAAAATTGATGGTCTGTTAAAAGTACTTCTTATTCACGAAAGGTCAGGCATATTTGCCCTGTCAACTAACGGCATCGCAGACAGCAAGTTTCCGGGAAGGGATGGATTGTAATTGACCGGGATGGACGGCAACACATTCATCGCGCTCCAGGGTCGGGCTGGAAGATTCCAAATACATTGTTATCAGGATCGGAAAAATAACCCTGCCAACAAAGCCCCGCAATAGCAAACTTCGGCATGGCCACCGTTCCACCCGCCATGGCAATTTTTTCAGCCGTAGCATCAAAGTCAGCCACCTCGATCGAGCAGGTAAACGCATTGGTACCTGACATCCGGGGAGGCACTGCGACGGGTCTTTCCAACAAGCCACCCGAAATACCGGAAGTTTCAATACGATAATAAACGATAGGGATTTGGGGATCGCGAATAAATTTCCAGCCAAAGACCGACTGGTAAAAAACTACTTCACGGGATGGTTGAGAAGATTGGATCTCAAAATAGCCAATGGTATTCATACAGTGTTACAAGTAGAATGCTATGAAAGTATCTGATTAAACTCCAGCCGTTCGCCGTCCGGACCAGCTATATTAAAGTACTTACAGCCGTTCTTCCAGAATGGGAGAAATACCGGGGCCTCTTCGAGCATGTGGTGGCCTGCCGCCTTCAGGGTGGCAAAGGCGTGGTAGATATCAGCCACGTCAAAAGCGATATGGTCTATATGCCCATGGGATCGTTTGCCGATGGCATGCCGTTCGGAAGGAGGAAACTGGTAAAGTTCGATCATCATGTCACCCTGCTTCATCATGGTAACGTCACCGAGTTCATCGCCAAATGGAAATTGGGCGGTCATAACGTCGTGGAAGCCCAGGTCCTTGTAAAACGCGATTGATCTTTTAAGGCTGGTCACCGGTATGCCGATGTGTTGCAGCGCAGCAATTTGTAAGTCCATTCTTAAAGGTCAGAATTTGCCATTGGGGTTCCTAAACAGACTAAGGTTTTTCGCTTTTCATGCTAAATTTGACGTTCATGACCATGACAGCCCCGGGTCTCTCTATTTTAATTCCGGCCTACAATGCGGGCCCATTTATCGGGGCTACCCTGCGGAGTTTATTACTTCAAACGTTCACGGACTTTGAAATCCTGGTTTGCGATGATGGCTCAACGGATAGCACTGCGGATGTGGTCCGCTCCTTTACCGATCCACGAATTCGTTTTTTTCAGAACAAGGAGAATAAGGGGAAAAACTTCACGGGCAATTTTTTGCTTGATCAGGCTGTTGGCAAGTGGGCGAATGTGCATGATGCCGACGATATCAGTGTACCGTCACGTCTGGAAAACCAGATGAACTACCTAAACGCACATCCACAATGCGTACTATGTGGAACTAACTTTATAGCTTTCGTGGGTGATGGGAAAGTTATAGAAAAATCAGACCTGGAAACTGAAAGCAAAGCCATTCGTGAAAAGATCAAGACGGTGAGTCAGTTTCACGGGCCAACGGTCATTTTCCGCAAGGACATTGCAAGGCAAGTGGGTGGGTTATATCGGTTTTTTGATCATCCGTCTGACATTGACTTTACGATGCGGGTAGCGGAGCGATTTGAGACGGCCAACCTGAAGGAGTACCTGTACTACTACAGGCATCAACCCGGCTCTCTGAGCAATTATGTAGGTGGTTATGATTTAAAAAGGCTCGCAGATGTGAAGATGCTTTATTACCTGGCCAAGGAACGTGAAGAGAACGCGGGAATTGATACCCTCATGCGAGGGGACGAAGCGAAGATCAGGTCGCTCATGGATGAGTTCACGGCCGAATACCGGGCAGACCCAAGTATTGCGTTACGACGAGGGGTCTTCCGGCTGCTGGGCATGAAGATGTACAGCAATGCAATGAAGTTATCAATTAAGGCTTTGCGCACATCCCTGAATGAACTAAACCTGAAGTGTGTCATTTATGCATTTCTGTATTCAATCAAAGGGAGCATTGAACTGTTGTTGAACGGAGAAAAAATTGATCTCCGTTTCCTGAAATAGCCCGGTCCTGATCAGGCCGGAGCAACCTATAACTCTATCGGACGCTATGGAAATTGAAAATGGGCTGGTAACAGTCATCATATCAGTATATAATGCAGAACGATACCTGCGGGCGTCCCTGGACAGCATCCTGGCCCAAACCTATTCTCCCCTGGCTGTATTTGTGTGTAATGACGGTTCGACCGATGAATCGGGTGCGATCCTGGATACCTATACCGATCCGCGCATCAGGCGGTTTAACCATGAAGACAATTTAGGTTGCTACCGGTCGGTCAGCAAGATGATGGCCTATACCCGATGTGACTACATCGCTTTTCACGATGCGGACGACATCTCTCATCCAGACCGCATACGTCTGCAAGTGGAGTTTCTACGTGCCCGGCCCGACTATGATCTCGTCGGCACTAATTATTCCGTTATCAACACGCGGGGCAAGGTTGTTGCTACCGTATCTAACATGATGGAAAACGCCGAGTTGATTCCTGATGCGCTTATGGCACAAAATGAATTTCAGAAATCCACCATCCTCTTTAGACGCAGGGTGTATGAGCGACTTGGCGGATTCAGAGATGCACTTCTCCCCCACAAAAACATGATTGGCGATTATGACTGGATATTGCAGGCCTCGGAGATATTCCTGCTTTCCAACATCAATGCGTCGGAGCCTTTGTACCAATACCGGTCTGTGCCGGGAAGCATGACCAAATCATATCGAAGCCTCAATCAGCATCTGGCGCCAAAAATGTCTCGCTTCTTTGCGACTGAGCGGCGTATCCATTTTGGAACTGACAGCCTGATGAAACGAGATTATTATACCATTGAGCAACAGCTTGAATTTTTCAAGGTTCCCTACGCGGAAGATGCATCGCGATTCTATTTTGAACGTGCCAACTATTTGTTACAACACCGTTTACCCTGGCAGGCCCTTCCACACGCCTTCACCGCAATAGTGTTGAGACCACTCCGTCGGCGTCACTGGCGGTGTTTGCAGGATGTCTTCAGCATGCTGGTATTACCTGCTGGTAAATCCGCGAAGTATCATTTCACCAGCGCCATTTGGCCCAGGTGACTGGCCTTATGGGCAACCCGGCTGAGCATTACATTCAATCGGTTTCGTTGAGGTGCCTTCGCAAAGTCTTCTTCAGACACCTGCGTGTGGCGACTCAACCAATCCGATTCAGACCAGGAGCGGAAGGCCGTGTCAAGGGAAGCAGCCGTTTCCTTCCATCGCCGTAGCAATTCGGCCTTGGGTAAATGCCCCGACTGATTAGAACCTCGCTCATGGTGGTAAATGGCTTTCAGTTCAGGATGAATTCTCTCACCAATACCGAGCAAGGGCAACAGGGCATCATCCGTGTCGGCGAGGTGGCCCAGAAGCCAGGAAGACGAGTTGCCTCCGGGTACGACCGGGCGGGTGTAATTTTCTTCGCTGACTGTTTCCAGGGCTTTGGTCATAAGCTTGTTGTAAGCATCCCATTGGAGTAAACAGATATCAAGTGCGGTCATCGGGGGTTGATTTAAGGTTATGTTTTCGGTTCAACAACGCTGTGCTCTCTTTGGTTCAGGGTAAAACAAAAACAGGATTGATCACTCAATCCCGTTTGTTCGAGTATGGGAACTCAGGTTACTGGTTGCTTGACAATTTAGCAATCACCACGGCACGGGCCTCGCGGTGGTTGCAATAGCTGCAGCGATAGTGCTTGATCAGCAGGCCATCTTTGTCTTTGGTGGGCTGTTCGCGAATTTCTTCACTGTGAATTTTCATGGTATAGAATCCACACTCACCGCATTTCTCGGCGTGTTGGTAGCCCATGTACTTTTCGATTTTCTTGTATCCGGTCTTTTCATCCAGCCACACATCATACTCAGCCGCATGGATGGCACTGGCCTGTTCATCTATGGCGGCCTGGTCGAGGTGTACGGATTCTTCTTCTTCAGCCAATTTACGCATCACATTGCCGGCAGGTGAAATACGCGGCGTGTTGCGGATGCGCTTCAATCGGTTTTCAATCACTTTTGGATAGAGGATACGCACCGCACTGTTGGCGATAAAATACGCGATGACAGCAAATGCGACGAGAAAGAACAAACCTACATACACATGAAGATCGGGTTCGACGGGAAGCATCGAGCCGATAATGGTGTGTAGAAAGAACGATGCAGAGATAATCAGCGCAACAACGGAATACCAAAAAAAACGAATCTCATGGGTAGTTACGTAGTCGTATCGCTCTTTCAGGTCTTTAGCCTGAAAGACTTTTAGTTCATGATAGGCCAGAATACCGATGGCTGCTACCAAGGCGATTACTCCGCCAATATTGAGGTACTGATCTACATCGGCAGGAACGATTGCTAAGGTTATCATAAAGAATAGGTTTTGTACTTTGGAACTTACGAAAAGTGGCAAGGATTTCCTTCTGAAACGATGACAATAGTCAGGGAAAATCGATTTTTGTACCCAAATGGGCACTATTTACCCTCCACCGGGTATTTTCCGCAACGGTTGCGGAATTGAGAGACGTTTATTAAACCAAAAAGCTGATCTCCACTTTCGCGAAGATCAGCTACAGTTAACCGGTACCTGTTACCGGTTATTTTCCGGTCATCAACAACTAATTCTTACAATTAATAAGGGTGAAGATTTCATCATTGCCGACCGTTGACCCAAACTGTTTTTTGTTTCTTAGCGTCACTGCACCAGATGCATTATACGTGTAGGTATACGACAACGTAGGAGCCCCGGTCTGATTCAAAACCGTCCGGGGATTATTAACAGACTTTGGATCATAAAAGAAAGGATTGTCGGTTACCTGTTCACTGGCTCCTTCGAAATAGGTGGGGACCAATGAACCTCCCGTGCTTACATAGATCAGGTACTCTGGACTGGGATGAGCGTCATAGTCGACATATCGGGAGTAATCGTATTGGGTGGTATCGGACGCCGGACCCCCTTTAAACCAAAGCGTGTTGTTTCCCAAAAATTTATACCTCAGCAATACGGGTCCCTGATTGCCGGGCAAGAGGCCCGCGGTTGGCAATAGTGTTTGAAAGGTGTTAGTGGCCCAGGTATAGGTGTCGACATAGAGGGTCTTCCCCGATGCATCCGTCCGGGTCATCGTCTGGGCTACACCGTAACTGTCGTACAGAAAGGTGTCAGTCCATTTTGGGCTCACTATTTTTGCGATTTTGCCAAAGTCATTATAAGTGTAGGAAAGGGAAACAACTTTACCGGTAGAATTTTCGGTGATATCTTCTTTTGTCAATCGATTTGATGCATCATAGGAGTATGTATGAAGGTAGCGACTCGAAAAAGCAGCTGTGGCCACCAGACAATCACTCAATTTTGTCACGGTCAACGTTGCCGGATCACTGGGAATAGTGCCGGCCGTATTGTGTGCCATCAGGCGGTATTGTGTTCCGTTATTGGAGGATGTAGCTGTTACTTTATAGATATAACTCACCGCCCCGGGTATATCCGTCCACGTACCACCGACATTTCTTTGCCATTGATAAGTAACTCCGTCACCGGTCACGGAGGCGGTGAACTCTGCCAAATACGGGGTAAGTACCGTTAACGATTGGGGTTGGCTTGTAAACACGGGAGCAGATTCCTTCTTACCGCAAGCAGCAAGCCATACTAGGAGAAGCAGAATAATTTGTTTTTTCATAATAGTGGAAATTGGTTGGTTCAATTGGTTTTGGTTACATCACCTGCCGACACGACAACAGAAGCAGTATCAGGGAAATTGCCAGAGCCGTAAGTATAAACTGGATGATCAATAGCACTCGCTCTTTCCTGCTGCTCATTTTCTGTTGTTCATTATGCAGTCAAATGTCCCGTCCCAAATCTGCACGGACTAGTCCGGTTCGGTCGGTCATTGACTGATTTGATACACCTTTGCCGGTTGCCACCATTCGCACCTTAGCAGTCTGGTTACATCCTTTAACAGAATTGTTTCACAGGCCTTAAAACAGCCTTTCAGGGTGCATTTTCGAACTATCTTGAAGACATGATCTACAATCACCCGCTCCCCAAAAGGGCGCACCGATCTCCATCATTCATGGGATTTTGTATATTCAGTGAAACCCCACATGCGAAAGGTCATCCCAACATTCTTTGATTGGGCCTTGCTGGCCTTTCTTATTTTCTGCCTGCCGCGCCATGTCGCTGCACAAACGTCTATTTCAGGTCGTGTGACAGGAAAAGATACGGTGGCGCTTCCTGGCGCCAGTGTTGTTAACAAGGTCAACCATGCCGTGGCCATCACAGATACGAATGGTCGATTTACCATTATGGCTGACCTTGGTGACGTGCTGGAGATATCCTTTGTCGGCTATACCTATCAAAAAATAGATGTGGCGAACTTCCATGTACTGGATATACGCCTGCAGGAAGCTATTCAGGTACTTACAGATGTCGTGGTCATTGGATATGGGTCGTCGCCGCGTAAGGATGCTGTTGGCTCAATCGTCAAACTGACTGACACGGATTTCAATTCAGGTATTATCACCCATCCGTTGCAGCAACTTCAGGGTAAACTGGCCGGTGTTAACATCACCCAACCTGGCGGCGATCCGAACGGTGATTTTACGGTACGGGTACGTGGCGCATCTTCCATTGAAGGTCAGCCCCCGCTGCTGGTAATCGATGGTGTTGCCATCGATGACTTTAACCGGGCCATTACCACACTTCATCCGGCCGACATAGCGTCCTATGATGTGTTGAAGGACGCTGCTTCCGCCGCGATTTACGGATCCCGCGGCGCCAATGGTGTTATTCTGATCACGACCAAAAAGGGTAAAGCCGGACAAACCACAGTTGACTATTCCGGCTTCACGGGAATTGAAATTGTTTCCAGGCAGATCGATGTTTTGAATGCTGCGCAATGGCAACGTGCCACCGGAGGCAATTCCGGTTTGGACCATGGAGCAGATACCAACTGGCAAAAGGAAATTTCACGAACCGGCTTTACACAAAGTCATCAGATAGGATTCAGTGGCGGAAGTAACGACTTGCAATTCAGGGGATCGATGGGCTATATGCGACAACAGGGGATCATCCTTAATTCTGGCAAAGAAGTAGTCACTGCACGGTTTTCAGCACAACAGACCAACAAAAACAAGAGACTTCACATCAATTATGCCCTGAACGCCTCGGTTATCAATAGGAGTTTTCTTCCCGATCAAAATTCCTCGGGACAGGTCCTGGGTTTCGGAAGTGAAATTTTTGGTCGTTCTCTTTCCGCGTTACCCGTGCAGCCCGTGAGAAACAGCGATGGCTCCTATTTTCACGGCGCGGATGCCCGGCAGGCAAATCCGGTGGAAGTGCTCAACGAAGTGTATAGCAAAAGAAGAGAGAATTTTCTCCAGGCCTCAATCAGAGCAGACTATGAATTTATTGATGGGCTACAGGTCGGATTGTTTGGTGCGCTGTCAATGGGCAATAATGTATTTGATTATTCTGATCCCGGTCTCCTTCAATTGAACGGCAACGCGGCCACCAAGGCGAATACCAACAAAGAGGTGTTCTCGGGCGATGTCCATATTAACTATATCAAGGATTGGAAACAGCACCATGTACAGATAACCGGAATCTATGAACATAACCGGTTTCTCAATGACGGAGCTTCTTTGACGGCATATGGATTTCAGTTTTCTGATTTTTTGAACAACAATCTGGGAGCTGCGACCCAAATCTCCACCAACGACATTTCATCCTACAAGAATGAGGTAAGACTCATTTCTTTTCTCGGCCGAATGCTCTACCACTATGGCAACCGTTATTTTTTGACCATCAACTTTCGCAGGGATGGTTCTTCCAAGTTTGGTCCCACGCACCAATGGGGAACATTTCCCTCCGTGGCTGTTGGATGGAACGTTAATGAGGAGAACTTCATGAAGGGATTTTCATGGCTCAACCATCTCCGTGTACGGGGCAGTTATGGCTTGACCGGCAACCAGGAAAATCTTCCCGCCAACGCTTATCAATTGCTCTATGGCTCCGGTGGTCCCTTCCTTTATGGCAACAAGGTGCTGCAGGGGTATGGCTCCATTCGCGAATACAATCCGGATCTAAAGTGGGAAGTGCGAACATCTTTTAATGCAGGAATGGACTTTGGATTTCTTCAGGACAAAATATATGGGACAATTGACATTTATAATGACCGGACCAGCGACATGTTGTTTACCTACAATCTCCCTCAGCCGCCTTTTCTTAACAACAGTGTATTGGCCAACGCTGCGAACGCCATCAATACGGGTGTGGAAGCAAGCATTGGTGTACGCATACTTAAAAAGAGCCGGTTTCAATGGAATAGCCAATTGAACATCAGTCGCGTTCATAATCAGATCACCAATCTGGCCGGGCAGTTTCTTGGCGTAAACCTTGAAATTGCCAGTGTATACGGATATGCCCAGGGTGGCGGACTTTCCGGTGCGTATGTTTCCCTGATTCAGAAAGGGTATCCGGCAGGTGTTTTATGGTTGCCCGTCCACGCTGGCTTTGACGCGCACGGAAATGAACTATTCAATACCTACGACAAGGCAGGAAAGTTTATAGGTACCTCTACAACCTATGGAGATCAGGATCGCCGATACATCGACCCGTCACCGGACTTCACCTGGGGATTTACGAACAGCTTCACGGCTGGAAACATAGATTTCAGTATTTTTTTCAGGGGCGTTCAAGGTCAGCGGATCTTTAACAATACACAGCTCACCCTGGGCTCCATTGTTTATCTTCCGGGGAGAAACATCGTACAAGAAGCACTGAGTAACGGATTTGTCGGGCAGCCCCAGCCTTCCAGCCAGTGGGTACAAGATGGTTCCTACCTCCGACTTCAAAATGTGACAGCAGGATACACGGTTAACCACCTCCGCGGCCTGAGCAAGCTGAGGGTGTATGCCACTGCGACCAATCTGTTTGTTGTTACCTCGTACCCGGGCATTGACCCGGAAATAAATGTAGAAGGATCCCAGCGTTATATCGATTCAAACTATTATCCTAAAACAAGGGGATTTATCCTCGGTGTTCAAGCTAACTTCTGACATCATGAACCTTGTGAAGCTTTCTTCTGCGGCCAGTTGTTTAGTGCTCACCTTTTGCTTTAGCATGTCCTGTACCGAACTTGATACACCGGCATACGATAAGCTCGTCAACTTTTGGCGCAGTTCAGACGAAATCAAGGCGGGGGTCGGACTGCCGTATGTCGGCTTGCGCGATTTTGTTGACCCACGCGGTTTGTATGCATTGAACGAGACGAGTACCGATGAGATAATTGTTCCAACGCGTGGCGGGGACTGGGCGGATAAAGGTGTCTGGGCGAGCATGTGGAAACATACGTGGTCGGGTGATCATGAATTTATCGAAACCGGTTGGCAATACATCTTTGGCAATTCAAACCACAGCGGAATAATCCCCATCAATCTGGTGTTGGAGAACCTTACCCGGTTACCATCACCTCTGGCACAAAAGGTCAATGCGCCCGCACTGATTGCACAAATGAAAACCCTCCGGGCATTTTACTATTACCAGGGAATGGATTTATTCGGTGATATTCCGATTACAGAAACTCTGTATGCGCCGTTGTCTCAGCTCAAACGAAGACCAAGAACAGAGGTCTTTCAGTTCGTTGAAAAGGAACTGATCACCGTCAAATCACAACTTCCTGTAGTACCGGTTGACACTACCTACGGCCGACCTACCCGGTGGATGGCTGAAACGCTGCTGGCGAAATTGTACCTCAATGCCGAAGTCTATACCGGCACACCTCGGTGGAGCGATTGCATTTCGGCATGTGATGCCATCCTGGCATCAAACATGTATCAATTGGAGGATGACTTTTTTACCAACTTTGCTGTCCACAACGAAGGTTCGCGCGAAAACATTTTTGTAATTCCTTTTGATTTCAATGCCGGTTTAAATGCGTTCCTGATTGAACTCTATTCCCTTCATTATGACAGTCCGCTTACCTTTGACCTGCAGCGCCCGGCTATCAATGGAATGTGTTCCACCATTGATTTCCTTAAAAACTTCGACCCTGCTGACCGAAGACAAAAAATGTTCTTGACTGGTCAGCAGTATCTGCATAGTAAACAGTACGAAGACCAGATTCCGAAACCGTCAAATCTTCAATTGGATAGCCAGTCAGGTATTCCCCTGGATTTTAATCCCGTCATCACCTCTTTTTCCAGCAACGATCCTGTTTTCCGAATGGCCGGCGCACGGTGTGTCAAGTGGGAACTCGACTCTCCCGGGCCGATCATGGACAACGATTTTGCCCTCTTCCGTTTGGCGGATGTAATCCTGATGAAAGCGGAGGCCCAACTTCGAAATGGGGATGCCGCAGCTGCATTGGTAACTCTCAACCAGAAATATGGCAACATCTCGCTGCACAGCCGGGCTGGACTTCCTGACTTCGTTTTGGCTGATGTTACCCTGAATAACCTGTTGCGGGAAAGGGCCTGTGAACTGGCGTGGGAAGGCCACCGAAGAAACGACCTGATACGATTCGGACACTATCTGGATGCCCGAACACCGGAGAAGGGCATTTCCGAAAGCTTCAGAACGGTGTTTCCTATCCCCGCCGCAGAATTGATAAAGAATCCATTTTTGGTCCAGTCAACAGGTTATTGAACGAATTACCATGAGCGCATCAAAATGGTTGATGGTTATTGGATGGGGTATTGTTATAACAGCAAACGCCCAACATGGGGAAATACGTTTTAACCAAATCCCAGGGCCCAATGGAGAACCCATCGGAAAAATTACAAGCATCACGCAAGACACCAAAGGCTACATGTGGTTCTCAGGTCAAGGAGAGAAATGCCTGTACCGGTATGATGGCTCCCGGCTTCTGGTATTTCGGCATGACAACCTCAACCTCAATTCACTGGGAAGCACTGACCTTGAAACAGTGTATGCCGATAACAAGGGATTGATTTGGATTGGCCTGTCTGGTGCAGGTCTGGATCAGTTCAATCCAGCCACCGGCATCTTCACCCATTATCGGAATGATCCCAAAGATCCGATGTCACTAAGCAATAATTTCGTCAATACCATTCTGCGCGATCAAAGGGGACGGCTTTGGGTGGGTACTGATCATGGGTTAAACCAACTGGATGAAAAATCAGGAAAATTCACACGTTATGTTCATGATGCGAATAAACCCGGAACCCTGAGTGATAATGTGATCCGCGCCTTGTACGAAGACCGTAGCGGAACACTTTGGGTCGGAACGGGAGCACCATTCTATAAGATTGATCCGGAATTGGGCGGACTGAATCGGCTGGAACCGGATGGGACCTTCACTTCTTTTCTAAGCAAAAAAGGTGATGAGCACAGCCTGATCAACAATAAAGTCAGATCTATATTCGAAGACAGCCGTGGCGTATTCTGGGTGGGAACCTCTGGTGATGGATTGCACACCATGGACCGGAAGACAGGAACCTTTATCCGCCATCGTCATAACCCATTGCATCCCGAGCAAGTCAGTCGACCACCGCTCAAAACAGACGACTGGCATCGCTACAACGATCAGGTTACGTTTATCCGCGAGGATCAAACCGGAAATATCTGGATCGGATCAATGTGGTCTGGCATCAACCGCTATGACCCTTCAACGCAACTCATGACGCATTATGAAAACAGCAATGGGTTTGCTGACCGCAGTGGATGGATGTCGTTCCTTTCCCATGACGGTGCGCTGTGGATCAGCACACAGGAAGAGAACCTGTTTCGGGTTGATATGATCCCTGGTATTGTGCGTCATACCACCCTGCTCCATGAAGCTGAAGCCCACCGGATAATTGAAGATGAAAACGGCAATCTATGGATCGCTACCCAGGAGGGGGTGCTGAAATGTGCACCCAATGGAACCGTTCTAAAGAAAATTGATGTCTCGAATGCGCCTCCAATCAGCATCACCAACAACACCATTTCGCTGTTGTGGGATACGCCTGAGCGAATTTGGGTCGGTACCAGTCGGGGTATCGGAATCATTAATCCCGTGACCAATACCTATCAGCCTTTTTCAGCAGATACACTCGGTGGCCTTAGTCAGGTTATAACCATCATGAGGGATCATCAACAGCGTCTTTGGTTTAGTTCCTACGATGGGCTCTTGAACTACGACAAGTTCCAACAGAAGACAAGATGGTTTTTTACAGATGGCCAGGGTGTAATCTGTGTTCTTGAAGACTCGGAACATACTTTATGGGCTGGAACCCGGGAGAAGGGGATTTTCCGACTTGATCAGAAGGGTAAACAACTCGGACAATACCTGGGATCCTCCAAGATCAGTTTTCTGTTCAGTGATTCAAAAGGCACAGTTTGGGCCGGCACCCAAATTGGATTGTTTCGTTACCATGCCCCCACGGATCGGTTCGTGAAGTTCATGACCGGATCAAACCTGGATAAAGACAACATTTACGGAATTATCGAAGACCGTGCGAACAATCTTTGGGTCACCACACAAACCAGCATCAGCCGAATCGATTCCGCCCGGTTAGAAACCGTAACTTATAAGAACAGGTCAGATGTGTATAGCATTCCAGGTTCCATCTACCAAAACCACCGGGGTGAAATCATGGTGGGGCATGGATCGGGTTACTTCTCATTTTATCCGGAAGATTTTGACCGGATGGTGCAGCCCCTGAAAATTCGTCTTACGGATGTACTCATCAACAACAAGTCCATTGACCTCAGTCAAAAATCAGACAGCACCTACGTATTTAATCAGGAGGACCTTGATGCCTTGTCGCTACAGCACAACGAGAACAATATCGGATTCAACTTTTCGGTAGATGACTACCGGGCCTCTCAATTCACCAAATTCATGACACGGCTGGATGGATATGACAACCAATGGCGAGAGACACCTTCCGATCGGACTTTAAACTACCTCAATATTCCTCCGGGGTCATATACTTTCCGGATCAAAGCCAAGACCATTTTTGGATCACTGGCTGAGAAGCAGGTTATCATAATCATTTCCCCTCCCTGGATGAAGACGTGGTGGGCATACATCGCATATGGCTTTATCCTTGCCGGGGTACTCTTTGCAGCTCGCCGGAACATCGTTCGTCAAGAACGGCTGAAGGCCCGGTTGCAACTGGAGCAAATAGAACGTGAAAAAGAACATCTTGAACTCGCCAAGGCCCGTGAAATCGATAAAGCGCGCACTTCATTCTTTACCAACATATCCCATGAATTCCGGACACCGCTTACCCTTATTCAGGGACCGGTTCAGGCTCTAAAAAAAGACCTTCATGGTAATCCAGCAGCCCTTGGTCGTCTGAGTCTGATAGAAAACAACAGCAATTTGCTACTGCGGCTCATCAATCAATTGCTGGAACTTTCCCGGCTCGAATCCGGAAAGGTGAGAATTGAGCAAGCGGAGGTTGACCTGCACGCATTTCTGGCCGGCATCACAGGATCCTTTCATGCGCACGCCCAACTTAAGAAGATTGAATTGGTTGTCGAAGAGCCTGCCGAACAGTATACCGTGTTCACGGATGCGGTCAAACTGGAGACCATTCTCCTCAACCTGATTGGCAATGCGCTCAAGTTTACCCCGGCCCATGGACGAATTCGGTTCAGCACAACGATCACCAACGAGAAAAGTGCGAACCTGTTGTTCGTTGTTGAGGACAGTGGAATCGGAATTGCACAAGAACATCAATCCAGGATTTTTGAACGTTTCTTTCAGGTGAGTGATGCCCACCAGGAAATTGGTACCGGAATTGGATTATCCCTTGTAAAGGAACTGGTTGAATTGCTACATGGAACGATTGAAGTGGAAAGTACCCTGGGCAAGGGCAGCATGTTTACCGTGGCCATTCCGGTACAGGCCTACCTCCTTTCAGGTAGTCGGGCTATACCGGACGAGCCGTTCGCTACAGCGGCCTCAGACGACAACCTGGAAATAGAGGATACGGGACTTCCACGCATTCTTGTGGTTGAGGACAACCTCGAATTGCGAGGATTCATCATAGACTCTTTTGATCACCAATTTCAGTTTCTGGAAGCAGATAATGGCAAAGCCGGACTTGATATCGCGTTTCGCGAAGTACCCGAATTGATCATATCCGATGTCATGATGCCTGAAATGGACGGAATGACCATGACCAGTAAGCTTAAGGCCGATGTGCGGACGAGCCATATACCAGTTATTCTCCTTACGGCAAAGGTTACTACCGACAACAAGATCAAAGGCCTTAGTCTGGGCGCCGATGATTATCTCACCAAGCCTTTCCTACAACAGGAGCTTGTGCTCAAGGTCCGCAACAGTATTGCGGCACGGTCACGATTGCGGGAAAAGTTACGCGCCGAATTGATGACGAATTCAGACCGCGTAACCGTACTATCTGCCGACGAAAAATTTCTACAGACAGTTCGCACCATCATCCATGATCGAATGAATGAACCCGTCATGGGTGTAGAGTTTCTGGCTCGCGAAGTCGGGCTTAGTCGGGTACAGTTGTATCGCAAAATCAATGCCCTTACGGGGATAACCGTAAATGAACTCATCCGAAACTTTCGACTACAACGCGCAGCCCAATTACTCGAACAACGATGGGGGCCCGTATCTCAGGTTGCTTATGAAGTAGGTATCCTTAACCTATCCTATTTCAGCAAGTGCTTCAGGGAACAGTATGGAGTATCTCCTTCTGAGTACCCCAAGCAAACAGCCTGATTTCTGCCTGCTTCACCTTCATCCGAAATTTCAATAAAGGCACTATCTTGTTCTTGTCAAAACCTGCCACCCATGAAATCAATTGCCCGACTTTCCCTGGTATTGCTGTTGCTGGGTTGCCAATCCAAATCTGGTTCTGATTCGAAACAAGACAGCACCAGGGTTGATTCCACATCGCAGCAGATTTCTTCGGGTTCAAATCTGCAAGCCGATGAAGCGCTGTATGGATTCAGCCTGGCTGCCTCCGAGTTCTCTGCCCTGGTTTTGTCTGGTACCAGCCTGTCAACAGATTCAACAGAAATTTCAGATGTCGCGACGTACCTCGGCACCCTGCGGCCAGCCATCGTCCTCTCACAATCAGCACTGACTTACCCGGCTGAAGCGGAACTATGCGACCGGAATACCTGGTATCAGATACAACTGGATGACCAACAAGGTTGGGTAACCGGCGATCGTCTGTTGCAAAAAGCAGGAGCACCAACCTGGCAAGACAGTTTTGAGTATGCAGGAAAAAACTACACCGTTGGCTTCCTGCGTCCCGCCACACCAGAGGCAAGCAATGCACAGGGACTGACAGGCTGCACCGAATATGCAATTCTTTACTTCATGGATGAGGCTGGGAAAAAGATTCATTTTTTGAAGGGTGATGCTTCGCCGCTGGAGGCGATCACTGGTTCCTACAGCAACTGGTTCAGTTTATTGTCGGGTGAAGCAGGTGGCGGCAGCATAACTTCTTTGGAATCGGGTGCCGGACAAAATGAGGCTGTTCGGCTTCACCTGCGATATGGTTATCAGGAAGGCGGAGGGCAGGCTATCCTGCACGTTGAAAACAAAGACGGGATTTTTTCGGTTGTCTCGCTTGAGCAGGTGGAAGAAACCAATTGAGTACCTGATCAGCGCCAGCTTTGTTTGAGCCAATTTCGCACTGGCTCATCATAACGCTTCAGTACTACGTACGCCAGGCCAATAAAGAAGAATAACAGTACTATTCCCACCATGATAATGGTGCCCGGATCGGGTTTTAGGTGTATCCACTCCATATAGATGTACATAAAAGGATAGTGGATGATGTAAATTGGATAGGAAATAATACCGGCAAAATTACAGATCTGTGCCCAACGCCCGCTGATGGTACCACCGGCTCCCATCGCCACAATCAAGGGGAAGGCGATGATGATGGAAGCGGCTTCATACCACCCGTTGAAAGCGTATGTCGGGAAGAAGAACAATGCCACCAGCAACAAAGAACAAATCAAATAGGCCGCCGGGATGCGAATCATAAACCCTGATCGATAGAGCAGTAACCCTGCAAAGAATGGGAACATCATTCGAACAACCCCGATCCAAAAGGTGTTGTACCCCCATCCGGTCGCGAGGTCACCACGCCATACCGAAACGCTGGTCAGGATGGCTCCCCATATGAAAACGAAACAGATAAGGGTCGTTCGATTCATGTGTCTGCCAATCAGTGCATAAAAAACGTTGGCGAGGTACTCTTGCAACAGCGACCACAGCGGGCCGTTGAGTGAGTGTGTCTCATCCCAGCCCCGTACGTCTTTATGTGGCAGCAGGGTGAATCCCCACAAAACAATGGCGACGAGCTTTAGTGCTCCCACAGACGATGAGGTGGTTGAAAACGGGTCAACATAAAAGGCAAGGCCTCCGATCACCAGGGAGGCGATGACGAGGGGATGCAGGCGAATGAGGCGAATGCGAAAGAAGTCCATCAAAGACATACGCGACCATCGGTCATCATAGGCGTATCCAATCACAAAACCCGAAAGCAGGAAAAAAAAGTCGACAGCAAGGTAGCCGTGGTGCATGGGATGTTGAGAGAAATCAGGGAAGTATCCCTCCATCAAATGGAAACCTACCACCAGCAAGGCGGCAGTTCCGCGAAGGCCGTCGAGTATGGGGAAATGTGGCTTTGTGGAAGCGGCCACCGATGCAATATTTACTTTTGACAAATGCTCTGATACGTTTTAGGCGTCATGCCGGTCTCTTTCTTAAACGCCCGGATGAAGTAGTGAAGATTTTGAAAGCCGGACAGGTAGCACACTTCCGTGATGTTATGCCTCATGCTTCGCAGGTGTTCCTTCGCCAGTCGCAATCGCTCCTGCAGAATGTAGTCACCCGGTGCGATGCCAAACTCTTCTTTGAACTTTCTAAAGAAATTGGCGCGGCTCATGCACACCTTCTCGTGGAGCCTGTTCAGGTCAATCTTTTCGCGGATGTTGGTTTTAATGTACTGAATGAGGTGAGCGAAGCGATGACTGGATCCCATCCGCACATAGTTCAGTTCGAGCAATTGCCTTGCCTGCGTTTGCATGAGACGGATCATCAATTCGCGCAGGGCCAGGTGTGCCAGTAAGTCTTTCTCTTTCCGGTGCTCCTGCACGCTGATCCTCATCAAGCGATTTATCGTATCGCCAAGCTCCTGGGTATTGTTCAGGTGAAACATG
This sequence comes from Cyclobacteriaceae bacterium, assembly GCA_044223085.1. GTDB lineage: Bacteria > Bacteroidota > Bacteroidia > Cytophagales > Cyclobacteriaceae > ELB16-189. Next base: position 24,130 of record JBGAMI010000021.1, read on the forward strand.
GCCTCCTCAATTTTCCACTGCTGGTGCGATTCCACCTTAGGGAACTTCTCATTCAACAGGTTTAGTGTCTCCTGAATGTGCTCGGCTGATATAGCCAGTGCGATGCATTGGGTTGGGTTACTCAACTGAGCCTCCGGAAAGTCGATCTGCATCGTCTCATGGGGCGGTACAATTACTGATTCGCCGGGCAGGTAGTCAAAGCCCGGTTCACCAAACAGGTGCATGACCTTTTTGCCCCGTAACATACTGGTAAGTACCAGGTCGCCAAAGGTGAGGTTTACGCGTTCGGCCCGCTGATGCGTCTCAAACACGTTCAATTCACACTTCTCCATGGTGAACGCAGTCCGGTTTTCTACAAGTGTGTAGAGTGAACGTTCGGGTGAAGGCAGGAATGGCTGAAGTCCGGATTTCATCTCAAAGCCAATATAAGAATTCCAGAAAACGATTGAAATGAGACTTGAGGTCCATGATTTGATACCGGAGGACAATTCGATGAGCAGCAAAGCATGCAGCTTTGGTATATCCACAAAAACCTAAAAAAACCATGGAAACAGCTGAAATGACCAAAACAAAGACGGTTCCCCGTCCTGCGTTCAAAGCCCGTTACGACCATTTTATCGGAGGTGCCTGGGTGGCTCCGTCCGGCGGAGAGTACTTCGACAACATTTCCCCTATCGACGGGAAGCCGTTTACCCAGGCTGCCCGGGGTAACAAGCAAGACATCGACAAAGCCATTGATGCGGCCCATGTGGCCTTTGCTACCTGGTCCAAGACCTCTGCGGCGGAACGCGCCCGGGTGTTGCTGGCCATTGCCGATGTGATGGAAAAAAATCTCGAGCTCCTGGCCCGCGTGGAGACCGTTGACAACGGCAAAGCAATTCGCGAAACCAGAGCGGCTGACCTTCCACTCGCCATTGATCACTTTCGCTATTTCGCCGGGGTGATTCGCTCAGATGAGAGCACCATGTCGGAACATGATGAATACACCATCAGCATTAACCTGCAAGAACCCCTTGGTGTTGTCGGCCAGATTATTCCCTGGAACTTTCCACTGTTAATGGCTGCGTGGAAAATTGCACCGGCCTTAGCGGCTGGCTGCACGGTGGTGGTGAAACCAGCCGAACAAACACCGACCAGCATTATGGTTTGGATGGAATTGATTCAGGACATCCTGCCCAAAGGCATTCTCAACGTGGTTACCGGTTTCGGCGTTGAGGCCGGCAAGCCATTGGCCACCTCGCCACGTGTAGCTAAAGTTGCCTTTACCGGTGAGACGACCACAGGGCGATTGATTATGCAGTACGCCAGCGAGAACCTCATTCCGGTGACGATGGAGCTCGGCGGAAAATCACCAAATATCTTCATGCCCAGTATCGCGGATGCTGATGATGCCTTCTTCGACAAGTGTGTTGAAGGTGCTGTGCTTTTTGCCCTCAACCAGGGCGAAGTATGCACCTGCCCTTCCCGTTTGTTGGTACACGAAAAGATTTATGACAAGTTCATGGAGCGTGTCGTTGCCCGCACCAAAGCCATCAAGGTGGGTCATCCCCTGGCCGAAGACACCATGATGGGTGCCCAGGCGTCCAACGATCAGTTTGAAAAGATTCTGTCTTACATGGACATCGGCAAACAGGAAGGTGCACAAGTAATCACCGGTGGTGCCGCCGCACAACTCAACAGCGGCCTGGAGAAAGGCTACTATATTCAACCTACCATCCTCAAGGGAAATAACAAGATGCGTGTATTCCAGGAGGAGATCTTCGGGCCGGTGGTATGTGTAACAACCTTCAAGACAACGGAAGAGGCCATCGCTATTGCCAATGATTCATTGTATGGTCTTGGTGCGGGTCTGTGGACCCGGGATGCGCACGAGATTTACCAAATTCCACGAGCCATTCAGGCAGGTCGGGTGTGGGTAAACTGCTATCACGCCTATCCCGCTCACGCACCCTTCGGCGGTTATAAGAAATCAGGTTTCGGTCGTGAGACACATAAGATGATGCTCAACCATTATCGCAACACGAAGAACATGCTGATCTCTTACAATAAGAACAAACTGGGATTCTTTTAACCCTTAACCAATGTACCTTCCTGCTGCATGCGTGCGGCAGGAAGGTTTTTTTTATTATGCCTGTATCCCGCGTATTGATCAGTCCGGAAGCTGTCGCCGTGATAAACACCCTGCGTGCACGCCACGGGGCGCTTATGTTCCATCAGAGCGGCGGTTGCTGTGACGGATCACAGCCCATGTGCTTTGAAGCAGGGGATTTCAAAACCGGAGACAGCGATGTGCTGTTGGGTACGGTCCACGACTGCCCATTCTGGATGAGCCGGGATCAGTACGAATACTGGAAACACACACAACTTACGTTGGACGTCATTGCCGGACGGGGGTCCAGCTTCTCGCTGGAGATACCGATGGGGGTGCGATTCATTGTAAGATCCAGGCTATTCACAGAGGCTGAGTTGAATGAATTGTCGTCCGATTAGACTTTGCCGTATATTTGCCTGATGCGAACTGCACCTTTCCGCAAGGGCTCACTCCTTTTATTCGTTGTTTCTTTTTTTACCCTCTCTGCAAATGCCCAGTTACTTTCTGACTCGGTCCGCATAGATAACCATTACCGTACATTCCATTTCAAAAAGCCCGGGACTGCAACGGTATCTCACCTTGTATTTGTTCTTCACGGCTCCGGCGGCAACGGCAAAGAGTTTCGTCAAAACGCCCTGAACCTCGAAGGCCGCTCGGATCAAGAACAATTTATATTGGTATATCCGGATGGCTACAAGCACTTTTGGAACGAGTGCCGAAAAGCCGCACAGACCCCGCCCAACCTGGAGAACATCAATGAAGAGGCGTTCTTCACCCGTATGATCGTGTACTTCAAGGACAAGTATAAGATCGATGAGTCGAGGGTATTTGCCATCGGCTTTAGTGGTGGAGGTCATATGGCATATAAATTGGTGATTACCATGCCTGAAAAAATCAGGGCTATCACAGCGATCGTTGCCAGCCTGCCCGACAGCACCAATATGGATTGCATCGAAAAGAAGGTGCCCCGGTCAGTCATGATCGTGAATGGAACCCTTGATCCGTTAAATAAATGGGAAGGTGGAGAAATCATACTGGCCAATAATGTCCGTATGGGCAGGATGCGCTCCGCCGAGGCATCATTCCGGTACTGGGCTCAACTAGCTGGATACACCGGGTCGCCCATGTCCGATAGGCTGCCCGACCTTGACGCCAACGATGGCAAGATTATCGAACGATACAGTTATTCACATCAAGGTAAACCAGAAGTGGTCTTATTGAAGGTAGTTGGGGGCAAACACGACTTACCCAATGACATCGACACATTTCAGGAAGCCTGGACATTCTTTAAGCGCCAATAGCCGCCGAGTCCGACGCCTGCTTTTCAGCGCGATAGAAGATCGAATTCTGGTATATTTGGCCAATGGCCTCCATTCTACCCGGTTATGAGTACGACATCTTTATCTCGTACCGACACAATGACAACCTGGACGGTTGGGTCAGCGAATTTGTTCTCCAACTTGAAAAGGAACTTCGCAGCACGGTCAAGGATCCGCTGAGTATTTATTTCGACAAAAATCCCCACGATGGTCTGCTGGAAACACACCAGGTAGATAAAAGCCTGACCGGAAAGCTGAAATGTCTGGTCTTCATCCCCATCATCTCCCAAACCTACTGCGATACCAAGTCCTTTGCCTGGCAACACGAGTTTTGTGCGTTCAACCAGCTCTCCCAGCAAGACGGATTTGGACGGGATATCAGGCTGAGCCATGGAAATGTTACCAGCCGAATACTCCCGGTTCGAATTCATGACATTGATGCGGAAGACAAAGCGACCCTCGAAAGAGAATTAAACGGTGTCCTCCGCTCCATCGATTTCATCTTCCGCGCACCCGGAGTTAACAGACCCCTGCGCGACAAAGAAGAAAATCCGCAGGACAACCTCAACAAGACCTATTACCGAGATCAGGTTAACAAAGTGGCGAATACCATCAAAGAGATTGTAGCGGCACTAAAGAATCCGGATGTACAAATAGGTCAACCGAAATCCCCGGTGGCTCCTGCCACCCCTTCTCCTAACCAAAAGTCGAATCGCAAAGCCTGGATCGCTGCAGGCAGTATGGCATTGATCCTCGGCCTGGCAAGCATAGGCTATTTCAGATTCCTTCCTCAAACGTCAGGACCAGCGGCAGTTGAAAAATCAGTAGCTGTGCTTCCATTTGTTGATATGAGCGAATCAAAAGATCAGGAATGGTTCAGTGATGGACTGACAGAGGAGATTTTGAACAGCCTGGCACATTTGAATGATCTGAAGGTGATATCGCGCACCTCCTCTTTTGCCTTTAAGGGAAAGAACCTGCAGATTCAGACAATTGCCGATTCCCTGCATGTCAATTATGTCGTCGAGGGATCGGTGCGAAAATCAGCAACCGGGTTGCGGATTACCGCCCAATTGATTCGTGCCAACGACGGTGTACATCTGTGGTCAAGTACTTTTGATCGGGTACCGACTGATATCCTCTCCCTGCAGCAAGAAATTGCCACCAAAGTCGCGGAGAACCTTAACGTTTCGCTCGATGCCAAATCGCTTGAACAGATGCAACGGGCCGGCACCAAAAATCCGGAGGCTTATTTATTGTTCCTGAAAGGACTGAGCATTTTCAGTGATTCCCACGGGCCCGATATGGTCGACCTGAAACTGATGTCCGAGGGCAATAAACTGCTGACCCAGTCCACGAAACTGGACCCCACCTTTGCAAGTCCGGATCTCTATATCGCCGACTTCTACCTCCATTATATATCTGACCGGTTACCTGACCCCAAAACCGACACCCTGACAGACGAGCAATCATACAACAAGCTGATGAAAGTGCTGGGTGACCTCGTGGGCAAAGCGGGCAGCCCCGCTGAAAAGGACTACTATCGTCTGTATGTCACCATGTTCTCCAGGGACTGGTCCAATTTCAGACCGCTCATTGAACGGGTGTTGAATAACCCTGAGTCATCCAAATACTTTGCCTACCAATCGTTCAATCTTGGTCAGATGCTGATTGCGCTGGGTTATCAGGATCAGATGATCACCATTAGTAAAACACTCCTGCAATCGGATCCTTCGAACGGATCATTACAAAATGATTTGGCCACTGCGCTCATCTCAAAAGGAAAGTACGAAGAGTTCATTTCCGAAAAGGGCCAATCGCTCAGCCTGGAATTCCGAGAGCGGACATTGATTTTTCTTCAAATCTATAGCCTGCTCCAGCTCAACAGGACTTCCGAAGCAGAAGAACTCCTGAGTAAGTTTAGTCCTGACAATGTCAGGGCATACTGGGACCTCCGGGCCCTGGTCGCATACAAACAAGGACATAAAGAAGAGGCTCTTAGTCTTCTTAATAAACGCTCGTCTCACCGCTCCAGCGGATGGATGGTTGCCACCGACGCCATTCTTGGTCGGGAGGCTTCTAACCGGGAAGCGGCCCATAACGACCGTCGGATTGTGCTGGATTTTTCCTTGTTCCTGGCACTTGCCTTAACCCCGGACAAACTGCCTTACGATTTGAGTGCAACACCTAATTTTGCGCAGCGGTTGAAAGAGGCGGGGAGTAAGAAGTAAGTAGTGAGTGGTAAGTAGTAAGTGGTTGGTGGTAACCTGACGACGCGAGGCGCTTCATCAGACAAGGCGGTAGAAAGTAATTAACCCGGTCTGATTAAGAAAAATCTACAAGCAGAATCCAAAATTCAAAACTATTGCGGAAGAATACCCTCCGGATCAGATAACACCATTCTTTCCTGTTCCGAAAGCTGCAGATCAGCACTGATGGTATCGACGGTGGGGCGCCAATACAAAAACAGGGCTACCACCATCCCCGTGAAAAACAGAAACGTCAGGTCACCGGTGATCAACGCAAAGACAGCCCCCAAAAGACCCGGTACTTCAATCAGTGCCGAACGAATGAGCATGGCCGTCTGAAACCTGATCAACTTTTGCCGAAGTGTCGATTCGGGATTTAAACCTGACAACTGCTGTTTAAATACCACATGCGCTATGACCGCTGCGCCTGGCACCAATCCATACATAATATACTTAAACAGCGTAGGGTCATTATCTCCTGATGGCTGCGACCCATTCATGTGGAGAAAAACCACAACACCACTGAATAAAACCAACACCATCATCTGTGCAAAATAGATGATCGTCATGCCGGTCAGGAATTTTCCGCTATTCATATCAGGGCCACTTATTTGTTATCTGCTGGTGTTTTGCTAATGTCTTCCACATGAGCACTGTGGCAAACCATTGCCCTCTTCATGCCAGGGAAATCCTGCCGCCCCTTTATTGGTCTCCCAGTAAAAAGGCTCTCGCTTCTTCTGGGTATTACCGATCTGGTCCATCAGATCCGCATCAAACAGACGGCCATTGACCATCGTGTAGCGCACACTCTCGGTGTTGTAAATCTGTTCCAGCGGATTCTTGTCCATCACAATCAGGTCCGCCAGCTTACCCACTTGCAGTGAGCCTATCCAGTCGTCGAGACCCAGGCTTTGCGCAGGGTTAATAGTAGCTGTCTTCAAAGCCTCGTGATTGGTCATGCCACCCTGTGCCATCATCCAGATCTCCCAATGATATCCAAGGCCGTTCAATTGACCGTGGGCACCGCTGTTCACCTTCACACCGGCGTCAGAAAGTTTCTTCAGTTGCTTAGACACGAGGATATGTCCGTTTTCATATTCTTCTTCGGGTATCATCGTACGGCGGCGACTGCGGGGATCGACCACAGAACGCGGGGTAAACCGCAACAGTCTTTCTTTTTCCCACACCTGCGTATGCTGGTACCAGTAGTTTTCACCGCTGGAGGATCCATAGTTGACAATCAGGGTTGGGGTATAGGCCGTGCCCGCCTGCTTCCAAAGTTGGATCACATCATTGTGCAGCACAGCTACCGGCAGGTTATGCTCAATGGTGGTATGTCCATCCATGACCATGGTGAGATTGTGATAGAAAAACGAGCCTCCTTCAGGCACCACCATCATGTTGAGGTCGCGTGCGGCCTGTATGACCATCTGCCGCTGTTCGCGACGGGGTTGGTTATAGCTCTTCACGCTGAAGGCTCCATATGCTTTTGTTCTGGAAAGGGCACTCTTTGCATCGGCCAGGGAATTGATGACCGATTTGAAATTTCCGTCGGCGCCATAGATAATGGTGCCGGTTGAAAATACGCGGGGTCCAATCATGGTACCCGCCTTCACCATTTCGCTTTGGGAGAAGACCATTTCGCTGTTCGCCGACGGATCATGCATGCTGGTAACGCCATAGGCGAGATTTACAAAATAAGGCCAGTGTTTCTTCGGGGTGATGCCTGAACGGAAGTGACCCGCATGCGCATGCGCATCGATAAATCCAGGCATGATGGTCTTGCCCTGGCAGTCGATTACTTTGGCGCCTGCGGGGACGGTTATGTCAGCAGATTTGCCGACCGCTTTGATCACATTACCTTCCACCACGATCGTTCCGCCTTCAATTACTTCATTACCATTCATGGTGATGATTCGCGCATTGGTCAGTGCAATCGTACCCTCAGGTTTATCCATTGTCAATTCAAGGCCAACCGAAATTCCTTTTTCGGGCATGCGGAAAGCAGAGTCGGGTTTGTTAGCGACAAAACTGAAACGGTCTTCCAGGTTGATGGTAAAGTATTGATCGCCGAGGGTGTAATGCAACTGGTCACTGTTCTTGCTCCAGTGCAGATTGATGCCCGCATCTTTGGCAACCTGCTTCACCGGAAACTCAGAAGTGCCACTGCTGATGTCAATCGACTTGCCCGTTTGCGGGAATGCACCGACATACACTTTATATAAATCAATGAATGCTACCCATTTGCCATTCGGCGACACCAGGAAGGAGGTGCCGTAGGTCGACTTGAAGATCGTCCGGTCATCTGATCCATCGGTTTTATAGCTGCCAAAGGAACTGTTCATGCCATTGTCGATATTATAATAAATGCGGTCACCCTTGGCATTGAAATAGGGTTCACTCCCCTTTTCGCTTACGAGCTTCGCTTTGCCGCCGGCTGCATCCATGATGTAAACGCCAGGATTTACATTGAACGAACTGCCCATCACATAGTCGCCACCATCCTTGTAGTACACGATCGACTTGCCATCGGGCGAAAAAGACGGGTTGGTATAAATGCCTTTTTCCGTGGTGAGTTTAACCGGTTTAACGGCACCCGACCAATCCATTTTGATGATGCTACCCATCAACTGATCGTTCCAGGTGGTGTACACGAGTGACTTTCCATCGGGAGAAAACGAAGGATAGAATTCAAAATCGGTACCGGTGGTGAGGCGTTGCGGCGTGCCGTTGGGCATCTCCTTTTTCCACAAATAGCCGGCTCCATGGAACACGAACCACTTTCCATCCGGAGAGGTGGTGCCCTGACGGATTACGTTGACATTAAATTTTGGTGTGTTGAGGTTTTGCTTGAAACGAACCGCATCATAGATCTTCTGTTTGACGTTGCATGTAAAAGGTACGTCCACAGACTTATTCACTCCATCAACTTCTATCTTATTGATTTTGCCATTGGCCCAGATGTAAATGGATTTGCTATCCGGACTCCAGGAGAAGCCCGTGTAGACACCGAAAATGGTCCAGGCTTCCATCTGATCTTTACTGAGGTTGTCGAAGATGGGCCACTCCTCACCGCTTTCGAGATTCCTCAGGTACAATACTGATTTGGTGCGCACACGCTTTACGAACGCCAGCGTTTTTCCATCGCGGGAAATTTGCGGACGGATGGCACTGCCTGCTCCCCCGGCTACTACCTCGCTGCTGCCCTTCTCACGGTCAAAGCGCTTGATGACGAAGATATTCCCGTTAGGGTCTTTATTGTATTGGAAATATCCGCCAGGAAATACCTCCTCACTATAATATACATAGCGACCATCGGGACTCACCGAAGGTTCGTTCAAATCCTGTTGATCATTCTTCTTGGGTGTAAGCTGAAGTCCGCCGCCGCCGCTGATGTGGAACATCCACAATTCACCCGCGCCGAGTGAGCGCATTCCCGTGAAGTGTTTGCGTGCAATCAGGTATTCGCCATCGGGGGTCCACACACTGTTGTTGAGCAGGCGAAAGTTCTCTTTGGTAATTTGCTTCGCGTGGCTTCCATCGCGGTCCATGACCCAGATGTTATCGCCACCACCGGCGTCGCTGGTGAAACTGATGCGCTTTCCGTCGGGACTAAACCGCGGTTGTACCTCGAAGGCATGACCGGAGCGCAGCACCCTGGCTTCGCCCCCCGTGACCGGCATAATATAAATGTCACCCAGCAGGTCAAAAACAATTTCCTTCCCATCCGGAGAAACATCCAGGTTCATCCAGGTGCCTTCGTTGGTGGTGAACGAGACATCCTTCGACGGTCCGCCGGGATTATTCACATCCCATTTAGCCGGGTCCTTTTGCCCGAAAGCGATGGTGATTGAAACAAAGAGAATCAGTGTAATGGTTTTGCACGTGCGCATGGGGTATCGGAATTAAGAAAGATCAAGGTAACGAACCGGGTTGAATACTTCAACGCTCGTTAGGTTGACCGGCGGTTCGGAAATAACTTCCTTTGCGAACCTCATGAAGCCCCTGCCTCCACCCCCGGCTATTGTTGTGTTGACGATTGTTGCTTGCATGATCTCAAGCCACCTGCTGGCGCAGCAGCCGGACAGCCTGAAGTCACCCACTATTTTCCGGGGTGCGATCACGGCTACCAACAATGGCATTTCGTTGCTCCCGACTTTTTCCCTGGGGAAACCTGCCGTGATTTTTGATTTGGCGATGGGACGGCGCCTCACCTTCGAACCCCAGATGCGGTTTGCGATGGAGGGCAAACCCTGGTCTTTCATTTTCTGGTGGCGTTACAAAGTGATATCGCAGCCTAAATTCAAATTGAATGTCGGTGCCCATCCGTCGCTGGTATTTCAAACCAATACCGTAATCCTCAATGGCGTCACGCGTGATGTGATGACCTCACAGCGTTACTTCGCAGCGGAAATCGTTCCGAATTATTACCTGACCAAAAACACCAGCATCGGTATTTACTATTTACAGTCGCACGGCTTTGAGCCCGACGCCACGCAGAATACTTATTTCTTCACCATTAACACGAACTTTGCATATATCCCTGTTGCCAGGGATTACTTTCTGCGGTTCAATCCCCAGCTATTTTACCTCAAGATGGATAACCATGACGGTTACTTCTACACCGCCACCATCACGGCTGCCCGAAAAGATTTTCCGCTCTCTGTTTCCTCCATCCTCAATAAGCGTATTACCAGCGACATCGCTGCGAGCAAGGATTTCATCTGGAACCTGAGCTTGATCTACTCCTTCAGCAATACCTACACGTCCCGCTAGGCGATCACCGGGCTACGCCCATTATTGAATCGGCATCGATTCATAAGTATGTGTTATGTTTCTAATAATACATATAAATAAAAAAGTATGCGTCCGGTATCTCATTTTTGCGCCCGTCAAACCAAACTCAAATCATATGAAGAAAAAACTCTTCGGGCTATTGTTTACCGGATTGCTCCTGATGGGCGCCGGACTGATCTCTCCTTCCAACGGGGTTGATGATGCAGTGCAACGTGAGCCGCTGGAAATGCTCGCCGAAACCATGCTCATCATATTCAGCGCTGTGCTGATCTACTATACGACTGGCAAAGCAGTTAAACTCAGGCGGTCCCGATGAAAACAAAGTGCATCATACCCTTCCTTTTGCTCCTGAGTTTATATTGCGTTGGTCAGCCTTCCACTCCACCCGACCAGGCATTGAACCGGCTGCGGGAAGGCAATCAGCGATTTGTTCAGGGCAAGTCAACAAAACCCCGGCAGGATCCCAATCGGATTCAGGAGATCGCTACCAAACAGAATCCATTCGCCACCATTGTGGGTTGTTCCGACTCGCGGGTACCGGCAGAGATTATTTTTGATCAGGGTCTCGGCGACTTGTTCATCGTTCGCACTGCAGGACAGGTTTCAACCTATGCATCCTGGGGCAGCATTGAGTTCGCCGAAGAGATCCTGGGCACCAAGCTGATTGTCGTGATGGGTCACACCCAATGTGGCGCAGTAGGTGCTGCCGTGAATCTCCCCGAAGTTCCGGGGCATATCATCACGCTGATCAATGCCATTAAGCCAGCCGTAGACCGCGCCAAAGAAAAAAATCCTTCTAATCTCCTGCTGGCTGCCACCAAAGAAAACATCCTGATGCAGGTCAATCAATTGAAGAGCCTTGAACCCGTATTGGCCAAACGTGTGCGGGAAGGCTCCCTTCGCATCATCGGTGGGCTATACAACCTGCAAACCGGAGAAGTTGAATTCTTTGAATAACCCAAACCCACCACCAACACTCCTATGTTAAGCAGCATATTATCCCCCATGGTTCTCGCCTTCCTGTTGGGCATCATCGCCTCACGGGTCAAGAGTGATCTGAAGTTTCCGGATTCTCTATATCAATCACTCACCATCTACCTCCTCGTTGCCATTGGCATGAAGGGAGGATATAAACTTTCGCTGGCGTCCTTTGCCGATGTGTATCAGCCGGCGCTCGTCGCGATAACGCTTTGTTGTGTCATCCCCATCTGGACTTACTGGATCATGCGCAAAGCTGCGAAACTGGATATCTCGAATGCGGCTGCGTTGGCAGCCCACTACGGTTCCGTTTCGGCGGTGACATTCAGTGCCGCACTTGCTTTTCATGAGAACCTTGGAATTTCTTTCGAGGGCTTCATGCCGAGCATGTTGGCCATGATGGAAATTCCTGCCATCCTCATTGCCATCCTGCTGGCACGCATCAACACGCCGGCTCGCGATGGCGAACAGGTACCGTTGTCCGTAATCGCCCGCGAATTGTTTGCCGGCAAGAGCAGTCTGCTGCTGATTGGATTTCTCATCATTGGTCTGGTCATCGGCAAAACCGGATGGGAACAGGTGGCTCCTTTGTTTGATGTTCCCTTCAAGGGTGTCCTGACGTTGTTTCTGCTGGAGGCCGGACTCGTCGCCGGCAGAAAACTCTCTGACCTGAAACAAGGCGGTTTGTTTCTTGTGGCCTTTGGAATTGTGTTTCCGATCCTGCATGCGATACTCGGAATATTCCTCGGTCATCTGGCTGGCCTCAGTCTCGGCGGTGCCACGATACTCGGTGTGCTGGCCGCAAGTGCTTCGTACATCGCAGCTCCGGCAGCCTGTCGCGTAGCGTTGCCTGATGCAAATCCATCGTATTACATCACCGCTGCACTTGCCATCACCTTCCCCTTTAATATCATGATCGGTCTGCCGCTGTATCATCACATCGCCACCCTGATCGTTCATGCTTAAAATCTACTGACCATGGATCAACTATTATTGCTCACCATCATTGCTGAAGAAGAACTCGCTGGGCCGCTCGAAAAAGAGCTCATCGAACTTGGGGCGAAAGGCTACACGGCATCCGTCGCATCCGGAAAAGGACTCTTCCGGGTGCGCGATAACCCCTGGGAAGGTGAAAACATCAAGATTGAAACCATCGTCTCTGAAGAAAGTTGTGACCTCATCCTGCGTCACCTGCAACAAAAATACTTCGAGCGATATGCCATCATCGCCTTTTCGCATCCCGTACGCGTGGTGAGGACCTCGCATTTTACCTGACAAACGGCACCGCCAAAGACGATTCGCTTTTTCATCGGCAGGGGATTGGGTTATCTTTATCGTTGGCAGCAGGGAATAAAATTTCACCCGCGGCTGTCTAAACCAGGAATAAAAGATCAACCCAATCCCCTTTCACACATGAAACAACTCAGCATGATCATTCTGGCGCTATGCCTTGCCGGCGGCGCCTTCGCACAAAACACATGGTCCATCGACAAGGGCCATTCCAAGATCGGATTTACGGTAGGCCACCACATGATATCAGAAGTGGATGGTTACTTCAGAACCTTCACAGCGCGCATGACCGCGACCCAGGATGATTTTTCAGATGCTGTGTTTGAGCTATCGGCTGAGACCGCCAGCATCAACTCAGAAAATGAAATGCGCGACAAAGACCTGAAGAATGCAGGATTTTTTGATGTCGCGAACTTTCCCACCCTCACCTTCAAGAGCGCTTCACTCAAAAAGGTCAGTGGCAACAAATACACCCTTACGGGGAACCTTACCATCAAAGGAGTTACCAAAGTTATTACCATGGATGTCACCCTCATGGGACCGGAGCCGCATCCCCGCACCAAGAAACCTGCCATCGGCATCAAGGCCACCTGCAAGATCAACCGCAAAGATTTCAACGTTGGACCCGATCTGCCTGAGGCGATGGTAAGCAATGAAGTGGAACTTCGTGCCACCGGAGAGTTTAACAAGGATTAAGCAACAGCCATGAAGACCTTACGAATTTTCCTGATCATGCTTTGGCTCGTTGCGGGCCTTTCTGCCCAGGGTCAAACCCGGTTGCTTGCACTTTCCAAGAGTGATCACACCCTCGCCATTGTTGATCCCGTTTCGCTAAAGGTGCTGGCGCGAATTCCGGTGGGTCCGGATCCCCATGAAGTGGTGGCATCAACCGATGGAAAATATGCCTATGTCACCAACACGGGCGGAGGTCGCGCCTATGAAATCAATGTGATTGACCTCGTTGCACAAAAAGCCCTGCCCAATATTGATACACGACCTTTGATTGGTCCCCATGGCATTGTATTCGTAGGCGGCAAGGCCTGGTTCTCAGCAGAGGGTGCCCGCGCAGTCGGCAGGTTGGATCCGGGAACGGGCAAACTGGATTGGAGCATGGGTACGGGTCAGGACCGTACACACATGATTTATGTGACCCGCAACCAACGGAATGTGTACACCACTAATGTAAATGCAGGCACCGTGAGCGTCCTGACAGACACATTGATCACACCCGGCCCTAATCCGATGGGCGGTCCTGCGCAACAACCACGAAGAGACTGGGTACAAACGGTCATCCCGGTTGCGAAGGGTGCAGAAGGCTTTGATGTATCGCCGGACGGAAAATTCTTGTGGACTGCCTGTGCGGGCGATGGCAACATTCATATCATAGACATCAAAGCTCAACAATCCGTGGCCATCATTAATGCCAACGTGATTGGTGCCAACCGCTTAAAGTTTACTCCCGACGGAAAACGTGTTCTTGTCACCAGTTTACGCACGGGCGACCTCACCGTGATTGATGCCGCATCGCGCAAAGAGATCAAACGGATCCCCATCGGTCGCGGTGGTGCCGGGCTTGAAGTTGATGAAGCCGGTAACCGTGCATTTGTTGGCTGTACGCCTGATAACTATGTCGCGGTGATAGACCTCAAGACCTTAGAAGTCACTGCTCGGATCGACGTAGGGGGTGGTCCGGATGGATTGGCGTGGGCGGTGGGTGGCAAGTAAATGGTAAGTAGTGAGTAGTGAGTGGTAATAAGGAAGCGGCATTGTTCTGGGAGGTAACGATCCATACCTTTAATGCCGGACCACAATAATTTCCTTATGCCTCGTCGCAACATATTTTTATTTATCGCCGGACTGCTTCTGATCCATCATACCTCAGATGGTCAGGACAAGATCACAAAAACAAATAACCCGGTCTTCGAAGGCTGGTATGCTGACCCGGAAGTCGCGGTCTTTGGCAAGACATTTTGGATCTACCCTACCTTCTCTGCGCTTTATGAAGAACAGGTTTTCTTCGACACATTCAGTTCAACCGACCTGACCCACTGGACCAAACACGCGCGTATCCTGGATACCGCGGCCATCCGCTGGGCGAAGCGCGCCATGTGGGCACCGGCGGTAGTAGCCAGAAACAACAAGTATTTTCTCTTCTTCGCAGCGAACGATATTCAAAGCGATAAGGAATACGGAGGGATCGGCGTAGCTATTGCCGACAAGCCCGAAGGCCCTTTCCGGGACTATTTAGAGAAACCCCTCATTGATAAGTTCCACAACGGCGCCCAACCCATTGATCAATTTGTATTCAAAGACAAAGACGGCAGTTATTATATATACTATGGCGGATGGAAACACTGCAACGTAGCCAGGCTCAATGACCGCTTCGACGGATTTGTTCCCTTCTCGGATGGATCAGTCTTCAAAGAAATAACACCGGAAGGCTATGTGGAGGGACCGTTTATGTTTATGCGGAACGGCAAATACTACTTCATGTGGTCCGAAGGCGGTTGGGGCGGACCGAATTATTCGGTGGCGTATGCCATCGCTGATTCACCATTGGGGCCGTTCAAGCGCATTGATAAAATACTGCAGCAGGATCCGGCAGTTGCCACCAGTGCGGGACATCATTCAGTCATGCAGATACCGGGCAAAGACGAATGGCGCATCGTGTATCATCGCAGACCCCTGGGCGACACGCACCGCGATCATCGGGTGACGTGCATTGATGTGATGGAGTTTGATGCAGCGGGATTCATCAAGCCGGTGAAAATCACGAAGTAGGATAACAGGTTCCCGCAGAAGCCGCAGAGGAGACGCAGATGGCGCTGCTAAATGCAAAGCTGTTATCTCTTCACGCCTTAGTGCCTTAGCGGTGAAAAGCCTTATTCAGACTTCAGGCTGTTCACCGGATTCATTCGCGCGGCGCGGAAGGCCTGGAAGCTGATGGTAAACACCGCTATCAGCAACGCCAACGCCCCTGCCAGTACAAATATCCACCACGCCAACTCAGTGCGGTAAGTGAAATTCTGCAGCCATTGGTCCATCGCATACCACGCCAACGGCGCAGCCAGCAGGATGGACACCAATACCAACTTGAGAAAGTTCGTGGTCAGCAATCCAAACACGCTCTCCATCGAAGCGCCCAGCACCAGCCGGATGCTGATCTCTTTGCTGCGCTGTTCAACCATAAAGGCCGACAGTGCAAACAACCCGAGGCAAGCCACGACAATCGCCAGCAGGGCCGCACTCACAAATATTCGGCCCATGCGTTGCACGTCATCATACATCCGCGCGTATTGCTCGTCCAGGAAAGCATATCGAATGGGCTGGTGGGGTGCAAACTTCTTCCATATCCCGTCGATCCCCGCGAGAACACCAGCGACATCTTCGGAATGAATCTTCACGGAAACAATATTGGGGCTGGTACCCAATCGCATGGCCAACGGACCGATCTCATTCCGCAAAGACTCAAAATGAAAGTCCTCTACCACACCTATAATATGGTACACCTGCCAGTTCATGATCCGTTCGCCCACCGGCTTATCAAGTCCGAGCCGTTTCGCCATCGACTGGTTGATGATCAGTGCCGCGCTGTCGCTGGCCACATCAGGTGAGAAGTTTCTACCATCGATCAACTTGATGCCGAGGGTCCGCAGGTAATCGGGATCGATGATCCACATCTGGCCACTCACAGCCTTATCGACATTGCTCCTGCCCTCGCGAAAGAACCCATTTCCGTTTCGCTTGGTGCCCCGGATCGGCAGGTAGTCGCTTACCGCTACACTGGCGACCTGGGAAAGTGACAGCAACTCATTCTTAAATGCCGGCATCTGTTCCCCGAGTGTATTCGTTCCCTGAATCAATACCACCTGCTCCTTATCAAACCCAACCTTCTTATTTAATATGTAATTCACCTGCTGGTAGATCACCAGCGTGGCAATGATCAGACCGATGGAAGTCGTGAATTGAAACACCACCAAGGCGCTCCGGGTGGATGCATTCCTGCTTCCCCGGCTCACCTTGCCCTTTAACACATCAGCAGGTTTGAATGCGGACAGATAGAAAGCCGGGTAAACACCCGCCAATATGCCGATGACCAAAATGGCACCGAATGCCAATGGATACATCCTCCAGTCCTGCCACGGAAATGCCAATGCCTTGCCTGATAACTCATTAAAGTAAGGCAGTAATATCCCCGCCAAAGCCAGTCCGAGTGCGAATGACAATATGCTGTACAAAACAGACTCAGCCAGGAACTGATTCATGATCTGACCGCGCATCGAGCCCACGGTCTTCCGGAGCCCCACTTCCTTGGCCCGGTTGGCAGACCTTGCCGTGGACAGGTTGATAAAATTGATTCCGGCAATGACGAGGATGAATACAGCCACAGCGCCAAACAACCATACGAAACGGATGTCGCCATGCGACAACCCATCTGTTATACCTTCCGAGTAGAGGTGGATATCTTCCAATGGTTGCAGCTCAAGCCAAACACTCTTGGCCATTTCCTGCGCATCATCCAGGCCCTCATTGATCCAATGAGGAAGCAGGTATTTATCAATCACCTTCTTGAGCTTGCCTTCGAATTCATGCGGATCCGTGCCTTCACGCAGCAACACATACGTGGGATAGTTGGTGGCGCCCCAGCTGCTGGATTCTCCCGGCCAGAATTCCTTTTGGCTGAGGGTGATGTAGAAATGATACTTCAGGTGACTGCCCGTCGGCAAGTCTTTGATTACGCCACCTATGGTATATGGATTTTTGTCATCGTTATTGACCACCATTTGTTTACCCACCGGATTCTCCCCGGGAAAATACTTTTCAGCTCTACTTTGACTGATTACCATCGAACGAGGCTGCTCGAGGCAATGCGTCAGATTGCCATACACCATCGGCACATCAAGCATTTCGAGGAAGGCCTGGTCCATATATACAAAGCCTTCTTCGTAGGTATTGTCGGCCTGGTCAATACGCTTGATCTGATTGCTGCCGGCACCAAACAACGGGCTGTTGTTATACCGCCCGATATTTTCGATCTCCGGATACTCTTCTTTCAAGGCAGTCGCAAACGGTGATTGAAAGTACACATCCTTACCTGACTCGCCTCTGTAATCATATCGCACGTAGACCCGGAAGATGCGTTTAGCCTTTGGGTACTGGGTGTCGATGCTGAGGTCATCCAGGATAAACAAGGCAATGAGCATGCAAGCCGCGATGCCGAGGCCGAAGCCCCCAATCTTGATGGCAGAATAGATGCCCTGGCGCGTCATGCTTCTCCAGCTGATGGTGAAATAGTTCTTGATCATATCGTAGTGATTAGTGGGACCAGGTGTTTGCAATGGTTTGATAATACTCGGGCGGAGCAACATCAGTACATCGATGATGAACCGCATATCTGCTTTTCGTTTTCCGGAAGTCTTCAGCCGCTGACCATAGACCTCAATCAGATCGCCTTCGATATGGTCTGCCAGCCGGGGGTGGCAATACCACCGAAAGAACCGGAGCGCCAGTGATGGAGGCGAAGGTCTCATACGGGCAGACCACTTACCTTCAATACCACCTTTGGCATAGCGTTCCACAACTCCTCACGGGTGCTTTTGGCATAAGCGATGGCTTTCTTTCCCAGCGCGGTAATTTCAAAATACCGTCTGGGCCGGCCGGCGCGCTCCTCCGTCGCTTCACCGTTGGAGGACTTTATGTAGCCCTTGTCTTCCATCCGGAGCAAGGCGGTATGCAGTGCGCCCATACTTACGCTCCGGTCGAGGCGTGACTCGATTTCATTTTTGATCGACACACCATACGCTTCCTTGTGAAGGATGGCGATGGTGAGCAACACGATCTCTTCGAATTCGCCCAGGTAGTATTTCTTCATCGGGAGTATTTTCTAATTGTAGGAATAATAACTGTGCCAGAGTGTCGGGCATTAAATTCAAGTCAAATTTTGGCGTTATGCCGGGAGCAAGTGTTCACTTTCGGACTGAAGTGACCGGGCACGGAGTGGCGCAGATATCGCAGAAAAAGGCAGATCACACAGATCAGGTAGTGTAAAGTGAAAGAGATATGAACAGAGAATTTTTCACCGCGGCCTGCCCCGATGTAGTGCAGCGAAATCGGGGAGGCGCAAAGGCGCAAAAGAATAAATGAATACAGGCTCACAGAAAACGCAGAAAAAGGCAGATCACGCAGATTGTTAAAATGCCTGCGCCGATGTAGAGCAGCGAAATCAGGGTATCCCAAGGAAGTGAAAGAGGTCAGAACTGGGAATTTACTTGTTTGCCTTATATCGTAAATCAATTTCCCTAAAGCGGCCCTCTAGTAGAGAATCGTCGAACTTTGTTGCCATGGCGCTTATGGCCACCTGATCAGGGTCGATAATACGAATCAATTTGACTTTACCACAGTACTTTCTAATCACATACTTACTGATTTCGGGAGCCATTATGGTATCAACCAATTCACGGTTTGAAGTATCCTCCGTACCCTTCTCGTAAATCCACGCCACCACCACACTGTCCGATCGCAAATGCAGCACACTATCTTCCACACTATACTTCCCGCGTGTGGCAGAAAAGTCACCCATGCACTGGCTCACCTCCATGTATGAACGATTTGGATAGAACACGATGTGCCCCGCACAACAGTCGCAACCATAATCAAACTCGCATTTCCACAGTAAATTAGCATAACCTGTAAAGAACGACTGGTGTGAGAAATCTATCAGCGTGTCAGACACGATAGGTTCTTCTGTATGGAGCGGTCGATCTTCCTCCACCCAAGTCGTATCCTGTATCTCAGCGCTTACCTTCAGGGAGTCTGAACTATTGGTGCTTTGTTTTGGAGAATCGGAACATGCAGTAAGAATGAACAACAGTGCGCAAAGCAACCGAAGTGGTTGCAAAATGGAAAGTATTGGCTTCATACCAGGCTACAAATTTCTTAAAGGCTAAGAACCTAATTTCATGATTGATCCGGAATAAACCAAACCAACTAGTGGCTACTGTCCTTTCATAGTTCATATCTGCGCAATCTGCTTTTTTCTGCGTGTTCTGCGCTTTTACATTATACTCCCCGATACCACACCGTCTTGATAAACCCGCGATAAAATGAAGCTGAATCCATCATATCAAATTCCGAATTCCTCATGATGTGCTCCCACGCAGGCAATCGGGTTGATTCAATGCGGCAGATTATCCGGAAGAACGAATACATGACTCTCTCCAACAAAGAACCCCACCAGGTTGAGGAATGCACAAAATCAGTAGCCAACCAATAAGCACCAGGCATCATCCTCTTTCTGATTATGTTCACAACATTGCTCAGCTTATCATCGGCAAACAAGTCGAGGTAAAACGGGGTGATAATCAAATCAAACCTGGCCGTTGCCGGAATATCTTCCTCCGTTCCATGGATAAACTCAATATTATTTATTTGCTGACGCCTGGCGCGGTGCAACATGGCCGATGAGGCATCAACATAAACGATATGGGCTGTGGCGTTCACTTGTCGTATATGCCGAAGTAGCCAACCCGTACCGCCACCCAGGACCAGGATGCTCGAGCAGTTGTGCGCCTTAGGGAGAAAGTGGGTCTGTGCGTGTTGTATACTTTGGCCAAAGACTAGTTTTGCCAGGCCGTCGTATATACCCGCAATTGAATCAAACCCATTCAGCTTCATATCCTCTTCCCCATCGTCCGAATTTCGGCAAAATCATCGCAGGATGAACGTCAACTGCTGATTCGCATCCCCATTTCGCTCTGTCGCACCTTTTAAAATTGTACCCCGGTACGGTTATCTTTGCCCTGTAGAATCGATTCATGGCAACCCTAAACAACCCCCATGCAAAAATTCAGGATCGCACTGTGCAGTTGGCTTATATTAATGTCTATCCGGGGCCTGGCCCAAACTCAAACCAGTAACTTCTCCACCAACGACGAGGGTTGGACCGTATTCGACCAGAATTCAGGCTCGAGCGTGGCGCCCACGTACACTGCCGCAGGCGGTAATCCGGGAGGATTCATCCAATACACACCGGGCTCAAATTTCAATATCTATTTCACCGCCCCCGCAAAATTCAAAGGCAACTTCAGTTTCGCCTATAATCAGACCCTGACCTTTGACATCAGGGTGAATACCCCCGGAACTGATAATTCACAGCCAGACATTATTATTAAAGATGCTGCCAACAGCGTCACCCTTGTATACCAGCTTCCTACAAAACCAACCAGTGGCGCGTGGTCTTCTTATTCCATCTCACTGAGTGAAGCGAACTGGCACCTGGGAAGTCTAGCCGGCGCAGCGCCCACACGCGATCAGTTCAAACAGGTGCTTGCAAACATCGGAACTTTCCAAATCCGCCTGAAATACCAGGTAGTGTCTGCAACTCCCAACTCGAGGTTCGTTAGACAACGTACAATACAGTAACGCTAAATAACCCGCCGAAAGTCACATCGTTCTCTCCCGCCAGCGGCGTACCAGGAACAACGGTTACAATCACGGGCAATAACTTCAACTCCGCACCCGCCCAGAATAAAGTATTCTTCGGCGCGGTAGCTGCATCGGTCACCAGTGCCACGGCATCTCAACTGGTAGTCACGCTACCACCCGGCGCAACCTATGCTCCGGTAACGGTGGTGAATCTCGCGACAGGCCTGCAGGGCAGCAGCACGCTGTCGTTCAATCCGCTCTTTAATAATAACAACGACAACGGCGGACGAATCATTCCCGCATCGTTCACCCGCGGATATCAAACGATGCTGCAAACCGGCACGGAGTCATCGAACAGCTTCGGTATCATGGACAAAGGTGACTTCGATGGCGACGGCAAGATTGACCTGATCACCACGGAGACCGGCGCCGCGAAAATATTTGTTTACCGCAACCTCGGCGCCAGCGGCCCTGTATCGACTGCATCCTTCGCCGCAGCACAGACATTGCCTGCGCTAACCAGCGTCCCGGGTGGATCGCCATCGCTGGCGGAGCTGATCGTCGTGGACATCGACTCGGATGGCAAACCGGATGTGGCTGCTTCGGTATCCGGCGCGAGCAGTGGTTTCTATGCGATTTATCGCAACACCAGCACGGTGGGCACTATTAGTTTCGCCAACCCACTGTTCTTTGGTTATCCTTACTACTCGGCACTGCTCATGACTGGCGGTGACCTCGACGGCGACGGTCGCATTGACCTGATGGGTGTGACAGGCACCGCTCCCAGCAACATCTATTACTGTCAGAACCTCAGCACACCGGGCAACATCGACTTTGGTTACGGACTTATCTTCTCTTTCCCCGGCATCGGCTCCTACAGTGACATCATCACCGCCGACCTTAACGGCGACGGCAAGCCAGAGATCATCGCACCACACTACAACGGCTTTCCGATTCAGGTGTTTGAAAACAACTCGACGCCGGGCAACATCGTGATGAAGGCGCCTTTCGATTATTCGCCAGGCACGTCACTGTTTGATGCGCGCATCACCGCCGGCGACCTCGATGGCGATGGCAAAATCGATCTAGCCTGGAGCGCGTATATATCGGGGTTTGTGTTTATCGGACAAAACATCTTCAACGGCACTACCTTCGATGCCACATCGCTGTCACCCGAAATTAAAATCACCAACACGCTGTCGAGTCCGCAATATCTGGCCCTCGGTGATGTGAATGCCGACGGACGCACGGATATTGTCATGAGCGGTTACTCCGACATGGGCATCTGTGAAAACCGCAGTACTGTTGGCAGTCTCAATACCAACTCCTTCCTCCCCACTGTACCACTTCAAGGCAGTCAGACCGGACAAGCCATCGCCGCCAAGGGCACGGTGATCGCCGATCTTGATGGCGATAACAAACCAGAACTGGCGATGGGCTATACCAACGGTTCTGTCCTGACCACCGACAAAGGGATCTTCATCTTCCACAACGAAAGCTTCCCGGCACCGGTGATCAGCAATACCGCACCGTTAACGGGTACACTCGCCACCGCCGTAGCCGTGAACGGTACCTTTTTGAATAACGGATCGTCGTCCGCGCAACCCACTGTCCGGATGGGTGCAATCAAAGCAACTCTCAGCGGCGCTGCGTCGAATGCGGTGGTGAATACGTCCGTGCCTTCAGGCACTATGACAGGCAAGTTCACACTGGCGCGTAACGGTCTCGTTGCATCGTCTGCCTATCCGTTTACCAGTAAATTCAATACCAACCGCATCATCAACGCTACTTCCTTTGGTCCGCCGATCGCCTTCGCCCTTGGCAGCAGTACCCGCGACCAGTTACAGGTGACCGACTTCGACGACGATGGCAAAGCGGATGTGTGGGTGGTGGATGCAAGCGCTACGGCCAAGATATTCCGCAACACCGCTACGGCAGGACAACCCATCACAGCTGCGTCTCTCACACTGAATGGCACTACCTACGGAAGTTCGACGGCCAGCCTGATTGTTGACGTCGATGGCGACGGGCTCAACGATGTGATTGGCGGGCAAGGTCTGCTGCAGAATGCCAGTACCAGCGGAAACATCAGTCTGCTTTCCGGTCCCAACGGCACCCCAAGTTCAATCTCCGGATTCAATACCGCCGTGGCCGGCGATTTCAACTTCGACGGCAAGATGGACGTGATTACCGCCAGCGGCTCTTCAACGTTCAGTGTGTGGGAGAACCAAAGCACGCGCGGAAACTTTGTGTACTACGCGAACTTCTCATCGTATGTATCGACTTCTTTGAACAGCACGGCAGCTGGCATCATCTCAGGCATGGTCGCTGAAGACTTCGACAAGGACGGCTACACCGATCTGATCACCCTCAACAGTTCGGCGAACAGTATCTCCGTGTACCTCAACAATAAGAAATACGGTCCCATTGTGTTCAATACGTTCCAGTTCCTGGGCAACTACTCCGTGTCAGGTCTTCAACCCTCCGGCATCACGTCACAGGACTTTGACGGAGACGGGGACATGGACATTGCGATATCGTATGCCAACAGTACGAAGGTATCGATCTATTCCAACCAAAGTGCTACGGGCGACATCAGCTTTGGAATACCGGTAGATGTAACCTGTGCAGGCAATGGCTATGGCATCGGTTCACAGGATCTCGATGGCGATGGACTCGCAGAAGTGGTGGTGATCCACCGTGTAGGTTCGGCCGGTTCTTTCACCGTATTTCAAAACACCACGAGCGGGGGAATAATGAGTTTTGTAAACGCAGTCAACGTGCCGCTCACTACGCCGAACCGCAATCCGCAGGCGATAGCGTTTGCCGATATCAACCAGGACTTGCGTCCGGATATTCTGATTGTGGCAGATCCAACCGCAAGCAATGCCCTGCTAGTGTATGAAAACAAGATTGCGCTGTTGTCGGTGAATGTCACGACCCAGCCCACGCCACA
Source organism: Cyclobacteriaceae bacterium (assembly GCA_044223085.1). Lineage (GTDB taxonomy): Bacteria > Bacteroidota > Bacteroidia > Cytophagales > Cyclobacteriaceae > ELB16-189. The sequence goes on from JBGAMI010000021.1 coordinate 48,235, forward strand.
GACGGTATGCGCGGGTGTCAATGCCACATTCACCACTGCAGCCACAGCACCCGGTGCCATTACTTATCAATGGCAATTCAAACCTGCCTCGGGCACATTCAGCAACATCGCCAACGGAAGTGATTATGCTGGTGCAACAACTGCAAGCCTCACGGTGACAACTACCACTGCCGCTGTGGCCGGACAATATCAATGTGTGATCACCTCCGGTGCAGCCAATGCCACCACCACGCCTGTGACCCTTACTATCAACGCCACTCCGCCGGCACCCACCGGCACGGGAGCCACCGCCTGCTCGGGCACAGCGGCGGTCATCAGCGCCAGTGGAGCCAGCAATGGTCAGTACCGTTGGTACACCGTGCCAACCGGAGGTACAGCGATTACCGGTGAAGTAAACGCCACATATACCACTCCCACACTTACTGCGACAACCATATATTATGCGGCGATTAACAACGGCACATGCGAAGGAACACGCACTGCCATCACCGCCACGATAAATACCTGTACATCGTCGCCTGTTATTTCACCGGCACCCATCGGACTACAGGCAGGAGGTTCAGCGAATCTCAACCTGGTGCCGCTGATCAGTACGCCCGGAAGCACACTTAAACTCACCAGCCTGCAGGTGGTGGCACAACCTGCGAGCGGCGCCAAAGCCACCATCAGCAATACGGGCGTGTTGTCCGTTGACTACAGTGGTATTTCGTTTATCGGATCGGAAACTGTTTCGATAAAAGCCTGCGATCAGAACAACGTTTGTACCACAGGCGTGTTTACCATCGACGTGTCCGGTGAAATGGTCATCTACAATGCGCTTTCGCCGAATGGAGCGAATCCTTCCTTCATCATCACCAATATTTCTCTCCTGCCGGAAACCAAAAACAACACCGTCTATATCTTCGATCGATGGCAAAATGAAGTCTGGCGGGGCACCAATTACGACAACACCACGGTGGTGTTTAAAGGTGTCAGCGCCTCAGGAACTGATCTTCCTACCGGTACCTATTTCTACAGGATTGATTATGCCAGTGGCAAATCATCACAAACCGGATTCATATCCTTAAAGCGCTAAGACCATGAAATACATAGCCATCCTGTTGTTTGGTCTGTGCGCTGTCAAGGCAACTGCGCAGCAGGACCCGTTGTACTCACAATACTTCAATAACCCGATGCTCATCAATCCTGCCTTTGCGGGAAGCATCGAGCGGCTCTACGCCGGACTCGCCTACCGCAGTCAGTGGGCAGGTATCGACGGCAGACCCACGACCTTCAACTTCAATGCACACATGCCACTCACCAACCAGAACCTGGCGGTGGGTGCGATCGCCATGCAGGACAAGATTGGGGATCAGAAGAACACCACATTCAGCGGATCGGTGGCCTACCGGATCAAACTCAAGTCGAGTACATTCTCTTTTGGGATGAACGCCGGCATGGTGCGGTTCTCCACAGATTTGAATGCTGTGCGCGTATTGAATCCCGATCCCTTGTTTGCGCCCTATTCCGAATCGAAGTTCAACACCGGCGTAGGGGTATTGCTGAAGAGCGATGCGTTTGCAGTGGGATTGTCCGTGCCGCAGTTACTTCCCAATACCGTAAGCCAGGGTGGGCAGTCAATCAAGGTGAGCGGACAGACATTCTATCTGTTCGGGTCGTACAACTATTTCTTCAATGAGCACATCGTGTTCAAGCCGTCGGTTTTGCTTCGGGGCACGCAGGGCATCAAGCCATCCATTGATATCAATGCCACGATGACGTGGGATCAGTTGTATTCGGCCGGGCTATTTGCGCGTAACCTCAATACATATGGTATTTTATTGCAGGGTATCTTCAACGACATCCGTATTGGCTATGTATTTGAAATCCCCGGCAAGGGATCCGCATTGAACTATAATACCCACGAGTTGAGTTTAGCGATTGGGTTGAAGGCGTTGCCAGGGCATTACCGGACTGCGACGGGGTTTTGAGGGCACCTTCGGTGCGGGGTTTTTTTCACCGCGGAGGCGCGAAGGCGCAGAGAGCAAATAAATACAAGAGCGCGGAAAACGCAGAAAAAAGCAGAATACGCAGATCAACCGAAGTACCTAACAACCAGCTCCAAGACTAGCCCCGATGTAGCGTAGCGGAATCGGGGTGAAGAACACCGACCTATTACCCTGCCGATACGGCAGACAGTTTCACGGTCGGTGAAGAACACCGACCTATTACCTGGATGCAATCGAGGTTTTGGATTTAGGCGCAACGGTGGTTGGTGACAACACCAACCACAGGCAAAACCTTAGCGCCTTTGAGTCTTTGCGCCTAGTGCATTTATTATCGTGGAGGCATTCCCTACACTAAAAACTCTTCACAAGCTTAATACTCAGGTTCCTGCCCATATTATAAACCCCCAACCGGCCGTTGGGTGATGCACTGTATGCCTCAAAATACTTCAACCGGCTCAGGTGATCCTGATAAGCCACATCAAAAATATTGTTGGCAAACAAGTAGACCTCCAGAATTGACTTCCCGGCTTTATTCTTTAGCCCCGTTCCTGCGCCGACGTTGATAAGCGTATAGCCCGCTGTCGGTGTTTCCGTACGATCATAAGCAAACACCCGTGTTTGTGAAGCTGTATGCTGAACCTGGACTTTCACGAATGGTTTATCCAGGGTACGGCTTTTCGAATTCCATTCATATTTCAGTTCCGAGATCAATCGCAACGGAGGCATAAATGGCACATACTGTGTCTCTGCTGTCCGTTGCAATCCGGTAAAGCTGTCGTTGTCGCCGTACATGAGCGAAACCGAGTTATCAAAATGCAATTGCCTGACGATGTGAAAATCCACGTTGGCCTCCAATCCATACAACAAGATGCTGCCTTGCTGGAACTTGTAGGTTGGATAGGCAAGGCTTCCACTTACACTCAATGAATCCCGCCCATCGCGATCCAACAGTTTCTGGTTGTATATGTAGTTGTCAATCCGGTTCACGAACATGCTCAACCCGGCACTCACCGACTTCGACGAGAAAGAGGCGCCCACATCTGCCTGGGCACTGAACTCAGGCCTGAATTGGCTGTTTCCGATCTGAAAGAGATTCGTGCCCGGGTGCACACCATGTGAGGAGATCTCCGATATGTTTGGCGCGCGATAGCCGCGTGAGAGATTGAACTTAAGCGCCCAGGCCTCATCAACAAGGTAACTCAACCCGAGACTGCCGGTAAGTCCGTTGAATGAGGTTGCATAGTGTTGGAAAATCTGATCGGCACCTGTAGTCGCGTTGCCCGTCACCACTCCATCAAAGCCACTTATCGGATCAGGTCGGGTGTACATCTCCTCGTTGTTGAACTTCCTGAAGTCATAGCGGATGCCGCCCGATACGTTCACTTTACCAAAAGTCTTTTTGATCGTGGCAAATCCACCCAGGTCAAACTGCTGGTAGGATGGAATCAGAAACTCCGTGCCCTTGGTAGCATCATTCACCTGGTACATACCATTCACTCCCACCACCATCTCCCAGTTTCTGAATTCGGGAATGAAATACTTTACATCATAGGTGATGGTGTTCAGTTGCAGGTATAAGCCGGCCACATCCTGGTAGGGCGCTTCGGGATGGCTAAACTCACGACGCACGCTGCGCTGAAGTCCGAGGTTGAAATCCAGTCTGCTGTTATTGAAGAACAAACTGTTCTTGAGATAAGCCCGGTAGTGCTGAACCCGCTGGTGCAAAACGGAAATCCGATAATCATTAAGCTCCTGCTGACTCACCACCGGCCGGAATGCATCATCTTCTGTTACCTGTTTAGTAAACCTTCTTGAAAGTGAATCCCGGCTACCGTCGGGGATTTCCTGCTGGTTGTCGTACATAGACAACCGCAGGTGGCTCCCGCCCCACTTACGGTGAATGCCGACAAAGGCATTCGCATCCACCTCGCGAAAGCCCGTATTGAATACCCGGCCATCAACCGAGTTTTGAAAATCTTTGGCCAATCGTTCACTCAGTCTGGCACCCCATTCGAGACCTTCCCGGCTGCCGGACAAGAATGCCGACCCACCGAACATGCCGTTGTTCGACTGATATTCAGTGGTAACATTACCGGACATTCTGTTTTCTGCTGCCGGCTGATTGGGAATCAGGTTCACCACACCGGCGAGCGCATCAGAGCCATACATGAGACTTGCAGGGCCTTTGATGATTTCAATGCGATCAAAGGCGTAGTTATCCATTTCGATACCATGCTCGTCGCCCCACTGTTGGCCTTCCTGACGCATACCATCAAACAAAGTCAATATCCGGTTGAAACCCAGTCCCCTGATCACCGGTTTCGATACATTCGGTCCGGTGGTGATGGTACTGACACCGGGTACTTTTGAAATGGCATCGATGATGTTGGTAGATAAGTTGGTGGTGAGAAACTGTTTATTGACGGAGGTTATAGACACTGGTGATAATTTAATTTCAATGGCTTTCGATGAACCGGTCACCACCACCTCAGCCAGTTCGGTTGTGCTTTCATCCAATTCAAAGTCCATGACCATGGTGCCTTTCACTGTGAGCACTTTCGAAAACGTCTTATAACCAAGCGTAGTGATTTGAATCTGGTAGGTGGCGGATGGCAGTTTTTCAAAATGATACCGACCGAGGGAATCCGCCGTGGTATACATGTGCAGGTCCGGAATGGCGATTGCCGCAAAAGGTACGGGCAGTCGGTTGTCTTTATCTGTTATTTTTCCTGACAAGCTGTTCTGCGCATTCGCTGCCATAGTAGCTAAAAAGCAGAAAGCCAGGGTGAACGTAAAAAATCGCATGACTCAATTTCAATTTTGGAGAGGTGAAACATCTTTCATACGCAGCACCCATGACAACACCGGGGGTGCGTCATCATCGCAGGAGGTGATGCGTGGTAATCAGGAAAGACGAACAGGTGGTGCCCTGTTTTGAGAGAACCGCAACGAGGATAATTGCACTCCGGTCGAATAGTCGACCCGGTGAGTTGCTTGCGGTTGAAGCGGGTTTAATTCAAGTGCGGGTTCGAAGAAGAGATTGAATAGCGTGTCAAGGGCGCAGACATTGCAATGGTCTCCGTGTTTGTGGAATTGGGCCTGATTTGTTTCCTGCTTCAGCACCTCATGGGCATCGTGCTTATTATGGAAAAAATACAACCCCACCTGATTGAACAGCAGGTTAAACGCCAGGAGGCAGGCCAATACAATATGGTTGTTGCGTTGTCGCATGGGGTTCTGCAAATATAATGCAGTTTGGAATGATAGCTATAGACCAGCTAGCCCCGTCTAAAGGCTTTCCAGCCACACTTTTTGGGGCATTCCTGTTTCTGGCACGACATTGGATAATGTAACTCAATTATTATATTGAGTAGAAACACGTAAACCTACTCCCTCTTACCATGAAAAAGTCTATCTGGCTACTTTGTTTTCTGGCGTCAACCTGGTGCTATGCCCAGCCCAATCCGGCAGGCAACCAAATCTGCTGCGATAAGGAAATCGCCATGGGAACCAGAATCGCTTCCCCCAACGGCCGCTTCTTCCTGATCTTTCAGACCGACAAAAATGTGGTGTTGTACAAAGTTACCGCGCAGGGAGACAAAGCACTTTGGCATACCAACACCGCCAACCACGCCACCCGCACGGTAATGCAAGCCGATGGCAACTTCGTGTTGTATGAAAATGCCAAACCCATCTGGGCCTCCAACACCTATGGAAACAAAAATGCAACATTGGTCGTGCAGGATGATGGCAACCTCGTCATCTATTCCACCGACAAACGCCCGCTATGGGCATCCAATACCGTACAACCCGCCGAGCCCGAAGTGACCAATCAAATCTGTTGCGACCGCGAAATCACCATGGGCAACAGAATCACCTCACCGAACGGCCGCTACTTTCTCATCTTTCAGACCGACCGGAATGTAGTCCTGTATAAAAAGACAAAAGACGGTGACAAAGCCCTGTGGCACACCAACACCGCCAACCACGCCACCCGCACGGTCATGCAAGCCGATGGCAATTTCGTGTTGTATGAAAACGCCAAACCCATCTGGGCATCGAATACCTATGGAAACAAGAACGCCACCCTCGTGGTACAAGACGATGGAAACCTGGTGATTTACTCCACAGCGAAACGGGCGCTCTGGGCTTCCAAGACCGTTCAGCCTGCCGAGCCTGAAGTAGTCACACAACCTGTTGCGCAACCCGTAGCTCAGGTCGGCAATCAGCTGTGTTGTGATCAGGCCATTGACATGGGAAATAGAATCTCCTCTCCCAATGGTCTTTACTTTTTGATCTTCCAGAATGACAAGAATGTAGTGCTGTACAAAAAAACCAGTGCTGGCGACAAAGCCCTCTGGCATACCAACACCGCCAACCATACTACCCGAACAGTGATGCAAGCGGATGGAAACTTTGTATTGTATGAAGGCACCAAAGCGATCTGGGCATCCAACACCTATGGCAACAAGAATGCTTCACTGGTGTTGCAAGACGATGGCAACCTCGTGATCTATTCGACGGACAAGCGCGCCCTTTGGGCCACCAACACGGCACAGGCACCGGAACCCGCGCCCGCACCTCAGATCGCCAACCAGATCTGCTGCGACCAGGAAATCACCATGGGCAACCGAATGACTTCCGTTAATGGGAAGTACTTTCTCATTTTCCAGAACGACAAAAACGTAGTACTCTATAAAAAGACTCCGGCCGGTGACAAGGCACTATGGCATACCAATACCGCCAACCATACCACGCGACTGGTGATGCAAGCTGACGGAAACTTTGTGCTGTACGAAAACACCAAGGCCATCTGGGCATCCAATACCTCCGGCAATGCCAACGCCACACTCGTCGTACAGGACGATGGCAACCTCGTGATCTATTCTACCGACAAACGTGCGCTGTGGACCAGCAACACCGCACAACCAGCCGAACCGATTATTACCAACCAACTGTGCTGTGACCAGGATCTTCCTTTGGGCAGCCGGCTCACATCCCCTAACGGACTTTACTTCGTGATCTTTCAGACCGACAGGAATGTGGTGCTCTACAGGAAGAGCAGTGAAGGCGACATGTCGCAGTGGCACACCAACACGGCAGGACACACCACCAGGGCCGTCATGCAAGCCGATGGAAACTTTGTGTTGTATGAAAACACCAGGGCCATCTGGGCTTCTAACACCTCGGGCAATGCCAATGCAACGCTGGTCATGCAGGATGACGGCAACCTGACGATCTACTCCACCGACAAGCGCGTGCTGTGGACAACGAACACGGCGATAGAACAGCCTGTTCAACAGGTACAACAAGTTCAGCAGGTAGTACAGGTTCAACAACAACCGGTCCAACAGGTATTGGCGCCGGTCGTGACCAACACGACCCCCTGCGGAATGTCTACCGGGCAATACAATTCAGCCGTTGCTGCCATCAATGGCCAGGCTTTCCGCGACGGCAAGATGTCGACCGCGAAACTTGCCATAAAGAACAAGTGCCTCACCCTTGATCAGGTGCGCGGCCTGGCGACTTTGTTTGCCTTCGAAGACCAGACGCTGGAGTTTGTGCTTTATGCCTACGACTTCACCGACGCCAAGGATGAGTATTATACCCTGGCAGACATATTCAAATTCAATTCCAACAAAGAGGAGTTGAATGAGTTCTTGTCGAAGAAGTAAGGATACTGACTAAGGATTTAATGATGGGTGCATCGATACGAATCGGTGCACCCTTTTTATTTGCCTAAAAAAATAGACCACAGAGACACAGAGGACACCCCGATTCCGCTACGCTACATCGGGGCAGGCTGGTCCTGGAACTGGTTGTCAGGTACTACGGTTTTGCCTCACCTTTGGTGAACGAGAAAGTTCCAGGTCGGTGTTCTTCACCGACCGAAAAACTGCATTGGTAGTCAAAAATAATAAACCACGGAGGTACAGAGGGCACCCCGATTCCGCTGCTTGCCTGTGGTCGGTGTTGTCACCGACCACCTATACACTCAAACCTATGCCACTCATAGATGCTCCTCATAATGTGTGATGAATCCCCATTCATCTTCATTAAGTTCATAATACCGATAAGAAGAAAAGCGATAGTCCTCAGGCACGTCGCAAAGCCCCGCCTTGACGGGGTTATAATGCATGTATTGAAACTTTTGCGCTGCTACCCTCCTGTTATACATAGTTGCTTTAAATGACCTTCGTTCCCAAAACTGGAATTGTCGATCTGCTTGCGTACTCACATAGTTTTGAAGTTCGGAGGGTGCTGTTTCCAAAATTCTGAATTTAATTTGCTGCGCAGTAAACTTTAGAAAAATCTGCTCAGTGTTTCTTGTAAGCCATGCATCCTGTCGGCGCCACATCAGATGGATATGGTTGGGCATAATCACAAAACCATAAACCCAAATCCGACCGTCATTTACCATATACTTGAGACTATCCGTCAGTATCTGTTTCCGATCGTCTGGCCGAAGCAAAGGCTGCCAGGACAAACATGTGGCTGTGAAGAATTCTACTCCGTGAAGCATCGGCAAAAATCGCATAAGGGTGGTTGGTGACAACACCAACCACAGGCTAACACCATCCACAGGCAAAAACCGAACACATACTAACCATGTGGTATGTGTCAAAATAAATAAAAGATATTCCGATTGAAGTTCAGGCTGACTGAGGTTTTCCAGATCATTTTTTGAGAGTGGGTGGTGGTTGGTGAAAACACCAACCACAGGTAAACAACATCGCCACAAGCAACCTGCATTCCGCACCGAAGGTGCCCGCGTCTTCTTATTGTATCCCGCATTCAATTATTCTTTGCGTCTCAGCGCCTTTGCGGTGAAAAAATAATCGAACTTCAGAGGCATTAAGAATCTTTCTTGAAGAGTGGGTGGTGGTTGGTGAAAACACCAACCACAGGTTAATGATCTGCGCACTCCTGCAATTTGTATTTTTTACTTCACCTCCGCCCGTGCAAAATCCACTGAATACGCCTGACACCAGATATGCACAAAATGATAGTCGGTCACCGTTGGATTACCCGGAATCGCATACACCTGCCGACCCGTAACCGCCCTTAACTTACCCAATCGGATATAATCCGCCGCATCTGCATCCTTGCTGATGTACACATATAAATCCGGGCCGGCATGCGACATAAAAGGATCAAGCAACACATACTTTATTCCGGATTGTTCATACAAACTTGCCCGACCGGATGTCGGACCATCGAGTCCAACAAACATTCCCCGTTTCAGGAGCTGTGCCTGCGTTGTGTCCAACTGACTATCCACCAGGCTGGCAGAAGGAACAACGGGCGTTGTGTTCTCCGGTCCGCACGCCCAAACGATCATCAGCACAAGGACTAAGATTAATTGCTTCATCGTTTAAAATTTATAGCCTACACCTATACAGAATAGCAGGGACTTGTTCCTGAACCGATCATTTTCCTGGGGGAATTGCTGGACTTTAGTGGCCGTGGTGTATTCCGTAAAAAGAAACTGCGCACCCAACTTGACGCTCCATGGACCCCGCACGGCGTACCGGAGGTAAAATTCTGAATTGAGACTACCCCGGTCATTATCACTGACCAGCAACAGATTAAAGGTTGTAGGTGTTGCTGTCGTCACTTTCCCAATCGGACCATTAATATAGTTTCCGGACCGGCTGCCGCCGAAGGATAACCCGATGGCATCAATGTTGAAGCCGACCGAGATCTTTTTGCCAAGCTGATAGCCCAGATGAATACTCAGGTTCAGCGAATTTATCTGGGGTGACTTGACCAAAAATGTATCCATGTTGGCCGTCACATTGTCTTTGAAAATGATAAATGGACTCGTGCTTTCCGATGTGAGTTCAGCGGGTGCCGTGACGTAATACTGGTTGGCGGCAATGTAGGATGTGAAGCGGCCTCCCACGCCCACTTCAAACTTACGACTGGCGCCCAGTTGCCAGTTGTGAACGAAGGCGAGAGAAAAGGCACCCTGATATTTGGCCACTCCGGCGGTAGCGTCGAAATAGTTATAAGTCTGCTGGGCATAGCCCTTGCAAACCACCAGAACGAAGGCAATGATAATGATACGCTTCATCCCGGAAAGCTACGTTCCGAGGCTGCAGATGGAGTGTCGTCAGAGTGACAAATGAAAGGAATAAACCACGGAGGCACAGAGGAAAACCCGATTCCGCTACGCTCCATCGGGGCAGGCTCGTCTTAGAGCTGTTCTCCGCGCCCGGTGTCTCAGTGGCGTCAGGGTTTATAGAGATGCCTATCGCGCTGCAAGCCTGAATAAATTTTGCTTTGAATTTACGGCAACGGGTTTGACTGAGAATCCTTTTACGACAAGCCAGACACCCAATGAGAATTCAAACACAGCTACCAGCAATGCAGACAACCCGGCCCAGGGTGAGTGCTGGCCAATGACACCAAACATGACAGCCAGGTATCCGACAATCAACGGCAAGGCTCCGGCCATTCCAATTACCGCCAACATCCTGGGTACAAGTCGGGACTTGTACAGGAGATAACCCAGAAGCAGATCATTCAATGCCGGCATAAAGCTCTGCCCCAGGAGAAAAATGCGGTCATACAAGGTCACCAGCGCTTGACCCACGGGTAGTGCCGCTGGTCCCGCACCGGATTGACGCAATGCCACGACCGACAACAAAAAGGCCACGCCGGCGAACATCGTACTTGCTTCGAGAATCCGCGATGCCACCAGTCCCACAGCCATCTCTTCAGACTGTCGACGGAGCACCGGGAACAGGACGATGGCAGTGCCTATGCCTGCCAGGCCTACGATAATCTCAAGTATCCCGCCAACGATGACAGCGGTATCCGAGCCTGAACTTACGATATAGTTTGTCTCATGTATAGGTCCGTAGAGTGCGAGTGTTGGAATCGAAACAAAGGTGAGCAGGTAAAGTCCGCCAGCCGTCAGTGAAGTTTTTCTCAAGGAGCTCATGGGAATGCGCTCAGCTGATTGATTTATGGTTGTCCTGGTTTTCATGTTGGTGAAGCTGTTTTGAGTATGTCGATGAATGGTCCATTATTTTCCCTTGCGGTTTCTTCCAAAGGGATTGCTTTTCCAGGGATTGGATACATGCAGGCTGACATTCAGGTAGCGGTTATACATCTCCTCACTGTGGGAGATATTCGTCAGTCCATAGCTATAGCGCACGTCCAGCACGAGGCTTCTTTTCTTTACGTGGAACCGGTAACCAGCACCCGCTTGTATCGCTACATCCAATCGCCTGAATCCGCCCACTGCGTCGTTAAACGAAAGTGAAGTAGTTATATCCTCTGTTCTTTTGGTGCCATACACCTGATAGGCGATAGAAGGCCCGGCATTCACATAGTATCTTCCAAAATGATATCTGGCGAGAATAGGCAATTCCAGGGTATAAAACCGAAGAGTGCTTCCAGCACTGGTAAGTGGATTGTTTGCTTTGAGCTGGCCACCCTTCATGATAAAATAAAATTCAGATACAAGCGAAAATGAGGACGTAATGCCTGCCTGAAACGATGCACCCAGTTGACCTCCCAATACCGTCTTCTTGAAGTCTGCCAGGCTTTCATTTGCCTTGCCGTAATTGATGTTGGTGCTCACGAGGTTTAACACCAGATCCAGATATGTTTTTGGACGTGCAGGACGCATGCCGTTGACTGACACGCTATCCATGGATTGGGCAAATGAACTTCCCGTGAGGATAATCATACCTAGTATGAGTCCTGCTTGCGATGTTTTTTTCATATTCCTTGTTGTTTTGAACAAAAGAATATGAACAGGCAGGGTTGCCCAATTCAATTATGCAAGTCAGGAAAAGATGTCTGCATCCTGCCCGATAACGCCTGCAACCCAAAAGTGGGTTCAGGGCCTGTTTTGAATGATTTGAAGGAAAACCTCCCGATACGTCTCCGATACCGGAATCAGTTGATCGGCAATCCGGATCCTACTTCGTTCCACCGATACAATCTTGTTGGGGGCCACCATAAACGATTTGTGTACCCGGCACAGCAAATGCGGAGCAATCAGTTTTTCAAACTCCGTAAAATTCTGCAACGTCATCACTTTTCTGGTGGTGGTGTGGATCCTCCGGTAATCGCGCATGCCCTCGATGTACAGAATCTCGGCGACCATGATCTTCTCCAACCTGTTCTCTGTCTTCACAAAAATGAAATCAGGCTGTGGCTCCGTTGCATGCCGCACGATGTTTTCCCGTGCCTTGTTGACTGCCTGTAGAAACCGGTTGAACGTAAACGGTTTCAACAGATAGTCGGTGATGTGCAATTCGTAGCCCTTGAGCGCATATTCCTGATAAGCGGTAGTGATGATCACCTGGCAGTCGATCCTCGAACTTTCAAGCAGTTCGATGCCGGTCAGTTCATCCATGTTAATATCCAAAAACAGCATATCCACCTTGTTGCTGTTGAGGTAGCTGAGTCCGGTAAGGGCATTATCAAAGGTGGCGCTCAGTTGCAGGAAAGGAACCTTACTGACAAAGCCCTTTGTCTTTTCCAATGCCAGCGGCTCATCTTCAATAATGAGGCAGGTGTATTTATTCATGGGGGATAGTCAGGTGAACGGTATAAACCTCCCCTTCCACCAGCACTTCAAGCCGGTGTTTTCCGCGATAGATCAACTCCAGTCTTTTATTGACCAACTCATTACCCAATCCGCTGTGGGGTGGTGTGTCAGTTTTCATTTCAAACTTGTTCTTACAGATCATCTCCATGTCAGTATCGCCAATAACGATATTGATGGCAATTGCATGCTGCAACTTCTTATTGTTGGTATGTTTGAATGCGTTTTCAATGAACGGAATAAGAACCATGGGAGCAATTTGCCGACCCTCCGCATGGCCCGTCACCGTGAGGTCCACGTATGTTTCATTGGATGTTCTGATCTTCTGCAGATCGATGTACTTCTGGATGTATTCGATCTCCCGCGAAAGCGGAATCTTAGCTGATCCGGTCTCATAGAGCACAAACCGCATCAGGTCCGACAATTTGTTGAGGTAGTCTGATGCTTTGACCGGGTCCCGCTGGATCAGGGTATCTATATTGTTGATGGTGTTAAACAGCAAATGCGGATCAATCTGGGATTTGATCAACGCCATTTCCATTTCATGGTTCTTCTCCTGAAGCATCTGTTTTACTTTGATCTCACTCACCCAGGTTACGAATCCCCTGATGACCAGGCCGACAATTCCAAAGATGACGCCAATAGCCGTCATGATCACGATGACCCGAACGGCAGTGCCGCGGCCATTTCTCCCGGCATCGTCAAGATCCGTGATCTGACCTGATTCAATCAGGTATCGGAGGAAAAGATAGCCCAGGGATGCCGCCAATGCCGAGACGGCAAGGCCGGCAACGATGGCTTCGATTGTTTTACCCTGTTGTATATAGCGGGGGAACAGGAGAAGGTAATAGAACAAGTAAGATACCAGGGAAGGGAAAATGGCAAAGAACAACAGGTTGGCGAATGCATTCCATATTACCTCCAGGTGATTTATGGCATGGGCTGAACTGCGGTAATAGACCAGCAGCAGGATAAGTATCACTGCGATATAGCAAGCCCAAAAGCCCACATTCAATAAGATAACTACGGACCGCTTCACAAATCGGGATTATGTGGACCTACCCAGGGTGGTTAAGGTACGACAAGCTTGCATCATTCAAGGAAATAATAAAAGGGAGTGTGGTTCACAGACGGTCGGAGAATAGTGGTTGCATCCAATCGTTCCAGAATTCAATAAACCCAGTGAAGCAACGCTACCCGCTGATCTGCGCGGAATCAAATCTGCGGTGCATTCAATCTGCGGTGATCTGCGGGAGGTTCTTAGGAGGGCAGGCCGCGGCAAAAAGATCAATTAAACACTATCCGCTTCGCCATCCCCGGAAAGATCACCGCATGAAACGGCAACAGGCAATACCAATACAACCTTCCCCACAACCCCAATGGCCGGAACGTAGCTGTCTGACACAAGACCTTGTTGGCACCACTCTCTTTGATCCTGAACTCCAGCCACGCTTCGCCGGGCAGTTTCATCTCGGCATACAACAACAACCTGCCGCTCGCCTTGTCCGCCAACAACACACGCCAGAAGTCCAGGGCATCGCCGGCTTTGAGGTCGGTGGCACTGCGCCGCCCGCGCCGCAAGCCAACACCGCCCACCATCGTATCGAGGAGTCCGCGGATGCGCCACATCCAGTTACCGAAATACCAACCCTGGTCGCCGCCGATGTGCCATATATTATTAATGACGCGCTGGGGATCGTGGCTGAAGGTGACCTCCCGCGCATCGGACAGCA
>JBGAMI010000080.1:0-10574 GCA_044223085.1 Cyclobacteriaceae bacterium
GTTAGCAGCTTCAGATTTTTCACCGCTAAGACGCCACGGCGCGGTGATCGGGAAGAAGACACAAAGAACAACAACATAGAGCGCAAAGGGCACCTTCGGTGCGCACATTAATCAAACTGAATTTCCTGCGTCCTTGCGACATTGGGGTTAGTAGCGTCAGATTTTTCACCGCAGACGCGCAGCGCCGCGAAGGAAAGGGAATAAATACACCAAGACCAAAACAGAAGAGAACGCAGAGGGCACCTTAGGTGCGGGTATCAATCAAACTGGATTCCTTGCGTCCTTGCGACTTCGCGGTTGGTGCATTCATCCTGATCAACAAAAAAGCCATCCCGTTCCCGAGATGGCTTTTGTATTTTGAAGGACAAAGCTTATTCAGCTTCTACTTTCACTTTTACTTCATGCTTCACTTCTTTGTGCAAATCAAGAAGGGCAGTGTAGTCGCCCAATTGCTTGGGTTGCTCCTTGAAGGAGATTTTCTTGCGATCCACATCAAAGCCTTTGGCCTTGAGCGCATCTGATACCTGCAACACGGTAATGGCACCGAAGATTTTACCGGTTTCGCCGGCTTTGGTCTTCAGTTCTACTGTCATGTCGCCGATCTTCGCCGCCAATGCAACGGCTTCATCTTTGATCTTGGCTGCCTTGTGCGCCATCTGGCGTACGTTCTCGGCTACCATGCGCTTGTTGGATTCGTTGGCAATCAATGCCACGCCGTTCGGGATGAGGTAGTTACGACCGTAACCAGCCTTTACCTTCACGATGTCGTTCTTATAACCCAGGCCCGTTACGTCCTGCTTCAATATAATTTCCATGGTCGGTTCAGCTTTAGGTTATTTCAATGAGTCACCGAGGTAAGGGAGCATCGCGATGTGGCGCGCCCGCTTAATGGCCTGAGCAACCTTCTTCTGATACTTCCAGCTATTGCCGGTAAGACGGCTGGGCAAAATCTTGCCCTGCTCGTTCACGAACTTCATTAGAAAGTCCGGATTCTTGTAGTCAATGTAACGAATGCCGTTCTTCTTGAAGCGGCAATACTTGGGCTTAATCTCAGCCCGTTTGATGGGTTCGTTTACCAGTGTCATGCGCGTGCCTCCTCTCTTTCTCTGCGCTGTTGCACAGGTGCAGGTTTATCTTTTTTGTTGAATTCGCCTTTGCGTCTGCGGGCATTGTACTCCGTCGCAAACTTGTCCAGGCTGATGGTCAGGAATCGCATCACTGACTCGTCCCTTCTGTATTCTGTCTCCAGGGTGGCAATGGTTTCAGGAGCTGCCGTGAACTCGATCAGGTTGTAGAAACCAGTGGACTTCTTCTGGATGGGATAAGCCATCTTCTTCAGTCCCCACTGCTCAACGTTTACCACGTTGGCTTTCAGGTTGGTCAACACCTTCACGAACTTCTCGACAGTATCCTTTGCCTGGTCCTCAGACAAAACGGGATTTAAAATGAATACCGTCTCGTAATTGTTCATAAAATGGTTTTAAAATGAGGGGGCAAAAATAGGGGTAAATCTTGAATTTCCAGCCATAGCGACCTGAATTCCGCAAAAATGTTTGATCCGGCCCTGCTTTAGCCTATTTTGATCACCACTACAAACCTCAATGGTTAGAACCCTCTTTTTTGGCCTTTTTTTTGTCCTCCTGAGCCTCTCGGCATGCCGGAATGAACCCGAAAAGGTGGACTTCAGCACCCAGGTAAAGCCCATAATCAACAAACACTGCATTTCCTGCCATGGCGGGGTAAAACGGAATGCCAACTTCAGCCTCCTGTTCCGGGAAGATGCCCTCGACACAGCTGAATCAGGGAAGCCAGCCATTATCCCCGGCGATCCGGAACACAGCGAATTCGTGCGTCGCCTTACCATCCATGACCCGGAAGAAAGAATGCCCTATAAGGAAGCTCCACTGGCCCAGGAGGAGATTGAATTGCTCACACAATGGATCAGGGAAGGTGCTAACTGGGGACAACACTGGGCCTATGTCGCGCCGAAACCGGTGCCCGTACCCAATGCAGGCTGGTTGTTGGGCGGATGGTTTGGCGATGACTGGAAGCACAATGAGATCGATTACTTCGTCGAGGAAAAGCTGGCACAACAACACCTGAAGCCGTCAGCACCCGCTGACAAGGCAGCCATCCTGCGCCGGGTTAGCCTTGACCTCACGGGTGTACCGCCTCCACAAGCCTGGGCCGATGCCTATCTCCATAACGATGCGGAAGGTGCCTATGAACAACTGGTCGATAGCCTTTTGCAATCTCCACGCTATGGGGAAAAATGGGCGTCGTGGTGGCTCGACATGGCACGCTACTCCGACACCAAAGGATATGAACGCGATGTATACCGTAATATCTGGCGCTACAGGGACTGGGTCATCCGTTCCTTCAACGAAGACAAACCATTTGATCAATTCACCACCGAACAACTCGCCGGAGACTTGCTGCCTGATCCGACTGACGAGCAATTGATTGCGACCGCATTCCATCGCAACACCATGAACAATGACGAAGGCGGAACTGAAGATGAGGAATTCAGAACGGCCGCTGTTCTCGACCGTGTCAACACCACCATGCAGGTGTGGCAAAGCACAACCATCGGCTGTGTACAGTGCCATAGCCATCCTTATGATCCGTTTCGTCAGGAGGAGTTCTATAAGATGATGGCCTTCTTCAACAATACCCGCGATGAGGATACCGAAGGAGAACATCCGAACCTCCGGCAATATGCGCCAGCGGAACAAAAGCAATTGCAGGAGATTGTTGCGTGGATCAAATCTCGCGAAGGCGAGCCGTCAGCCAACGAGGCGAAATGGTTTATGCGAACCCTGGAGCCCAAGATTCATCCCCACGATTTTGATCAATTCGTAAATGGCGAACTCATCGACACCAAGTGGTTAGGCATCCGCCCGGAGGGAAGCGCCCGGTTGCGCAGTATTGATCTCACTGGAAAGCGCTATTTGATTATTAACTATCGCACGCGTACACCCGGCGGATGGATGGAAATTCGATTGGATGATTTGCATGGTCCCTCCATTGCAACGCACCGGATTGATTCCGTGAAGCAGGGGAGAAGGGCGGTTGCGATTCCTATCAAAGCTACGTCGGGCAAGCACAACCTCTTCTTTGTCTTTCATCATGGCGGGATAAAGCCGGATCAGGCAGTGGCTGATATCGAGTGGTTTGCTTTCCGCCAAGGCGGATGGTTTGATGACTTCCAGCATCGGCAAGCCACACTCCGCCTAATCAATGCCCGCGCCGATGAAACTCCGATTGTGGTAGAGAATACTTCCGAACAGTTTCGACCCACGCCCATCTTTGAGCGCGGAAATTGGTTGGTCCATGGAAAAGAAGTTAGCCCAACCACACCCCGGTCTTTGAATGCATTCCCAGATAGCACGCCAGCCAACCGTTTGGGACTGGCGCAATGGCTGGTGTCTCCCCAAAATCCCCTTACTGCCCGAACGCTGGTTAACCGGGTGTGGGAGCAATTCTATGGCACCGGCCTCGTGGAGACCCTGGAAGACCTGGGCACCCAGGGAGCCACCCCATCGCATCCGGAACTCCTCGACTGGCTTGCCGTGAGGCTGATGCAGGATCACCATTGGTCGATGAAAAAGCTGATGAAGGACGTGGTGATGTCAGGCACTTACCGTCAGGCGAATGGTTTCAATGATCTTGACCCGACGAACAAGTGGTTGTCGCATGGGCCTGCTGTAAGAATGTCGGCAGAGCAGATTCGCGATCAGGCCCTTGCTGTAAGTGGACTGCTCAGCAGTAAGATGTATGGTCCAGGGGTGATGCCGTATCAACCCGATGGGGTATGGCAGAGTGTGTGGAGTGATGCCCGTTGGGTAAACAGCGAGGGTGAAGACAAATACAGACGTGCGGTGTATGTATTCCAGAAACGCACCAGTCCATATCCATCCATGATGACCTTTGATGGCAGCAGCCGCGATGTGTGTGTGGTGCGCCGGATAAGAACGAACACACCCTTGCAATCGCTGGTCACCATGAATGATCCGGTATTTATGGAAGCGGCCCGTGCGCTCGCCTCCAGGATGAAATCTATAGGCTCAAGTCATGCAGATCAGATCCGGGCGGGATACCGGTATATTCACTACAAGGAAATGACGGACCATAAGCTGGAGGCATTGGAGAAACTCTATCAGGAATCATTAACCAGCTATCAACGCAATGAAGCACTGCGGAAAACATTAGTCGGCGATGCGAAACCGGAAGATGCCGCATTGACGCTCGTAGCAAGTGCATTACTTAACCTGGATGAATCGTTGACGAAATGAGCCCGTTCGAACTACAATCCCTGCAAGCTATCTCAAGACGACATTTTCTTGTGGAGAGCGCCATGGGCCTTGGTGCAGCTGCTCTGGGTGCCATGTTGGGCGGATGTACAACAGGAAGTTCAAAAGGAATTGGTGCGCATGATCCGATGATGCCACAGGCGCCTCATTTTCCGGGTAAGGCCAAGTCGGTTATTTATCTGCACATGGCAGGGGCGCCATCTCAACTGGAGCTTTTTGATTTCAAACCAGAACTCCAGCGTCTGCACAATCAACTGTGTCCGCCATCATTGCTGGAAGGGAAGAAGTTTGCATTCATTAGAGGTACGCCGAGGATGCTTGGGCCGCAAGCGAACTTCAAACAACATGGAGAATCCGGGGCATGGATATCAGACTATGTACCGCACCTCGCGTCGATCGCCGATGAGTTGGCTTTTCTCAAGGGTGTTTCAACCGATCAGTTTAACCATGGTCCGGCGCAATTGTTCGTTCATACAGGATCAGCCCGGCTGGGACGACCCAGTATGGGTTCATGGGTGACCTATGGATTAGGAACAGAAAACAGCAACCTGCCTGGTTTTGTGGTGCTTACCTCGGGTGGTAAAACACCTGATGCAGGAAAGAGTGTGTGGGGAAGTGGTTTCCTTCCTTCCGTATACCAGGGAGTGCAGTGCAGGACGCAGGGTGAACCGGTATTATACCTCAATGATCCTCCGGGTGTTGATCGGGAATTAAAACGAAAGATGATTGACGCGGTCAATGCCGTCAATCAGGAACATTTCCTGGAAAAGGGTGACCCGGAAACACTCACCCGGATGCACCAATATGAACTGGCCTATCGCATGCAGATTGCAGTGCCCGAGGTGATGAACATCAACAACGAACCCGCGTACATTCACCAATTGTATGGTACGGAGCCGGGCAAATCTTCATTTGCGAACAACTGCCTGCTTGCGCGAAAACTCGTGGAGCAAGGCGTGCGCTTTGTCCAATTGTACGATTGGGGTTGGGACAGCCACGGCACTGATGAGAGCCTGGCGATTGACTATGGGCTACGCAACAAATGCCGGGAGATCGACCGCGCTACAACGGCGCTTATCCTCGACCTGAAGCAACGTGGTTTGCTGGATGAGACGCTGGTGGTGTGGGGCGGTGAGTTTGGCCGGACTCCCATGCAGGAAAATCGCGAGAACAAGACCAATCCATTCCTCGGCCGTGATCACCACGTAGAGGCGTTCACCCTGTTCATGGCCGGTGGTGGTGTTCGGCCAGGAGTAACCTATGGTGAAACGGATGAAATCGGATACTATCCTATTCAAGGCAAGGTTTCCGTCCATGATGTGCAAGCCACCATTCTCAATCAATTGGGGCTTAACCATGAGCAGTTAACGTATGAATTTCAGGGCCGGCAGTTCCGGCTCACCGATGTGTCTGGTAAGATTATCAATCAAATTATATCCTGACCTTTTAACGGCAAACCTATGTTTACAAGAAGAGAGTTTGTGAGTCTGACCGGCGGATCATTGCTGGCAACAGCATTGCCTTCCTGGGCAGATGCATCACCCGTGGTACCTCAACCAGGATACCAACTGATGATGATGGCCACCAATTGGGGCTTTGCGGGCAGTCATGCCGATTTTTGCCGCAAGGCAAAGGCAGCCGGATATGATGGGATTGAAGTGTGGTTCCCATCTGAAGCCAAAGACCGTGAGGCACTGTTGAAGGCCGTGCAGGAAAATGGTTTACAGGTAGGTTTCCTGCTGGGCGGATCAAGCCCGGATCCGTTGAAACACCTCGAGGAATTCCGGCAGAGCCTGGACAATGCGGTGCTCACCAAACCGGTGTACATCAATTGCCATTCTGGAAAGGATCACTTTTCTTTTGCCGATAACCTGAAGTTCATGGAGTATGCCTCATCCGTGGGCAAACAGACGCGGATTCCGGTTTACCATGAAACCCATCGGGGAAGAATTTTATATTCAGCGCCCATTGCGCGGAGCTTTATGGAGAAGTTACCAGATCTGCGTTTAACCCTGGATGTATCCCATTGGTGCAATGTGCACGAGTCGCTGTTGCAGGACCAGGCCGAAACAATGGCCATGACGATCAGCAGGACGGATCACATTCACGCGCGCGTAGGGCATGCCGAAGGTCCGCAGGTGAATGACCCACGTGCCCCTGAATGGAAGTCAGCGATGGATGCCCATCTTGATTGGTGGGATAAAATCGTTGCGAATAAGAAGCGGGAGGGCAAACTGATGACGATACTCACCGAGTTCGGCCCGGTTGACTATATGCCTGCATTGCCATACACCCGGCAGCCCGTGAGCAACCAGTGGGAGATTAATGCGTATATGATGGATATACTTCGCAAGCGTTATGCCTGAGTAACATGGACTTTCAAATCGGCAGGCTACATCCTTTATTGGTACATCTTCCCATCGGGATATTGTTGCTTGCCTTTTTGTTTGAGGTATTATCCCGGATGCGTCCTTACAAAAAGCTCCGGTTTGCCATCCGCCCGGCGCTGGGGATTGGTACGCTGGCGGCACTCGCTTCTGTTGTAACAGGATTGTATTTGGCAGACCTGGGTGCTTACGATGAACGGATTCTTCGAGGACACAAATACCTGGGTATTGCCACAGCTGCATTGGCGGTATTGATTTATGTGCACCGGCGGTATGCAATCGTTCCGGATAAGATCGCCCGAAAAAGAATCCGGTTGGCTTTGTTCATAGCCTTGACATTCTTTATTGTTCTTACCGGCCACTTTGGGGGATCACTTACCCACGGAACGGGTTACTTGTTTCCCGACGAGGAACAACAAGCCCCAGTTGCTTTTCAGGTGACAATAGCTGATCCCGATCAGGCAGTTGTTTTTGAGGATATCATCCAGCCGCTATTGAAACAAAAGTGCGTTGCCTGTCACGGCGCGACAAAGCAAAAAGGGGAGTTGCGCCTGGATAACTGGGAGTCCATTCAGCAGGGTGGAAAGGATGGAGAAGTTTGGAAGGGTGGCGATGCTGATCACAGTCTGCTTTTTAAGCGGGTAGCGTTGCCCATTGAAGAAAAAGAGCACATGCCGCCCCGCGAACGACAGCAATTGTCCAACCTGGAAGTGGAGGTGATAAGGTCCTGGATTGCGGAAGGTGCATCGCGTTCCAAACGCGTTTCTGATTTCTCAGACAAGAAGCCCATCATGTCTTTCATTCAATTGAGCAGCCATAGCGATGTATGGGAAGAGCCAGAGACCGCTCCTGACGAGGCGGCTATCCTCCGGCTTCGGCAGGCTGGTGTATTGGTGCTTCCATTGGCTGTCCAATCAAAAAACCTGGTGGTTAAATTTTCGCAACTGAGGGAGGATGATGTCGCTGATATCCGAAAATTGGCTCCTCAGATTGTGGCAGTAGATCTTGCTGGCTGCAGTTGGAATGAAGGGCAGCTTTCCTTTCTGCCGGCATTGAAACGATTGAAGAAACTTTCACTGCAGCGGTCTGGCGCCACTGACCGCGATGCAGTGTTGATCGGACAATGCCCTTCGTTGGAGATTCTGAATGTAAGTCAAACTAAAATCACGGAAGCAGGTGTGTCCGCCTGGAAGAGTCTCTCTAAACTCAAGCGACTGTATTTGTTTGACACTCCGGTATCCAAATCAGGCCGGGACCAACTTAGTACCATTTCAGAACTACAAATCGATACCGGTAATTACATCCTTCCGTTTTTGCCCTCTGATACAGTGAACCACCGAAGGCCGAGGAAGTAGTGGATCTATTTGACGACGAATGCAGCGGTGCCCATCAGGTACCCATCCGTATACACTTCGATGGTATAATTGCCACTGGGGTATTCAGAACCTTTGGTGTAAAAGAAGGTGAGCTTCTGCCGGGTATTGTCAAATAAAATCTCCTGCTGTGCGGTGTAGAACTCCTCTTTATTGTTGATCATAAATGATCCCGACCCCTTGGCCATGTCGAAGATTACCTGGCCGTTCTCATCGACCACGCGGATGAATACTTTCTTGCCTTCGATGGGGGCTACCTTGTTGTCGGCAATGGTGAATTCCACCTTGAGTTTTTCCAATTGACGATTCTTGAACGGCGACTCGCGCTCTTTTCCTTTTGAATTCACCGCCATGACACTCAGGTTCTCGGCTTTGAGCTGACTGGCCAGCGCCACCTTCGTGGCCAGGGCTTGTTTGGTGGTGGCGAGTCGGTTGATGGAGTCATTCAGCTTGTTCTTCTGGGTTTTCAATACCCTGTTTTCACTGAAGAGTTCTTTGTTGACTGACTGGAGTTTTTCGATCTCCTCGTCTTTTACTTTGAGCAGTTCTTCGTATCCCTGCACGCGGTCCTTGAGTTCTTTGATGGCCTTGGAACTCTTGGCAACGTTGCGCTTAAGCTGCGCGGTAATTTCTGCTTTGGCTTTTTGCAATTCGGTGATATCACCGCCCAGTTTTTGAATTTCAACAATCTTCTCATCCAGTTCGGTCTGAATCTCTTTCAGGCGCTGCATGGTGGTGGCCAGGTCTTCTTCCACATTAGCCTTTTGTTCTACGATGGCAGCCTTGTCATTATAGTCCAGGTAGATTTTTACCGATTGGATGATAATGACGATACTCAGAAGGGCGATAATAATGCCTGCTTTGTTGGATTTCTTGGGTTCAGCAGGGGATACAGACTCCATGGACAATCGGGTTTACCACCAAAGGTAGGGTATAACCTACTTATTTCAATGTCCAGATATAGTGCTGCTTGTTCAGGGAGGGATCAAAGAAGAGCAATCCGAAACGATATAGATCTACGCTTCCATACACCAGAATATCTTGTCGGATTTCGGTCCAGGCCTTTTCCATTTCGGGGGAACGGTGAATGTCATCCACGACTACAATCGACTTCTCCGTTAAACGACGGCTGAGCAATTGATAATACCGTAGCGTAGGGCCATAGCGGTGGTTGGCATCGATCAGCGCAAAATCAACTTTGGCAGTCTGCTCCAGGAACCGGGGCAGGGTTTGATCGATGTTGCCCTCGATGAGCTCAATGTTGAGTTGTCCTGCAAATTCAAAATTCGTTTGTGCCGTATTGGCGATACTGTGACTACCCTCGAATGTAAATACCTGGGCATCTTTTTTTTGAGCCAGGTACAGGGTAGTCATACCAAGTGAAGTTCCCAGCTCAACGATGCGTTTTGATTGGTTGAATTTAGCTAAGTCGAGATAGAAGAGTGCCGTTTGTGCGGCAGATAAACTGGTGAGTGCCACCTGTCCGATGGTCTTCTCATAAGGTTTGTCTTGTGCACCCGATCCGAGGTCATCAATCAGTAGTACGGTGTCATTATCAAGCAGGCTGGTGCGCAGCTTGTCCAGCTGTGGAAAATCAGGACGATCCTTCTTGGATACCAGTTTGGTGTACAAGTCGTAGAAAAAAGGAGAGTGGATCGAATGCTCGTCTACTTCGTACAGCCAATGAGAAAACAATGACCTGGCCTGGTGATAAGACGACATAGTGTGGATTTAGTTCAAACGCATGGGAGCTACCATGCTGAATTCAGGAATGTTCACCGTGAAGGTTCCCCCATCCACAACGCGCTCCATCAAATAGGTGCCAACCATTTTACCAATTCCAGACTTGAGATTACAACCTGAAACATATTGGTGAGATTGGCCGGGTTCAAGAACGGGTTGCTGGCCTACAACGCCTTCGCCTTCCACTTCCCGGGAAACAAATCCGGCATCGTATATCTGCCAGTGACGACGCATCAACTGAATGGTGAAATCTCCACAGTTTTCGATAGTGATGCGATAGGTGAATACGTAGTGATGCTGGCTCGGACTGGAATACGTTGGTTGGTACTCCGTTTCAACCGATACTTTGATTCCTTTCGTTACTTCGGTTACCATGCAGGCCAAAAATATCAATTTTTTCGATTTCCCACCCTTTATTGAGATATTAAGCCCGTGAATGCAGCCGATATCCGCTTAGAAGAATCCTGGAAATCCCGCCTTTCGGCCGAGTTTTCAAAACCATATTTCACAGAACTGATCAAGTTCGTACGTACGGAATATGCCACAGCCACCGTGTATCCGCCAGGTAAGGAGATTTTCAGGGCGTTTGATGTGTGCCGTTTTCAGGACGTACGGGTAGTGATCATTGGACAGGATCCATACCATGGCCCCGGGCAGGCCAATGGAATGTGTTTTTCAGTGCGGGAAGGTGTAAAGCCGCCGCCATCCTTGGTAAACATCTTCAAGGAAATAAAAAATGATCTGGGTAAACCCATTCC
>JBGAMI010000081.1:0-10527 GCA_044223085.1 Cyclobacteriaceae bacterium
CTGACCGTAGTTTGGCACTTCCGGATCTTCGTGCAGGCTCTTGCCTACACCATGACCGACCAGTTCCCGAACCACTCCGTAGCCGAAACTTTCGACGTAGGACTGAATGGCGTGGCTCACATCGCCGATCCGGTTACCCGGTCTGGCTTGCTCGATACCGAGAAACAGGGACTTGTAGGTTCTCTCCAACAAATCCAGTGTCCCGGCTGTCACACCTTCGGTCGGGTACGTGTAGGCCGCATCGCTGTGGAAGCCCTTATAAAAGACCCCACAATCAATCGACACCACATCTCCGTCCTTTACCACATAGTCCCCCGGGATGCCGTGTACCACCACGTCGTTGACGGAGATACACAACGAGGCCGGGAAGCCGTTGTAATTCAGGAAGGAGGGTATACCTCCCTGGTCTCTGATCACCTCTTCTGCCCGTCGATCCAAGTCCCTGGTTTTGACACCCGGTTTTAACAACCTGGCTACTTCACCGTGGGCGTGCCCTAATATCTTGGCACTCTCCCGGATACACTGAATCTCTTCGGTCGTCTTGAGGTGGACCATTTAACCCTTATGCCGCAGCAAACTGAGAACGTCCTTTTACCCTTCCGGACTGCATCATTCCCTCGTAATGCCTCATGAGGAGATAGCTTTCGATCTGCTGGAGGGTATCGAGTACCACACCCACCAGAATCAATAGCGATGTTCCGCCATAAAACTGTGCGAAGTTCTGCGTCACGCCCGCACGCACAGCAAATGCCGGCATGATGGCCACGGCCGCCAAGAACAAGGCGCCCGGAAGTGTAATCTTGGATAAAATACTATCAATAAACTCAGCCGTGGGTTTGCCAGGCTTGATGCCCGGAACAAATCCATTGTTGCGTTTCAAATTATCTGCAATATCGTTCGATGGCACCGTAATCGCGGTGTAGAAGAATGTAAAGGCCAAAATCAGGATGGCAAACAACAGGTTGTACTGCCAGGAGGTAAAATCAGCAAATGTTGAGCCTACATACGCTCCCAGGTCACTGTTTCTCCAGATACCGGCCATCAGCGGAGGAATGAACATCAAGGCCTGCGCAAAGATGATGGGCATTACACCAGCACTATTGAGTTTAAGCGGAATAAAGTCGCGCTTGCCACCATACAGTTTATTACCAACTACTTGTTTGGCATACTGTACGGGGATGCGGCGTGTAGCCTGGGTCAGGGCGATTACCCCTACCACCACGAAGAACAACACGAGCAATTCAATGATGAACAACAAGGCACCCTGCATTCCTTTGCCGGTAGCCTCCAGGTACAATGCCGTAGGGAAACGGGATACGATACCAATCATGATCAGCATGGAGATACCATTGCCAATGCCTTTATCGGTGATGCGCTCACCCAACCACATACAGAACATGGTACCAGAAACCAGGATGATAACGGAAGTAATCTGGAACGTAAGTCCTGGATTAATAATAGCCTCCGGATTTACGATAGCGCGCAGATATCCGTAGGACTGAGCTGCGGTGATCAGGATGGTGAGTACGCGGGTAAACTGATTCAATTTCTTTCGTCCGCTGTCACCTTCTTTTTGGAGTTTGGTGAAATGCGGAACGGCTACCGTCAATAACTGCACTACAATCGATGCTGAGATGTAAGGCATGATACCCAGTGCAAAAATCGAAACCCGACTGAAGGAACCGCCGAGGAATGTATTGAAGAGATCAAACAAACCACCACCCTGATTACCCGTCAGCAGGCTAGGCTCGATGCCGGGCAATACAATAAATGAACCCAACCGGAATATGATCAGGAATCCGATCGTATTCAGGATGCGCACGCGCAGGTCCTCGATCGAGAAAATGTTCTTTATGGTGGTAAAGAATCGCTTCATTATTTTACGGTAGTAGCGCTGCCTCCAGCTTGTTCAATGGCCTTGGTTGCCGTTGCCGAGAAGGCGTGGGCTTCCACGTTCACTTTTGATTTCAATTCTCCACGACCTAACACTTTTACCCGGTCGCTCTTACCCACGATACCATTGTCGATCATCAACTTCAGGTTAAGTGCACCTGACTTGGTCTTTTGGGCGAGTTCCTCCAGGGCATCCAGGTTGATGGCCTTGTAGTAAATCTTGTTGTTGTTCTTAAAACCGAATTTCGGGATACGGCGCTGCAATGGCATCTGACCACCTTCGAAGCCAAACTTCTGGTGATAGCCTGAGCGTGACTGAGCACCTTTGTGACCACGTCCTGCGGTACTGCCGCCAGAGCCTTGTCCTCTGCCGAGGCGCTTATTCGTTTTTGTTGAACCGCTTGCCGGTTTGAGCGTATGCAGCTTCATGATTATAATTCTTTAACACTTACCAAGTGACTCACCTTGCGTACCATACCCTGTATCTGTGGTGTGTACTCCACTTCAACTGATTTGTCGCGCTTTCCCAGGCCCAATGACTGAATTGTTTTCAGTTGGGTTTCCGGACGTTTGATCGTGCTGCGGATCTGGGTAATTCTCACTTTTGCCATGATCTTATCCGTTAAATACTTTTGACAATTCAACACCGCGGTTGCGGGCAACGGTATGCGCATCGCGCATGGTCGTCAGCGCCTTGAACGTAGCTTTCACCACGTTGTGCGGGTTGGATGAACCTTTTGATTTTGCCAATACGTTGTGCACGCCAGCGCTTTCCAGCACGGCACGCATAGCACCACCTGCGATTACACCCGTACCCGGGGAAGCAGGCTTCAGCAGTACCAGACCACCACCGAACTTACCGATAGAATCGTGGGGCACCGTGCCTTTGATGATCGGAACTTTTACAAGGTGTTTCTTGGCGTCATCGATGCCTTTGGTAATGGCGTCGGTTACTTCATTAGCCTTACCCAGGCCATAACCTACCACACCGTTTCCATCACCTACCACCACGATGGCGGAGAAACTGAAACGGCGACCACCTTTTACCACCTTCGCTACGCGCTGGATGGCAACGACCTTTTCTTTGAGATCGATCTCGCTGGCCTTAACTGTACTAACGTTGCTTTGTGTCATGCGCTTAGAATTTTAAACCACCTTCCCGGGCGCCGTCGGCCAAAGCCTTCACGTTGCCGTGGTACAAGTAACCATTGCGGTCAAAAACTATTTCTTTAATACCAGAAGCGATTGCCTTCTCAGCTACCTTTTTGCCTACGGTCTTAGAGGTTTCCTTATTGAGGGTTGCCTTCTCGATTTCAGCAGATGAAGCCGATGCGATCGTGTGACCTTTGGAGTCATCGATCAATTGTGCGTAGATCGCTTTGTTGCTTCGGAACACGGTGAGGCGGGGACGCACCGGAGTGCCTTCCAAGCCCTTGCGAATCCCTTTCTTGATTCGCTGCCGACGATTTTGTTTCACGTTGATTGCCATATCCTTACTTATTTAGCAGCCGCCTTACCAGCTTTTCTGCGAACGTATTCACCCACATACCGAATACCCTTGCCTTTGTAGGGCTCAACCTTGCGGAGGGACTTAATCTTGGCAGCTACCTGACCAAGCAATTGCTTGTCGATGCCTTCCAGGATAATCATCGGGTTTGATCCTTTCTCCTGGATCGCCTGAACTTTCAGCTCTGATGGAACGGCCATGAATACGCTGTGTGAGTATCCAAGGCTGAGTTCAAGGACATTGGATTGAGCCACTGCCTTATAACCCACGCCGATGAGCTCCAGTTGCTCTTTGTATCCTTCGCTAACGCCTTTCACCATGTTGGCAATCAGTGCGCGGTATAAACCATGCAATGCCCGATCCGGCTTTTCTTCCGAAGGACGGGATACCTCAATGGAGTTGCCTTCCACCTTCACTTTAAAGTTAGGCTTCAGCACCTGGTGGAGTTCGCCTTTCGGGCCCTTCACCGACACCTTGTGGTTGCCTTCCGAAAAGGTGCACGTCACACCTTTAGGAACTTCGATGGGTAACTTACCGATACGTGACATTTCCTGTTTCTTTTAATATACGTAGCACAATACTTCACCACCCACGTTCAATGCCCGCGCTTCCTTGTCGGTGATTACACCTTTGGAAGTCGAGAGAATCGCAATACCGAGACCGTTGAGCACCTTGGGTAACTCATCTGCCGGACGGTATTGACGAAGACCCGGTGAGCTGATCCGGTCAATCTTGGAGATGGCCGACTCGCGGGTCTCCGGATTGTACTTCAATGCAATCTTAATCGTACCCTGCTTGTTCTCAGAGTCCTCGAATTTGTAATTGAGGATATAGCCCTTATCAAACAACACCTTGGTGATCTGCTTTTTGATGTTGCTGGCCGGTACTTCCACCACCCGGTGACGGGATTTGATGGCATTCCGGAGCCGGGTCAAATAGTCTGCAATTGGGTCTGTCATGTTCTTTTCTATTAGTTCACGGCCAAAAAACGGGGCCGCAAAGATATTTAATCGTTTCCTATGTTCAAATTACCAGCTGGCTTTCGTCATTCCTGGGATTTTGCCGTCGTGGGCCATTTGGCGGAATTGGTTACGGCAGATGCCGAATTTGCCCATATATCCCCTTGGACGACCAGTGAGTTTGCACCGGTTGTGCAAGCGCACAGCAGACGAACTGCGGGGCAGTTTGTCGAGTGCGGCCCAATCGCCAGCCTCTTTCAGGCTCTGACGCTTTGCTTTGTAGCGGGCTACCAGCCGCTCTTTCTTCTTATCCCTTGCAACGATTGACAATTTTGCCATGGCAATGCATTAATTTTTGGTGGTAAAAGGCATCCCGAAAGCCTTCAGGAGCTCATAACTTTCTTCGTCGGTTTTGGCGGTGGTCACAAAGGTGATATCCATGCCATTGATCTTGGTGACCTTATCGATCGAGATCTCCGGGAAGATGATCTGTTCTTTAACGCCCAGGGTATAGTTTCCGCGGCCATCAAAGCCCTTGTCATTAACACCTTTGAAGTCGCGCACGCGGGGCAGCGCAACATTCATCAGGCGATCCATGAATTCATACATGCGCTCGCCGCGAAGTGTTACCCGCACACCAATCGGCAGGTCAGCACGCAGTTTGAAGTTGGAGATATCCTTCTTCGAACGGGTGGGTACCGCCTTCTGGCCGGTGATCGTGGAGATTTCCTCGAGACCTACGTCAATGAGCTTCTTGTCGGCTACAGCCGCACCGATGCCCTTGTTCACGCAGATCTTTTCAATCTTAGGAACCTGCATTACCGACTTATACTGAAACTTCTGCTTCAGCGCCGGAACGATTTCCTTGATGTACTTCTCTTTTAAACGTGGCGTTGCCATGACTTTACTTACTTAATAGCGTCAATGAATTTTCCTGTCTTCTTTGAATAGCGCTGCAGCTTGCCTTTTTCGTTGAGCTTGCGGCCCACACGGGTAGGTTCGCCGGTAGCGGGATCCAGCAACACAACGTTGCTGATGTGGATCGCAGCCTCGGTCTTCTTGATGCCTCCTTCCGGCTTACCGGCAGACGGCTTCTGGTGTTTGGACACCATGTTGATTCCTTCCACGATCACGCGGTTCTTTTCCAGGAGCACCTCGAGTACCTTTCCCTTGTTCACTTTGTCAGGGGTGCTTCGGTAGTTTCCGGCAATCACCTTTACGGTGTCACCCTTGCGGATTTTCAGCTTAGGCTGTTTGTTGTGTGTCCTCTCCATACTTATAATACTTCAGGGGCCAGGGAAATAATCTTCATAAACTGTTTCTCACGCAGTTCGCGGGCAACAGGACCGAAAATGCGGGTACCCCGGGGCTCGTCCTGGGGGGTGAGCAATACGGCCGCGTTGTCTTCAAAGCGGATATAAGAGCCGTCTTTGCGGCGCACTTCCTTCTTGGTGCGTACAATCACCGCCTTGGATACAGTGCCTTTTTTGATCTGGCTGGTAGGAATGGCCGATTTTACGGTCACTACAATTTTGTCGCCCACGGAGGCATAACGACGGTGTGTACCGCCCAACACGTGCAGGCAGAGCACTTCTTTTGCGCCGCTGTTATCTGCTACTGTCAAACGTGATTCGCTCTGTATCATATCTATCTCGTTAACTGTACGTTCGTTACTTCGCTTTCTCAATTACCTCCACCAGTCTCCAGCGCTTGTTCTTGCTGAGGGGGCGGGTTTCCATGATCCGAACGGTGTCGCCGATACCGGCTTCGTTCTTCTCATCGTGTGCCATGAGCTTGGTGGTCTTGTTCATAAACTTGCCGTAGATCGCATGTTTTACTTTGCGGTCGATGGCAATGGTGATGGTCTTCTGCATCTTGTTGCTGACCACACGACCTACGCGTTCTTTTCTGAGATTCCTTTCCATACTCATTTACTTTTGTGTTGCTTTTTGACGCAACAATGTGTTGATCCGCGCGATGAGGCGACGGGTTTCTTTGATCTTCATCGGGTTTTCGATGGCCGAAACCTGATGCGCAAACTTCATTTTGCGAAGGGTCTCCTGTTCGCTGATCAATTTCTCTTTCAGCTCATCCAGGGTCAAATCTTTTATCTCGGTAGTCTTCA
The DNA here is from genome assembly GCA_044223085.1 of Cyclobacteriaceae bacterium. Lineage (GTDB taxonomy): Bacteria > Bacteroidota > Bacteroidia > Cytophagales > Cyclobacteriaceae > ELB16-189. The sequence continues at coordinate 6,485 of JBGAMI010000081.1, forward strand.
TACGCTTATTGTTCTACGTAGTCTCTGCGCACCACAAACCTGGTCTTGATAGGCAGTTTGCCATCGGCAAGCTTCAAAGCTTCCAGGGCCACTGCACGGGTTACACCACCTGCCTCAAACAAAATGGTGCCAGGCTTGATGGCGGCTACCCAATACTCAGGAGCACCTTTACCTTTACCCATACGTACTTCAGCAGGCTTGCGTGTTACTGGTTTGTCAGGGAACACACGGATCCAAACTTGTCCTTCACGCTTCATGGCGCGGGTTACGGCTACACGGGCTGCTTCCAACTGACGTGCGGTAAGCAATCCCATTTCTACTGCCTTCAGGCCGAATGACCCGAATGCAATGGTATGCCCACGGGTAGCCATGCCTTTCACGCGGCCTTTCTGTGATTTCCTGAATTTTGTTCGTTTCGGTTGTAACATCGCTGAAAACCTTAAATAGTCTTACACTAATTATCGTCTGCCTCCTCGGCCTTCACCCTTACCACCACGATCTGAGCGGCGCTCGCCACCACGGTCGGGACGTCCACCACCTTCGCGGCGCTCGCCACGTTCACCACCACGACGGGGTGCACCGGTGCCGGGGCCTTGCTTCTCTCCCTGGGAAACGAGTCCTACGTTGGGCGACAAATCGCGCTTGCCGAAGATCTCACCCTTGAAGATCCATACCTTGATACCAATCTTACCGTACACGGTCTGTGCTTCGGAGATGGCATAGTCGATGTCCGCACGGAGGGTGTGCAGCGGAATACGACCTTCTTTATATTGTTCTGTACGGGCCATATCGGCACCTGCCAAACGACCTGACAATTTGATCTTGATTCCTTCAGCGCCTACCCGCATGGATGAAGCAATTGACTGCTTCATGGCACGACGGTAAGAGATACGGGCTTCCAACTGCTGGGCGATTGACTCACCTACCAGACGGGCGTCCAATTCAGGGCGCTTAATTTCGAAGATATTGATCTGCACATCCTTGCCGGTGAGCTTCTTCAATTCTTCCTTAATCTTATCGACCTCAGTACCACCTTTTCCAATCACTACGCCGGGACGCGCCGTGTGAATGGTCAGGGTGATGCGCTTGATGGTGCGCTCAATAACCACTTTGGCAATGCCGCCTTTTTGAATGCGTGCATCGATGTATTTGCGGATCTTCTGGTCTTCTACCAGTTTGTCGGAAAAGGTTTTTCCACCAAACCAGTTAGAGTCCCAACCACGGACGATACCGAGGCGCAAGCCTACAGGATTAATTTTCTGTCCCATTATTCCTTGGTTTCTTTTTCAACCTTCTTTGATTTCTTCTCTTCTTGAGCTGGCATGCGGTCCACCACCAGTGTAACGTGGTTTGAACGCTTACGCACGCGGTGTGCGCGACCCTGGGGGGCCGGACGCAAGCGCTTCAGGATGCGACCACCGCCAACGTAGATCTCTTTTACGAAAAGATCAGCTTCTTCCAGTTTTACATCCTGGTGTTTGCTGGTCCAGCTGGAGATAGCGGACATCAACAGTTTTTCCAGTCGCTCGGCTGGGTGCTTAGATTCATACTTCAGCATAGACAGGGCCTTTGAGACGCGCTGTCCGCGGATGAGATCCGCCACCAGGCGCATTTTGCGCGGGGAGGTCGGAACGTTGTGCAGGTAGGCGGTAGCGGGACCGGTCTTGGCAGCTTCTTTCACGGCCTTGATCTTCTCGCGTTTCGCAACTGAACCCTTGAGTTTCTTCACTGTAGTTTCCATGGATCTCAAACGTTATTTGGCAGCAGCTTCTGCCTTGTTATTACCCGTATGACCCTTGAAGGTGCGCGTCGGGGCGAATTCACCCAACTTGTGACCTACCATGTTTTCGGTGACATACACCGGGATAAACTTGTTACCATTATGCACGGCAAACGTATAGCCGATCAGGTCAGGCGTAATCGTGCTACGGCGCGACCAGGTTTTGATCACCGACTTCTTGCCGGTTGTTTCCATTCCCTCTACCTTCTTAGCGAGGCGTGCGTCGAGGTACGGACCTTTTTTAATTGACCTTCCCATTATTTTTTCCTCCTTGCAACGATTAGGTTATCAGAATACTTTTTCGGGCGACGGGTCTTCTTACCCTTCGCGAGCAATCCTTTGCGTGAGCGGGGGTGACCACCGGAAGCACGGCCCTCGCCACCACCCATCGGGTGATCGACAGGGTTCATGGCTACGGCGCGGGTACGGGGGCGAACACCTCTCCAACGGCTGCGGCCTGCCTTACCAACCGACTCATTCATATGGTCAGGGTTAGACACAGCACCTACCGTGGCGATGCAACGTGCCAATACCTGGCGCATTTCACCTGAAGGCATTTTGAGCGTAGCATACTCACCTTCGCGGGCGAGCAACTGCACAAATGATCCGGCGCTTCGGGCGATAGATGCGCCTGCGCCGGGCTTGTTTTCTACGTTGTGTATAATCGTACCTACCGGAATCTTGGCAAGCGGCAGGGCATTTCCAATTTCAGGAGCGATATCGCTACCAGACACTACGGTCTGACCAACCTTGAGTCCCTGGGGAGCAAGGATATACGATTTGAAACCATCCTTGTAATACAGCAAAGCCACGCGGGCTGTGCGGGTGGGATCATATTCAATCGACTTAACTACAGCAGGCACACCAAACTTGTCACGCTTGAAGTCGATATCTCTGAGTTTTTGCTTATGACCGCCACCGATGTAGCGCATGGTCATACGTCCGCTGTTGTTGCGACCGCCCGACTTTTTCAGGGAAGTCAGCAACGACTTCTCTGGCCGGGAGGCGGTAATATCATCGAAACCCGGAGCCAACCTGTGGCGGGTACCTGGGGTTATCGGTCTTAGTTTATTCAATGCCATCGCTAATCACGAATTAAACGTTGCCATAAAAGTCAATCACTTCACCTTCGGCCAGCGTAACGATGGCTTTCTTGGTGTTGGGCTTACGGCCGGTAACCATGCCGGCTTTTGTAGAGCGCACTTTCAACTTACCCATCCCTGAGATGGTATTGACACGCTTTACATTAACACCGTACATTTTTTCCACGGCCTTTTTGATTTCGACTTTATTGGCGTCGATATCAACAACAAAACCATATTTGCCCTTCTCGTTCAGGGCAGAGACCTTTTCGGTCACCAGGGGGCGCTTGAGGATACTCATGGTCGGTTATTTTAACAGGGTGTCAATTTTACCTACTGAGCTCTCTACCAGAATCAGTTTGTCGGCATGGATCACATCATAGGTGTTGATCTGTGATGCTGTGATGACTTTGGTATTCTGGATGTTGCGGCCAGAAGCTGCGATGTTGAAGTTGCTTTCAGGCAACACCAGCAACGTCTTCTGAGAATCCACGCCCAGTGATTTCAGGAGGCTGATATAACTCTTGGTCTTGGGTCCTTCGAAGTTGAAGTCTTCAACGATGGCGATGGAGTTGTCCTTTGCCTTGTAGGTGAGGGCTGACTTGCGGGCCAGGTCTTTCACCTTCTTGTTGAGTTTGAAGGAGTATTCGCGGGGAGCGGGACCGAAAACACGGCCACCACCTTTGAATTGGGGGTTCTTGATGTTACCCGCGCGGGCTCCACCAGTACCTTTTTGTTTCTTGATCTTTTTGGATGATCCGGAGATCTCGTTACGCTGTTTTGACTTGTGCGTACCCTGGCGCATGTTAGCCAGATGGCTTTTTACATCTAGCCAGATTGCGTGGTCGTTCGGCTCAATGCCAAATACCTCCGGCGAAAGGTTCACTTTCCGGCCGGTTTTCTCGCCACTGTGTTTGGTAATTACTACGTCCATCACTTTTGCAGTATTATGGTTGAGTTTTTCGCGCCTGGTACAGACCCGCTGACCAGAATCAGGTTGTGCTCCGTAATGATCTTCACCACCTGAAGGTTGGTAACTTTCACACGGTCGTTGCCCATACGGCCCGGGAGACGCTTTCCTTTGATCACGCGTGATGCAAAAGAGGCGTTACCCATTGAACCGGGTGCACGAAGACGGTTGTGCTGACCGTGGGTCTGCCCTCCGACTCCCTGGAAGCCAT
>JBGAMI010000022.1:0-55765 GCA_044223085.1 Cyclobacteriaceae bacterium
GTTTGGTTCGTTTTTGTACCTGCCGATTGTGCAGATTGCTTATTTGTTGGATAAGGTTGGTTGATACATTATTGCTATGGAAAACATGATGACTGGTGAAATGAAAATCGTGGAAGAGCCCCGCAAGCCCATTTCCATGCACCCTAAGAAATTTGCGATGTGGCTTTTCCTGGCCACCGTAGGTATGTTGTTTGCATCGTGGACTTCTGCGTACATCGTGCGCCAGGCCGAAGGGAACTGGTTGTACTTTGAGTTGCCCACCCTGTTTTACATTACCACGGGCATCATTCTAGTAAGCAGTGTGACCGTGCAGTTGGCATTCTTTGCTGCTAAAAAGGACAATATCATCAGGGTCAAGCGCCTGACCTGGATTACGGCGTTGCTGGGAATCGCCTTCCTCGCCGGACAGTTTGCCGGATGGAGAATGCTGGTACAGCAGAGCGTGTATTTTGTTGGCAATCCGAGCGGATCTTTCCTCTATGTACTCACTGGATTTCATGGACTTCATGTGGTCAGTGCCATCATTTATGTCCTCATTGTGCTTCGGTCGGCCATGACTGGCAAGATTCATTCTAAAAACACCGCCCAGATTGAGATGTGCACCACGTACTGGCATTTTCTGGGGGGGCTCTGGGTGTATTTGTTCATATTTTTGCTCCTAAATCAACAATAACCCGATTGCTATTTCCCGAATCAGTAGTAGATTAGCACCGATTATAAACCTGAAAAATTTACGCTATGTCACATTCAACAGCCGCAGTGTCACCAGGTAAAAGTGTTTGGGACGGCGGCGTTTCCCCGTTGGGAGCCAGCTACGGAAAGCTGATGATGTGGTTCTTCCTCATGTCAGATGCCTTTACCTTCTCCGGACTGTTGATTACCTATGGCCTCGTTCGCTCATCCAACCCGGCCTACATCGGCGCACCTGAAGCCTTCACCTTTTCTCAGTCATGGTGGCCTGTTCCTGAAAGAGTATTCGAAGCCATTCCATTCTTCCACGGTCTGCACGCTCCGCTCGTGTTTGTTGGCTTTATGACCTTTGTGCTCATCATGAGTTCCGTAACGATGGTTCTTGCCGTAGAGGCCGGACATCGCATGGATCGCCAGGCGGTTCAGAAGTGGATGCTCTGGACGATTGTGGGTGGGATCACCTTCCTCAGCTGCCAGGCCTGGGAGTGGACACACTTTATCGTTGGGACTGGTGGCGGCGGTGCCAACCTCGTTCACAATGAGTATGGACCTCCTGCTTTTGCGGATTTCTTCTTCTTCATCACCGGTTTCCATGGCTTCCACGTATTCAGTGGTGTAGCCTTTAACTGGATGGTGTTTTATAATGCTTCAACCGGTGTATATGAGCGCCGCGGCCACTATGAAATGGTTGAAAAAATCGGATTGTACTGGCACTTCGTTGATCTTGTTTGGGTATTTGTATTCACCTTCTTCTACCTTGTTTAACCCGTAATAGCTAGATACCATGTCGCATCATAACGCACCTCAGGTAACTGTACTTCCTCCCAATAAGGAGAAGATTAAACAATTGTGGAGGGTAGCCCTCTATATGTTGATTATTACGGCCTTTGAATTTTTGATCGCCTTTACACTGCCGCACGGCACCATAAAGACCATTATTTTTGTGTTCCTGACCATTGTCAAAGCCGCTTATATCGTAGGTGAGTTTATGCACCTGAAGTATGAGGTTCGCGTGCTCTTCTGGTCGGTTTTGATACCCATGATCTTTATCGTGTGGATGCTGGTGGCCTTCCTGTATGAAGGGTTCCATGTCATTCGCTAACTAAACTGAACTATTCACCGGACAACCGGTTAACCAAAAGGCTAAGCAGATAACACTTAGCCTTTTTTATTTCGCTCACGTGAAGAAGATCCTGTACCTGTTTCTGGCCCTGCTGCTCCCCGGACTGATTTTTGTGTTTTTAAAATATGCAGGACGGAACGAATTCAACATCCCTGTTTATTATGATTCCGGTGTAAACCCTGCTCCAACGGATTGTGGTCTGACATATCAGACACCTTACCGCGTAAGAGCCAGATCTTCAGGTGCTTCGGTGGTTATTTTTCCGGTTGCTGAAGCAGAATCGGGGTTCGTAGACCGTCTGTCGGTGGAGTTTCCGTCCAGCCGGCTTGAGATCGTCAGCGCAGGCAAGCAATGGCCGGCCGACTCACTCGGCTGGGCTAAAAAATGTTACTACCTGACAAACGATCCATACAATACGGTGTTAGTAGATAGTACCGGAGCGATACGAGGCTATTATGACGTGAGGCTTCGCGATGAAGAAGACAGGCTCCGGGTGGAAGTGAAAATACTGCTGAAGCAATACTAATGGAACCGAGAGATCCCAATAAGAATCTTATTATCGCCTTATCCATTGCCATTCCGTTGGTGGTGGCCATCCTGTTCAGGATTCCACCTGTGCCAGGCTACGATTTTAGTTTTCTGCCACCCATCTACGCCACCCTGAATGGCATCACTGCCGTGCTGCTGATCATATCTGTGAGGGCCATCAAACGAGGTAACCGGGAACTGCACCGGAAATTGAACCTGACCTGCATGGGGCTTTCCTCAGCTTTTCTGGTGATGTATGTGCTGTATCACCTCACCAGTGCGCCCACACCGTTTGGCGGAACAGGCTGGACACGTGGGGTTTATTTCTTTGTGCTGATTTCCCACATCGCGCTCTCGGTGCTGGTCATTCCGCTGGTGCTGTTTACCTTTTCACGTGCCTGGGCGGGCAATTTTGAGCGGCATCGTCAATTGGCTAAATTTACGTTTCCCATCTGGTTGTATGTGGCGGTAACCGGTGTTATCGTGTATATCATGATCAGTCCCTACTACGCATGATGAAGCGCCTGGTAAGTATTTTGGTTGTTCTTTCGGTTTCGCTTTCCGCGGAAGCCCAGTGCGCCATGTGTCGGGCTACTTTGGAGAACAACGTAAGCAATGGTGAAGTGGGAATCGCTGCAGGTATTAACCTTGGGATTCTGTATTTGTTTGTTGCCCCGTATCTCGCTGTTGCGGTTTTGGGCTACCTGTGGTATAAGACCAGCAAAGCCAATGAACGCAACCAATACCGTGAAACCCCACTCGTTCGGTAAGTGCCCTGCCTGTGGAAACGGGGATATTTTCCGTTACCCCGTGCAAAACATTGCGCACTTTGCTGAGATGCATCCTGCATGCCCGGTGTGCAAAGTCAGCTATCACCCTGAGCCCGGATTCTATTTTGGTGCGATGTACATTACCTACGCCATCAATGTGGTGCTGGTAGTGGTGGTGGGTGCTCTCGCTAACTATGTGTTGGACATCCGCAGCATTTTTCAATTGTTGATTATCGCCATTGCAGCAGTACTGATCACGCCGTTTTCCTTTCGCTTTTCCCGTATCCTCTGGCTGTATTGGTTCGGAGGTATCAAACCACGTTCTGACGCCGACTGAGCCGGATTTTGGTATCTTCGGATGCTGAAATGATGACTGCCCTGCGCTATTTCATAATCGGTGTGCTGCTCTTCGGAGCTGGTATGCTGGCACGCCAATACCACACCCTCCACTACCGGGAGGACCTGGTTCAGGAGATTCAGGGTAACCTGACACGGGTATTGGGTGAAGTAGGGCAGGAGGCCAATCAACTGCTGAGCGACCAACTCAACCCTGCCAATCCGCTTTGGGATAACGCGCATCATTTCTTCGTCAGACTGGATGACGGAAAGGTTACGGGTTGGAACCGGACATGGTATATCCCAGACCAGGCTATAGCAGATCTGGATAGTTCGATAGCCTTCCTTCGTACCGGCCGCGGTGATCTGGTCATACAAAGCTGGAATGCATCGCCAACTACCAGGCTGGTTGCCGTCATCAAGATTACAGACCGATTTCCAATCATTAACAACTACCTCTCGCCCCAATGGGAGCCTTCGATTTTCCCGGTTCGCGATTGCCGTGTACGCCTGATATCGGAAAAAGATGGAGATATTATTTCCTATGTTAATCAACCCCTGTTCCGGGTCGAGCCTCCACCCGGGGACCGGCGCGACAGCGATCTTTCCTTTATCTGCCTCTTGTTATCAGTGGTATCCATCGGACTTGCTCTTTGGAAACTGACTGGGGAAATAGGTGCGCGCTGGAGTCATGAAGCGGGTTTTTTCTTTGCGATTGCTGCATTCTGGGGGCTAAGGCTGGGCATGCTTCAACTGGCAATCCCTGCGCTGTATATCGGTGGACCACTGTTTGACCCGGCCACTTTTGCATCATCTTCAATCAATGCCTCGTTGGGAGACCTGTTGCTCAATGCAGCGACCATATTGATACCTGTCTGGTACCTATTTAACACCATCAGGCAGTTTGCCCTGGTGAAGTGGTCGCTCCGCAAGTCAGGATGGATCCAATATCTGGTAGGAAGCCTGCTGCTGTTGTTGTGCTTTTATGCGTTTGCATTCCCCTACGATTTCATCGAGGCGATCTACCACAATTCCTCCATCAGTCTGGACAGTATTCAAACACTGGTCTTCAGCCCGGTCCGTATGGGAGGCATCCTGGCAGTCCTGTTGGGTTGCATCGCGAGTTTCTTGTTTATGCACACGGTATTTGGTGTGGTGGTTCATCTGTTTGGTGACAAGTTTTTGGTCTTCATGGCTGGACTGTCCGTGTCCGCGTCACTGTACGCCATACAGTTTTACGCTTCCGACAGGTCACTATGGATCAACCTGACTATGGCCATCGTTTTCTTCGTGATTTTGCGTCTTTTTGACTTCCATGGTCGGTTTCAGGTATCATTCCGGCTCTTCGTCTACCTTATTCTCTCATTGTCCTTCCTAAGCGTCCAGAATGCCTGGGGGGTGCGTGTATTTTATACCGAGCGACAAACCAACGACCAATTCCGGTTTGGAAAAGACTTCCTGACAGACCGGGATGTGCTGGGCGAATACCTGCTTGACCAGGCGAGCAGAAGGATTCAGGCAGATCAGTTTATCCAAACCAGGATGTCAAGTCCCTTTCTCTCCAAAACGGCGGTGGTGGATAAGATCAGAAGGGTCTATCTGAGTAACTATTTTGACCGATATGAGGTCAACATATCGACCAGACCTGCCTTGGAGGCGACCGCTGATAGCCTCACTACGGTGCCTCGAATTGGTTTCCAGGAGACAGGCTATGCTGGCATTACATATGCATCTGCAGTGGGAGAATCGGCTGTAAAACGGTACCGGGTAACAATGCCCATTTATTACCAGCGACCAGCCGGCTGGATCGACATGGACCTTTCCCTTAAGCGGTTGATTCCGGACAACGTATACCCTGAACTTCTGGTAGACAACAGCTTTAGCCAGATGTACCGCAACCGGGATTTCAGTTATGCCCTGTTCAGGTCGGGTCAATTGCTGACGAGTTCCGGGTCGTTTAATTACGAGCGGGATTTCCCGCATGCCTGGCTGGAGAATGATGGATTATATGACCACGGTGTCCGATATGGACAATATACCCATGCAGGCCTGGAAGATGGCGAAGGATCGGTGGCTGTGGTAACGGCGCAAGCCTATGGCCTATTCTATTTTGTGGCAAACTTCTCCTTCTGGTTCATGCTTGGCCTCGTTGTGCTGTTTGCGGGCCAGGGTATCCTTGGAATGATATCCCTGATCCGTGGAATACCAGTCAATTATTCAGCCCGGATACAATGGCTTGTCTTCCTCGCGTTCATGCTGCCCGTCACAGCCGTGAGCATTACCACCCTTACCCTGATGGGAAAATCCAATGAACAGAATATTACTGCTGACTTTCAGGACCGCGCGCGCAGCCTGAGCCTGCGATTGGTAAGACTGGCAGATCTGGATTCGACATCCGGTTTGCAAAGCCTGGACCTGGACGATTGGATGGAGGAAAATGCCCTGGGTGCCCGGACAGATGTTACCGTGTATAGCCCGGACGGCGGCTTGCTGGCCACGTCCCAGCCTGCCTTGTTCGAAAATCAGTTGATAGCTACCCGAATGGATCGGCAGGCCTGGCGCCGTATTGTCCTTAATCACGAAGCCGAAGCGGTGACTTCTGAGGAGATCGGCAAGCTGCAGTATAGCTGCGCATATTCAGCTATCCGCTCGCCAGAGACAGGGGATTTGATGGGGATTGTGGCCCTGCCCTTTTTTGAATCGGCCTCCTTTCTGGAGAAGAGCCAATCGCTGATTATTTCAAATATCCTGATCGTGTTCGTCCTTGTGTTCGTTCTGTTTAGTTGGCTTGGATACTGGGCATCAAACAGCCTCACGTTTCCCATTCGTTTTATCGCCCGCATGATCGGTCAGACCACCCAACAGGGGAGACCCAAGCCACTGGAGTGGAATTCATCCGATGAGATAGGCACACTGGTGAAAGAGTATAACCGCATGGTTGAAAACCTGGAGGCCAGTCAGCGTGCGCTGGCGTTGAGTGAAAAGGAAAATGCATGGCGGGAAATGGCCAAGCAGGTAGCCCATGAAATCAAGAATCCGTTAACGCCGATGAAACTCACCCTGCAGCAGATGGAGCAGGCATTAAAGTCGGGGCAATGGTCTACGGAGCGGTCGCAGAAATCCGTTGACATGCTCCTCAAACAGGTAGAGATTCTGAATTCGATCTCAGTATCATTCAGCTCTTTTGCCAATATGCCGGTACCCTCTCCTCAGGTGGTTGCGTTGGCTCCGTTAATCACCAGTACATGTGCATTGTTTGATTCCTCCGTTGAAGGCAAAGTGGTCTGCCAAGGCCAACTTCCGGAGGCATATGTTTCTGTTGACCCGACCTCCATGAGCAGGGCTATTTCTAACCTCATCATTAACGCCCTGCAGGCAGGCAAGGATGGACAGCGGGACCTCGTGGTAAGGATAGGAGCAATGGCCCAGGAGAAATCAGCAAGCATCACGATTTCGGACAACGGAAAGGGGATGACTGAAGAGGTACGCGCGCAGGTATTTCAGCCTCACTTTACTACCAAGAAATCCGGCTCGGGCCTGGGACTTGCCATGACGCGGCAAATCATTCAACAGGCCGGTGGCCAAATCAGATTTTCAAGCAAAGACGGTGAAGGAACTGAGTTTGTTATTGAATTGCCACTCGTGCACCAATAGCGAATTAGGCTGAAAAGGCCTTCTAGTAAATGTTTGCAAAAACTATTTTAAACAGCTTTAAACCAACGCTTTAAGTGCGCTTTTTTAAGCTTTGCATCACCTTGTTTGAGAATACAAAGTCGTTTAGCTCGGCAACGCCTGAGTCAATAATCTGATCATTGGTGCCTTCCCAAAGCTTGCGCCCTTTGTACAGAAACATGATGCGTTCACCGATACCCATCACGGAGTTCATGTCGTGGGTAACCACAATGGTCGTGATGTCAAATTCCAGGGTAATTTCTTTGATGAGATCATCAATCAGGATAGAGGTCTGCGGGTCCAAACCGGAGTTGGGCTCGTCACAGAAAAGGTAATTTGGGTTGTTCACAATGGCGCGCGCAATCCCTACCCGTTTCTTCATACCGCCGGAGATTTCCGAAGGCATTTTCTTGTTCACGTTTTCAAGTCCCACGCGCTTGAGACAGAAGTTCACCCGGTCAAGCTTTTCGTCTGGCGCCATTTTGGTGAGAATATCCAGGGGGAACTTCACGTTATCCTCCACGTTCTTGGAATCGAATAGTGCGCCGCCCTGAAAAAGCATGCCAATCTCCCGGCGAATTTCTGCCTTCATTTCCTTGTCGGCTTCGGTAAAGTTACGCAGGTCATAAAAGACATTGCCGGTATCGGGTGTAATCAGTCCGACTATGGACTTGAGGAGGACGCTTTTGCCGGTTCCGCTGGATCCAATAATCAGATTTGTCTTCCCTTTTTCGAAAGTCCCCGATATTCCTTCCAGTACTTGCTTTCCTGAAAAGGCTTTTGATATGTTGTTGATCTTGATCACCGAACGTAAAGCAATTGGGCCAACAGATAATCTGAGAGAAGTACCGCAATGATACTGGCAGTCACCGCCGCGGTCGTGGCAATACCTACTTCGAGCGCACCACCGTGTGTGAAATAGCCTTTGAAGGAGGAGATGGAGGAGATCAGAAAGGCGAAGACAAAGGATTTAATCAGGGCAAAAGTGATCGCATAGGAATCGAAGGCAAAACGCAGACCATATGAGTAGTCGGTTGGGGTGATCAGGTGTGCCGCGGCGCCAACCACATAGCCCCCCAGCAGTGAGCAAGAGCCGGCCAGAATCACCAGCATGGGATACATCAACAGGGAGGCAATAATTTTGGGCAGTACCAGGTACGAGGCAGCATTAATGCCCATGACCTCCAGCGCATCAATTTGCTCGGTGATCCTCATGGTACCCAATCCACCCGCCATGCTAGATCCTACCTTACCCGCATAAATAATGGCCATGATGGTGGGAGCGAGTTCCAGGATGGTCATTTCCCTTACCACGTTCGCGATGGTATACTTCGGAATGATTGGACTGACAAGATTATAGGCCGTTTGAACGGTAGTTACTGCCCCGATAAAGAAAGCCACGAGGGCAACCAATCCAATGGACTTAACCCCTATCAAAACCGATTCTTCAAGCACCAACCGATAGTAGGTCTTGAAGGATTCACGACGCACAAACAAGGATCCCAAAAAAATCACATACGCACCAAAACCCTTCATGAAATCAAGCTAAATTGCCCTAAAGATAAATAATTCCATGAGTAAACTGGCCGTGATTACCGGAGGAACGAAGGGGATAGGGAAGGCCATCGCCTGGCGGTTTGCCCGTGAGAAATTTGACCTGGCACTTTGCGCACGCACCGGCAGCGACCTTGAGTCAGCCCGTAAAGAGATATCATCCGCCTTTGGTGTAAAGGTGCATACCATGGTTGCAGACCTTAGTCAGCCTGCGCAGGCTAAGCGCTTCACCGATGAGGTACTGGCACTGAACAGACTGGTGGACGTACTGGTAAACAATGCCGGATTCTTCACCCCGGGGGAGGTGCTCTCTGAGCCTGAAGGTGCTCTTGCCAAGCTGGTGGAGGCCAACGTGTACAGCGCTTACCATACTACCCGGGGTCTGGCACCGTCCATGGCAGCGGCCAAATCCGGCCATATCTTTTCAATTTGCTCCATCGCTTCTATCAAGGCTTACCCCAATGGAGGTTCCTATGCTATTTCAAAATTTGCGCTCCTTGGCCTCACCAAGGTGCTTAGGGAAGAACTGAAGCCCAAGGGAGTTCGCGTTACCGCCGTGATTCCCGGCGCTACCCTTACAGATTCCTGGGCAGGCAGCGGGCTGCCTGAGTCCAGGTTCATGAAGCCTGAAGACGTCGCAGAGGCCATTTATTCCGCTTATAGCCTTTCATCTCATACCGTAGTAGAGGAAATCGTGCTTCGACCACAGTTGGGCGATATTTGAACTTTTTGACGGCTCAAAGGTTAATTTTGTACCTCAGCCATGGAAACAATCGACCGCGTCAAGCAATACTGCAACAGCCTCGTCCAATATTCCCGCCGGAACACCCTGGAGGTCAGGATCGGTGACCTGCCTATGGGCGGAAAGAATCCAATCCGGATTCAATCCATGACCACCGTTGACACCATGGATACCCTTGGGTCAGTGGAACAGGTAATCAGGATGGTCAATGCCGGATGCGAATACGTGAGAATCACAGCACCCAGCATTAAGGAAGCTCAAAACCTGGAGGCTATCAAAAAGGAATTACGGCACCGGGGTTACACCGTTCCGCTGATTGCTGACATTCATTTCACACCTAACGCGGCTGAGTTGGCCGCACGCATTGTCGAAAAGGTGCGGGTCAATCCAGGCAACTACGCAGACAAGAAGCGCTTTGAGGAGATTGAATACACGGATGCTGCCTATGAAGCCGAGCTGGACCGCATTCGCACAAAGTTCACCCCGCTGGTAAAGATTTGTAAGGAGTATGGCACCGCCATGCGGATAGGTACCAACCACGGTTCCCTGTCAGACAGGATCATGAGCCGCTATGGGGATACTCCGCTGGGCATGGTAGAGTCGGCGCTGGAATTCCTCCGCATTTGTGAAGACCTGAACTACTACAACGTGGTGCTCTCGATGAAGGCCAGCAACCCACAGGTGATGATTCAGGCCTACCGGCTGCTGGTGCAGAAGCTGGATGAGGAACAATTGAAACCATATCCATTGCACCTCGGGGTGACCGAGGCCGGCGATGGAGAGGATGGACGCATCAAATCCTCTGTGGGCATCGGAACCCTGCTCGAAGATGGCCTGGGAGATACTATCCGGGTATCCCTCACCGAAGAGCCAGAAGCCGAAGTTCCTGTTTGCATTGAGCTTGCCGATCGCTACAAGACCCGGTCGCCGCACGCCCCAATTCCTGAAATTCAACAGTATCCTGTTAATCCATATGCTTATACCCGACGGGAATCACGGACCGTCGCTCTGATCGGTGGCCATCAGGTGCCCCGCGTAGTCGGCGATTTGTCGCACCGGGATACCATTACCCCTGCATCGTTGTTTGCTTTCGGTTATCAATATGCGGTTGCTCTGGACAAGTGGAACATCACCGACATGGCCTGTGATTATGTGTACACCGGACTCAAACCGGTTGACTTTGACATCCCGGGAACTTTGGCTGTAATCTGCGACCAAGCCTTGTGGGTGAAACAAAAATCCAGATCGCGAACGTACCCCATGTTCACCCTGGCTGAATTCAAGGCTGCGGCTGAAAAATCCAGCGAGGTCAACTTCGTCTCCGCATCGCTGTCCGCAATCACGGATGAAAACCTAAGGATGTTGCAGGCTGACCCTACAGTTGTCCTGGTGATTGAAACCACAAACCTGCATGGCTATGCGGAGCAGCGTAGGTTATTTGTAGAACTGATGGTCAAGGGCGTGACCTTGCCTGTCATTGTGCGGCGCACCTATCAGGAATTGATCCGATAAGTTTATCAACGAAACGGCATTCAATATCCTGCAGGCCACCCGCACCCGTATTTCCAAAACAGAATATATTTCCTGCCCTTCCTGTGGCCGCACCCTTTTTGATCTCCAGGAAACGACAGCCAAAATCAGGTCTAGGACCAACCACCTGAAAGGGGTGAAGATTGGCATCATGGGATGTATCGTCAACGGTCCGGGTGAAATGGCTGATGCAGACTACGGCTATGTGGGCTCAGGGCCTGGCCGGATTACGCTGTACAGGAGTAAAACGGTGGTGAAAAAGAATGTGCCCTCCGCACAGGCGGTGGATGCCCTTATTGATCTTATACGTGAAGACGGAAACTGGATTGAATCTACTGATTTGCAATAACCTATGGACCCTGAGCTGCAGCAACCGGAGAACACCAAAAAGAAATTATCACTGCGTGAATTCCTTTCCCTGGGAGAAGTAGGAGGATATTTCTTCCGGCGAAAGGATCCCAATCGTCCCAGCAACATCAACCTTCGGATGATGCATGGTGTCAATAAACTCTCCATCATCATTTTTCTTCTGGCCGTGATTTATATGATCACCAAGCGCTTATTTCTGTGAATATTGAGTCCTTCAGGGCTTATTGCCTCGCCAAACCAGGCGCTGAAGAAACCTTTCCATTTGGCCCTGACACGCTCGTATTCAAGGTGAGAGGTAAAATGTTTGCCTTGACCAACCTGGAGAACTTTGAAGGCGTAAACCTAAAGGTCGATCCGGAATACGGTGCCGAACTCCGCGAGCGTTATGACTTCGTTATTCCGGCATTTCACATGAACAAGAAACATTGGATCACGGTGCAAATCAGAAACGGTGTTCCTGTCCAACTACTCAGGCAGCTCATTGACCAATCTTATAACCTGGTGGTGTCCGGCCTTAGTAAAAGTGAAAAATCAAGTATCGGTATTTAAATTATTGATTATCAATATTTTAAATTGGTTACTTTTAAGCCTTAAAACGGATTAGTTGGGGTTAATTCTTTAATTTTGTTGATTGCGTATTAATGTACCCATGATCCGGGCTTTTTTGTTTAGTGTTGGCTTAATCCTCTTGCTGGGAGCTTGTACCCAGCGATTGATTTGCCCTGCCTATCAGAGTGCATTTATCTACGACAAAGACGCCCTCAAAAAGAAGTTCAGCTACCTCTCGGAGGACTCTACCCCCAGGCGGATTTTGACTGCCTCAACCTCCAAAAGCAATCGCTACCTCGTCGCTGTTCCTGAGTCCTACCGGAAGAAGTTCAGAAAGATGCAGACAGTGGAAATGACCCCGGTGTACCCGGTGATTCCTGACTCATTAAAGGAGGAAAAGGGTGCCGAATTTGAGCTGGCGGAGTCCGACCCGAATGACAGTTCCACCATGAAGAAGGAACCGGTCGACAGCGTGTATGCCATTACCAGGACCAAGGAGAAGTACAACCTGGATCAGGACATTTATATGTGGTACTTCCGGGACTTGCTGGTTTTGCCTGATGTGCGTGCAGCCATGGATCAGAAAGAGAAGGCTGGCCGTGAGGTGAAGACCTCAACCACCAAAAAGTCAAAGGGTGGTTTTTTCAGCAATCTGTTTAAGAAGAAACAGGCGCCGGTCGATTCAACCGCTACCGGGAATAAGCCGGTTGGTCCGGTAGCGCCTAAGGAAACACCGAAGAAGCGGGGCGGACTCTTCAAGAAGAAATCTGCCGACCCCATTGACAAGAAGAAGGAAGACGGCGACGGCTTCTAATCAAACAAACTCAGGTTACCGAATTGATCAGCAGCTGGTGCGGGCATGATGATGAGACGGCTATTGCGATCTGTTTGATTGACCAGCGATGACACGGAATAGTGTTCCAATGGTGGATGGTATGCCTTTAGTTGAGTCATCAGGAAGGGCTCGTCGGCTTCGGCGATCCATTCCCTTTCGTTTTTGGGATCCAAAATCACTGGCATGCGTTCATCGATCATCGAAACGTTGCTGTCTGCAGGACGGGTAATGACCAAGAACGTATGGTGTATTTCGTTGGATTCATCTTCGTATTCTTCCCAGAGTCCGGCCATGGAAAACATCTCTTTATCCTGTGTAACAAACCGGTAGGGAATGCTGGTCTTTTTGCCCGTTCTCTTCCAGGCATAGAATCCATCCGCCGGGATCAGGCAGCGATGATCACGCAATTTCTTTCTCAGTACGGGCTTTTCCTCAAGCGTTTCAATCCGTGCATTGATAATCTTTTCCCCTACGGACTTTTTGTTGGCCCAGAGGGGTGAAGTGCCCCAATAGAAAAATGAAAGTCCGGAGGAACTGTCATTGGTAATTACGGGAAGTAGGTGGGTGGGCGCCGCGTTAAACATCGGCTGGTAGGCTTTCGGAACATCTACCGAAAACCGATCGGCTACAGCCTCAGGGGCGGCACTTAGGGAGTAACGGGCAAACATCTTTAATGGACCAGGAATGCAACGGCTCTCATATCCGACCAATATAGTCCTTTCTGATCGAACCGGGCAAAACCAACGTGGCCACCATGCTCCGGGTACTCGAGTACCACTGACAAGGAAGCTGCCGATGCAGCCGGATAGCAGGCACTGCTTAGGAACGGGTCATTTTTTGCGTTTACCACCAGAGTCGGGACAGGAATGTTTGGCAACACGGGCAGTGAACTACAGTGGGTGTAATAGTCCATGGCATCCTTGAACCCGTGGACGGGACCTGTGAATACGTTATCAAATTCCATGAGTGTATTAACCGTGTCGAGATCAGCCATAAGCAAGTCTGTTCTGACGGCGGACTTGGTACGCACTTTCAGTTTGAGGCTCTTAAGAAAGCGCCTGGCATAAATCCAGTTTCCGGGCCTTGAAATTTCAAGGCAACTGGTGTATAAGTCCATGGGGACCGAAAACGCGACCGCCTTGCTGATGGCGGGGTGATGTTGGCCATCGCCCAGGTATTTAAGCGTCAGGTTGCCACCCAGGCTAAATCCCACCAGGGAAATCGTTGGGTACGTGGCTGCGGCGTGCGCCACCACGGTAGCCAGATCGTCAGTTGCACCGCTGTGATAGAACCTGCGCTGGCGATTGAGTTCGCCACTACAGCCCCGGTAGTTCCAGGCGATGACATCGAAACCTGCACCCAGCAGTGCCTTCGCCATGCCGCGAATGTAAGCCCTCGTGGAGTTTCCCTCCAGGCCATGACTAATGATCACGCAGTGGGTTGCCCCCTGGCGATAATAATCCAGGTCGAGAAAATCATCATCCGGGGTGTTGATTCGTTCGCGGGCTGGCTTTGCGAGCTTGACTTTCCGGAAGAGTGCCGGATAAATAGTCTCCAGGTGAGGGGTGAAGAGAACCGGTGGTCTGTGGTATCCTGGGTCAGCCATCGATTTACCAGTTCCTGCTTTGCTTCAGGTTAGTAATATGCGTTAAGTGATGGTCACCATGCCAGGCATACATGGCAATCATGCGGTCAAGGGGTACTTGTTTGCCTGTTTGCGGGTGGTTGAAACTCATTTGCAACTGACTGGGCGTGAGGGTATTCAACAACGAAACCCAACGCTGATGCAAGGCACTCAGGAGGTCTATCGAGACGGCCGGCGGTGAACTGTTTTCTGCGGTTTGCGCCCACAACTTTTCCAGGTAGGCTTTGATGATTGGTGTATCCTCAGTCAAAGTCCATTTAGTACGGATGTATGCATTCATGTGACTATCGGCGACATGGTGTACCACCTGCCGAACGGTCCAGCCGCCTTCGCGGTAGGGGGTATCCAGTTGGGCATCTGTAAGACCGGCTATGGCTTTGGCCAGTCGGGTTGGCAGGGATTGAATTTTGCCGATGGCTTCTGTGATGTCCTGTTGCGAATATTGCTCGCGCGGCTCAAACCTCCCGATGGGATAGCGTAAATCATTCATACGAAATGTTGTTACTTGTTGAGGTCCTTCACGGCGTCCTTCATCTCCTCCTCGCTGAATGGCTTATTGAGTTTCACCGGCTTGCTTTTCAGGTTCCTTTTCTTGCGCACCCGGATATTGGTGAGTTCAATGAGCATGGAGAACGCGATGGCAAAATAGATATAGCCTTTCGGCACGATATAATGCAGCGCTTCGAGGAACAGCATAAACCCAATCAGTATCAGGAAGCCCAAGGCAAGGACTTCCATGGATGGGTGTTGCTGGATGAATCGGCTGATGGTGCCGCTGAAAAACATCATGACTATGATGGATACGATCACGGCAAGGATCATGATGATTACTTTGTCCCGGTCCACAATACCCACGGCGGTCAGGATGGAGTCAAAAGAAAAGATGATATCCAGCAGCACAATCTGGACGATGGTTCCAGACATGGTGACGGACGACTTTTTTTCACCGTTTTCGCCTTCTTCGTCCTCGTCGCTGCCTTCCATTTCATGGTTAATCTCCATGGTGCTTTTGGCAATGAGGAACATTCCGCCGAATCCCAATATCAGGTCACGGCCGCTGACATCCAGGGCGCTGGCCATGATCCAGTTGGCAGGCACGGTGAATAAGGGCTGGGTGAATCCGATGATCCAGGTGATACCGAGGAGGAATCCGATCCTGACGATCATGGCGAGGGCCAAGCCTGTATTTCGGGCTTTGGGCCGGAGTTCTTCAGGAAGTTTGTTGGATACGATCGAAATGAAGATGATGTTGTCAATGCCGAGTACGATCTCGAGGAAGCAGAGGGTAAGGAGGGCCAGCCAGGTGTCTGCGGAGAGGAATATTTCCATGTAGCTGGGTAATCGGTTAAGGCTTGAAATTAGTAAAGGCCGGGGTTCAAAAAAAGAAAACCCCCACCGAAAAGGCAGGGGTTTTCATAATTCATTTACATCTGTTTGACGGGTCTACTACTCCTGGTGTACGACCATCACCTTTTTGTGGGTGATGACGCCCGGGGCGATTTCAATTTGCAGGATGTAGAGGCCGGAGGCGAGGCCTTCAGTCAGGATCGTCTTGGAAATTGATCCTTCCGCGGCCGTTGTCCTCAGGCTGGCGCTTCCTACCTGATCGATCAGCTGCATGGAAGCTGGTGCCGCCAATGCGCCAGGGAATTGTACGGTGAATTCCTTGTTGGCCGGGTTGGGGTACACGATAATCTGATCGGCCGGGATAGGCTCTATACCCGTGACAATCGGCGGATCGATTACTGTCTTCAGGATTTCAACCTGATAGACTTCGTAAGGTGCTGTCTCTGATTGCAGGAACACGGCAACAGCAAGATCTCCTCCGGGTGCATAGAGTCGTTTTGACTCAGGATAATAAACGAAGGATTCTTTCTTTGGTGTACCATGATAAGGTATCACGGCACTATAGTGTGTGCCGGCGGCGGTAGGCAGCATCTTTTTCAATACAAATTCAAAATTCGTTTCTCCACTCTTTATCATGGCTTGTTGTGAAGACGAAAGCGAACCGGATGGCACGGCCTTCTCGAGCACAGCTACATGAAGTGTTGTATTCGGAGGCAAACCAGTGAGCACTTCAGACGTGAAGTCAACATCTATCTTGATTCCGCCATCGGGCTGCCCTGAACCATTCAGGTTATTGGTTGCACCGATGTTGATTGATGCCTGAGCCAGCTGAAGAGTTCTGAGCTGGTAAAAGCCGGGCACCCATGAACTAAAGAGCCCATCATTTCCGGAAGGATCACCATGCCCATCCATCACGGACCGTGGTGTTTTCACAATGTTATAGAACAAGGCTCTCGACGAAGGATCGGCGGCATTGTCTTCGTTGAAAGGATCTTTTGCCGGGAAGCCGAGGTGATAATTGATCTTAACTACTTCGGTGCCAACGCCATTGCTATTAAAGTTTGCAATGGCTGTGTTTTCGACCTTTTCAGACGGGTCGCTGTTGCTTGTGCTGGTGAAGCTCTCAAGCAATACAGTTCGGGTTCGGTCACCAATCCGCACGTTGTCCAGGGCAAACCCTTTTGCCTGAATAACACCATTGGCGGCTACAGCCGAACCCAAAGACCAGCGAAATACCGCATTGGAAGGGGCCACCGGATTGGCCGGGGGATACATCACGTCAAGTACGTGTTTAGGACCTTGCCAGAGTGTTTTGCCGGACCCGCTCCATCCATAGTCATTGGCAACCTGCGTACCGGGTCGACCGGCAATACCTTGATCTGTAAACCAGTCTTCCCCGTCTCCGATGGCACCCAAGGTAAGCCACACTTTGTTGGGGTCTGCCACGTTCAGGTTGTCTGTTGAATATTCCAGGACCACACCGTCGCTCTTCTCCATCTGCACTACGGCATTGAAGGAAATCATAGGACGATTGAGTTTGGTCAAATCAAAGCTGGGAGAATACAACGCTGAATGTTCTGCCGGATTATAGGTAGCTGATCCCACGCCGGTCTTCCACAGGTTCTGTTTTACGATCAGAGGTTCGGCCGGTGTGGCGATATCCGTTTGATCGTATGCCCAACTGGAAGTCAGTGCCGACTTGTAAATAGTACCGATGCTGGTTCCAACTCCGCCGGGTTGCCAGTTTCCATTACCTCCGCTGGCTGGCTCAAAGTCAGTAGAGTAAACTCCACTGGCCGGGAGGGCTACCCGATCCAAAATAATCAGTTTGCGATAGTTGGTATAGGGCTGGACGAGGCTGGGGTCGGGTGTAGGTTGTAAACTAAGTTTGTTCACACAACCACTTGAGCTGGTGACAGTCATGTCATAGCTCACCATGCCGGGGGTTGCATACGTTGTGGTTACACTTGCGCCAGTTTTATCAATTGTATTGTTTCCATCGAAATCCCAGCCAAAAGTCGGCGAACCTGTATAGGTCGAACCGTTGTCAGAGAAGACAAATGTATCACCGATGGACGTTCCCGTGACTTTGGTCTTCACATTGGGTATAGCATCCACTACGATGGATTGGCTAAATGATCCAACCGTAGGGAATGTTGGCGGTACAGCATTGTAGGGTACAGATGGGCAGCCTACATTGGATGTCACATCTAGTGACGGCGCGTACGTGGAGGGGGTGGAATAGGTATGACTCCATGGGGTAGGGAGACTTCCGGGTGCAGGATCAGCTGTGTTGGGCTCAGCAAATTTCCAGGAGTATTTCACAATCGAGAATGGTGCAGGTATGGTGCTCGAAGTTGCGTCGAAGTTGATTTGACGATTCTCGCAATACGCCGTTCCAACCGGTGTATTCGGAGAGAATGCACTGGCAAAACTAAATCGTGCAATAGGGTTAGGGGTTACCTGTACAACAATCGAAGCAGTCGTCTGACAAGGAGAATTATTCTGCTGATAGGTGTAGGTAATTTTCATGGTCTTATATCCATGCGGCAACTGGGCAGGATCGAGTGTTGCGGTACCGTTTCCATTGTCCACGAATACACTTCCTGCCAGGCGCGGTGGAATAGCAGTTGGTATTGTTGAAGCACCTACTGGCGGAACATCATAAAGAATGGCTCCGGATACTGCGTCGGTTACGGTAAAGCGGCCAATCGAAGTTCCCGCCAAGGCTGCAGGGTAACCACTAATATTAATCAATCCGCCGGCCTCGCAGTATTGGTACACCGCACTGGGAGTTCCAGGGCTAATCGCATTGACCTGATTGGATTGTCCTACCTCCACCAGGGGAACTGCAGGCACAAAGAACTCAACAATCTGTTTACGGGGAACCACAACGGTAGGGTTTGTGATACTTCTGTATACACCGGTGAATTCAACAAATCCTATCGACCCTCCATTGTAGAAAGTCTGGTTTTGACCAGAAGTTGATTTGAAGAAACTGTAAGGGTCTGGCAATGTTCCGGCTGTCACGGCTGGTGCAGCCGGTATTGTACCAATCAGCGGGCTTGTGACAAGAGGTAACGCAGCAGAGGAGTAGGATGGGGCATTAAGGATAAATGCCTCATCAAAATTATAGGTTACATAAGGACGGCCTCCAACTGTTGTAGTTGAAACAAGGTTTGGCAGATTCCTTATCAAGGATGTCCAAGCGCCACCAAATGAAGTTGCATTAATGATGTTAGCTGTGGTGGATGAAGCCGGAATATTAGCATACAACGCTTCCATATAGTAACCCGGAAGGTTATCATACTTGATATCGCGTTTTATTGGGCTTGGAGAAGCTGGGGTATATTGGTTGACGACAAAGTTGGTGTTCGTGCTGCAATAGGGGCCCTGGTCAGCAAGGCCTGATTTGGTGATATTAACCGCTTTGTTGTGATCATAAACCAGGTATTGCACCGGATTCTGGGAAATGCACCCATTGTTGTCGGTGTGCGTGATGGTGATATTAAATGGAGCATCCAGCGTAACAGCAGCCAATGTAAGGGTGTTGATGTTCACGCCCTGTCCGCTAAAGGAACTCGGACCAAAGTCATCAGAAAGAGGGTCGATGTAGGGTGTAAGCTGGATCAGGGCGGGCTTGGTGTCATCAGGAATGGCCGTAACCACACTGGCCGGTTGCGAAATACCCAACTTACCGGACGAATAGCTGTTGTCGAAGTTGATGGTTGCCGCGTCGAAGGACGTAAGTGTAGCTATGGCAGAACCATCCGTGATCGAGGGGAGAGCATTGCCCCCCAGCCTGAACATTGAGTTACTGGATGATCCTGTTGCCTTTACACGTAGTCCGCTAATTATAATCTTATCTCGCGAAAGTGTATTGCTGTTCTTAAACTGCACCGTGAGGATACTATTGCCCAGGAAGCTCAGGCTGCCAGCACCCAGGAAGTCACTACCTACCAGGGTAAGCGTTCCGTACTTCGGTGTTGTACCGTTCAGTGTAACATCAAACTGGAATCCGGCAGGAAGTACCAGGTTAAATGTTTGCGTTCCTGCACCAACACTGGGCTGGAAGAACATATTATTAGCATTCTCCGATATGATAATCGGAGCGTTCAGAATCTGATAGCTGTTGTTACAAATAGATATGTTGGGCAGGTTGGTTGTGATGGTTGCCGAACTGGAGACTGGTGGTGCGGTGAAACTGAGTGTCGGACCCGGCGTATTTTCAGTGAAATTTGGGCCGCTGCCGTACGGAGCACTGGTCGGTATCGCGGTCTGCACGTGGTTCAGTTCTGAATATGATTCGGCGTACATCCATACATAGTGGGTACCGGGGGCAAATGTTCCTGAAAGTGGCGTTATCGTTCCAAACTGAGAAACTGGATTTGTGCTGCCGATTGGCATAGACCCGCGTGCAATAACTGTGCTCGCTAGGTAGGCAGACGTCCCTTTTATTTGAGCATTTGTTGGAGGTGCTGTATTTGACGCCAGCACCATAAAGTAGGCGGTTCCCGGTTTGTCAAAAATGGCATTCAGTGTAGCCCCTGTTGAGGTAATGTCTGTCACAATAGGATCTGATGGGACGGCCGGGACCTTAGTAATAGCCGTTCCCAACAACTTCGGAGGAATTGTATTGGCCGTTTTGAAGAACAGGGTTCCGGAATAGGAGATGCCGCCGAAGACGTTGTTAGCCGCATCCATGATACCGGTTCCACCCGTTCCGGTGAAATTGCCTTGAGGAATGGTGACATAGTATTCATGGTTCGCCACCATAAATCCAGAGGGGATTGAGAATATGATGGGTTGTGCAGCGATACCTGCACCGCTTGCATATGCCCCATTCAGCGCCGTCAAGGTTGCTGTATTGGCGGGATTGGCCTTGTCTACCAATGTGGCTTTACCATCCAACGTAAATACCGGTACGCTGAACGTAAGCTCAATCTTGTCCTGCGCGGGATCTACATTTGACTGTGCTACATCCGGATAGGAGCTGGTAAGCACAGGAGGGAAGATCGAAGCAAAAGTATAAGTCTGACCGAACACGGATGCGGACGAGCTTGCCTTATCCAGATTCGCAGGTGCTCCGCCTACAATCGTGATGTTATTATTTGTAGCTGTTCCGAACCCACCGTCAACCAATGATACCTGCATGGCTGGAGTAGCTCCGCTGGCTGTCGGGTCAATATCCACGATCAGGAAGTAAGTCAGATTGGGGTTCGCCTGCAAGTCACGTGGTGACGAGCTAAAATCAATCAACAGGTCCTTGGGTGTGGGTTGGGTCAATGGTGCAGCGCCAATGCTGGTGACATCGGGCAGACCACTGCTGTATGTGCCGTTAGTTGATTCAACCACTTTCATGTTAAAGAAGACACCGGTAGTAGGTTGATTAAACGAAATGGTGAACTTCTGAACTTTGGGTTGAACCGACGGTGAGGTAATGGTGTACGGTGCATTGAATGAAAATCCGAAGATGACTTTATTAGCTGTTCCACCAACCAGGTTGGTTGAAGTGACCACACCACCAGCGCCACCTGTGTTATAGAATGCAGACACATTCATGACATCTACATGTATACAAGGTGTGGAAATAATCCCGGCCGGTACGTTGTTGGTATTGCTGGAAAGCCCGCCAGCCAGTACGTTGAGGGTACCATCTCCACTTCCCCCATATTGAAGGGTGGACATATCGAGGACACCATTAAAGAATATGAACGAGCCGCTCACGCTTACACCTGATGTAACGCTGGCGGGTATGTTGTTGAA
Source organism: Cyclobacteriaceae bacterium (assembly GCA_044223085.1). GTDB lineage: Bacteria > Bacteroidota > Bacteroidia > Cytophagales > Cyclobacteriaceae > ELB16-189. The sequence goes on from JBGAMI010000022.1 coordinate 21,457, forward strand.
ATCCGTATCCAGGAGTCCGAATTTGTCACGGGCCTGAACTTGCCCAAACACTGTAGGTTGAAGGATACCGGCGAAAGCTGCTGGCTGAGAGGTGAAATCAAGTTTTGTGGCAATAACGTCCAGAATGTTAACCGCGACAGGGGCCGTGATCCCTCCCGGGAGTCCGGCGATATCACCTGGGTTATTTCTGAACTGAGAACCAACACCCACGGTAGCCGCAACAACGCTAGCCCTGTAGAGGGTACGATCGGTGATGGCTGGAGAAGTATTGTTGAAGCTCACCCGAATGGAGATCGGTGTGGCTGTGAAAACACTGGCTACCAGGTTATCGTCCGGTGCCGTTATTGACAAACCACTGAAAGTGATCTGACCGGCGGCGATATCAGCAGGACTTGGTGTAAGCTCAGCGATTTCGGTAGCTCCTGCGAAGCCACTATTGTACAGGGCTATGCTCCGGATACCGGCCATCATAGAGTTGTTGGCTGCGTCCGCGATCCGAATGGTTACTGAATTAAGTACAGTGGCGGATCCGTCTGCATCACCAGCAGTACCATCGGCGTCCCCGTCGGAAAGCACCAACCTGGCCAATTCAAAGCTGCCGTTACCATTGGTGATGTCGACAGGCGCGATATTGGGTGCCTGATAGTTCAGATAGTTAATGGTAGGAGAGAATGTAAACGTCGGATCGCCGTTGATACGGGATTCAAATGAAGAAAGTATGGTAATCGCGGGAGAAGTTCCGCATATAATGCCATTGACTCCGCAGGTTGTGCCATTTCCATTGGCACCTGACTTCACGGTAAGGGTTACATCATCGTTGTTCGCACCGGTAGTAAACTTAAATGCAGGGTTGAAAGCCAGGGTGCCCGGCAGTGGTCCGGATGAAAACTGGGTGGTACCATTGGTGGGTTGTCCACTCATGGTTTGACCTGATGCGTTCGTGACACTTTGAACTGTGGCCGATGCGCCTGAGTAATCCAGATCGCGGTTTCCGTTGTTGTCGACAGCCTCAATCAGAATGCCTGGGATAGCAACATTCACACTGGCGTTGGTGGAGCTTGCCGGAGAAATAAAGTGGAGACTGGTCGCAATAACAGTCACAACGTCTGCACTTCCCGAGTTTTGAATTTGGGCAGGCAGTAGTCCAGTGCCGCTTGTGCTCGCGGTAACTCCGCTGGTTAGGATTTCAAATCCAAAGCCTTTGCCATCGATTGTGGTGGGAAGTGACCCACCCAGTGGCGCTTTTAACCAAATCTTCAGGTTGTAGGTCTTGGTTCCGTTATCTGCAATAAGACCCAGGTTGGCGATGTTGATTCCAGTAAACTGAATATTGGTGGCAGTAATAGCGGATGCAACCAGGGTGTTAGTGCCATCCGTCAGAATAGCACCCGCGATGGATTGCGTCCAGTCCGCTAACGTCGCACTATTTGTAGCTGCCTGTGTAATAGTCATCGCAGTAATTAATGTCGGATTACCATCATCCTGGGCTGCTGGTGTTCCGCTGGGGTCATCGTTTACGACAAAATTGAAGACCGTTACGCCTGGATTAGTATTAATCAAGGACGAGATCGTTGCTGGTGCTGCTGCGCCTGCCGTAATGGTGGTCGCTGAACCAGCCTGAACCACAAATGCCGGTGAAACAGCGGCTGACGGTATGCCTGCCGCAGCATTTGGTGTAGTCGATGAAACCGTTAATGTATTGGCCGGTCCGACTGAAGTGAATTGGAAGTTGTTCGCAAAGGTGAGTAAGCCTGCATTGAGTGAGCTTGCCCCGGGAGGGTTCAGCATCGACCGGCCCCCGTTATCAACCACTGAGATGGTTGTGGAGTTATAATCAAGATCCCGGTTGCCATTGGCATCCATGGCCTGCACCACAGGCACTGACTGCTGAATGGAGATATCCTTGGAGACAAGGGTTGGGCTTCCAATGATATTGGTGAAAGCCATTTGGGTGGTAATGACATCTACCGCGTTATTGGTAGATCCTGAATTCTCGTTTTCGCCGGGGGCTATTCCACTGCTGACTGGGTCAAGCGTAAAATTGTTTGCCAAAACCTCGTAGACGAGATTGAGATTATCGATGGTAGCTGGCAATGTTCCTCCCAGGGTTGGCTTCAGGCGGATATAGACCCTGAAATTGCGCGTTCCGTTATCGGCCACATACCCAAAATTTCCCGGTGAAAGATTGGGAAGTCCCGTGAAGGTAATGTTGGTTGGGTTTACCGTTCCAAAGAATGTGGTGGTGCCGTCATAAATCAACGCATCATTGATGGCTTGTGTCCAATCAACAACATCATTGCCTGTGCCTTGCGTCACGACAACCCCTGAAATTCTGGTAGGGGCACCGTCACCGCCACCTCCGTTGTCATCGGTCACATTAAAATCAAATACCATGTTGTTGACGATGTTAAATCCGATGAGGCTCGTTAGTAGTGATGAGTATTTGACTGGTTCGGGGTTGGCACCGGCAACCAGGGTAGTACTGTTACTGAAAGAAACGGTTACGTTGCTGCTGGTACCGGAAATGCCATTGGCCAGTGTCAGTGTTCCATTGTTGGCTACTCCATTTGAGGTTTGGTACTGGAAGGTTGCGGGGAATGTATATACACCGGCGTTGGGAGCCAGCGCATCGCTGGGAAGCGTGGTTTGAGAGAGCCCTAATGAACCGGGTGTAGTAATGTTGAGCGTTGATGCAAAATTCTTGTCTGTATTGCCATTGGCGTCTACTGCCCGGGCAACGGGGGTCGTGCTCAGATTCGTCAATACCAATGCAGTGGCTGGGGGTTGAACTCCGCCAAAGGCGGGATTGAATGTGATTTGGGTAGCAGAGACATCCACCGTATTTACGCCGGCACCGCTGGTGGCGGATTGTCCGGCAGCTATTTGAGAGAATTGTGATAATCCGACGAGTGAAGTGATATCCGCCGTCTTGATCTGAAAATCAAATGCCTGGTTGTCGATTGTCTGATACGCACCTCCGGTAAGCGGATTCTTTAATCGGATGCGCAGGCGGTATTCCTTTTGCTCATTGTCATCCAAAGCACCGATGGCATTGGAACCATTCGCAATGCTTGAGAAAGTAATCGTATTAACCCCGATAGTAGTGGTTAGAATCGGACTGGCAAGGTTTTCAGTAATGTCAGTTAACTGTGCTTCTGCAATTACGTCGCTCCAATTGCTTACGGTGTTACTGCCGCCGGCCGTAATTACGATCTGGGAGAAGCGGGTTCTTGCGTTATCCAATGCCGGGGAGAGTCCGTCATCCTTGAGGATAAATGAGAAATTATATGGTACGGCAAATGCGGTGGTCAAAGAAGATATCGTAGCGGGTGGTATTGCTGTGCCCGCCACCAGGGTTCCAGTAGAAGCCGTTGTGGTCGTTGCAGTAACTGATGGTTGCGAGCCGTCGATTAAATAGTCAATGTTATCTGCCGAGTTGAGGGGAGAAAGGGCAGCTGGGATTACTTCAAAGTCGTAGGTTTTTCCGGACAACAGCGTATTGAATGTAAATGTAAATATGGCCGATGAAGTGTTGACCTCCCCATTACCGTCTCCAAAAATAAGGTCGTTAGATACAATCGTTCCATCGGTGACCGCTACGTAGGTTCCATTAGAATCATCGTCCAACTGACCTTTGGCGCGTATCAGGTAACGATTGGCGCCGGCAGCGCTGCCTATCCAGGTCAGTTTAATCGAGAAATTGTCTGCACCAGGTGCGGCTGTGAGCCCGGTCACATGGGATGTTGGTTGAGGCAGGACGATGGAGTAAGTGGCACCAGCACCACCACCGTTAAAGGAGAGGGTTGTAGGGTTGGTGGCGACATCGATTACGCTACCGTTACTAGCGAAATCCAGTCGCATAGTTCCATTGCCAGATATCGTATTGACGGTTACAGTATATACCGAGGGGCCGCCTGTGACTGAAGCAATCGTGCCTAACACGGTGCCTGTGTTTGACAGAATGAAATCACTTGGGTCAAGACCTGATACTGCTTCAGAGAAGGTAACCTGAAAGGGTACTGAAGATGCACTTGTGCCATTGGTTGTTCCTATGCCTGTCAGTGGTGCAGCAGGTCCGATAACAATGGACGTAACTGCAGGCGGGGTAATATCATAGGTTACGGTCTGATCCGTAAAGGTAGAAGCCGTGTTGTTGTTTCCGGCCAGATCCGTCACCTTGTTGGCACCCAGTGAAACGATCACCGTTCCTGTAGAGGACATTCCTGTAACTGGGATATTCCAGGTGATGTTATCAGAAGTGGTTGGCGCGCCGACAACGGATCCTGCAGCTGTGCCTGCCAACGTCACATCGCCGGCTGTAAAAGTGGCCGGATTAATTGCTTCGCTGAAAATGGCAGTGAAATTTATGGGTGATGCATTAGTTGGATCTGCCTGTGCCACAGCCTGATTGACTGTAACGGTAGGGGGGACATTGTCAAACGTTACTGTATTGTCTGCGGAAGTCGAGGCCGTATTGTTGTTGCCTGCAGGATCAGTGATCTTGTTGGCACCGAGTGAAAGTATGACTGTTCCTGATCCGGTTAGGCCGGTAACGGCCACGTTCCAGGTGATGTTATCGGAGGTAGTTGGTGCACCAACTACGCCACCTGTTGCAGTTCCGGTCTTGTACGTAACCGTATTGTCCGTTGATGTCGATACCGTATTGTTATTACCTGCCACATCCGTGACCGCTGCCGCAGCAATAGCAGCAATCACAGAGCCATCCGTCGTCATGCCGGTCACTGGCACATTCCAGGTAATGTTGTCAGCTGTAGTTGGGGTTCCAGCAGTTGCTCCAATAGCAGTGCCACTAATGGCAATGTCTCCAGCTGTGAAGGTTGCGGGGTTGATAGCCTCGCTGAACACTACAGTAAAGTTGATCGTTGCGCCATTCGTAGGGTCGAGTTGTGCGACTGCCTGATTGATGGTTACCGAAGGCGGTACATTATCGTAGGTCACGGTTTTGTCCGTAAAGGTGGATGCCTGGTTGGAGAATCCGGCAGGATCGGTCACAACACCAGCTCCGAGGGCTGCGATTATAGTTCCTGCCGCAGACATACCTGTAACCGGAATATTCCAGGTGATATTATCAGCGGTGGTCGGGGTTCCGGCAACAGCGCCGGTGGCCGTACCAGTAATGGTAACGTCCCCGGCTATAAATGATGCTGGCGTTATTGCTTTGTTAAATACTGCAGTGAAATTGATGGTAGCTGCGTTGGTTGGATCTGCCTGAGCAACTGCCTGATTCAAGGTTACCGTAAGCGGGGTATCGTATAACACCGAGTTGTCAGTAGATGTTGAGGCGGTATTATTGTTACCAACTACATCGGTTACTTTAGCGGCCGCCAGGGAGACGATAACAGTACCGTCTGCAGTTGCCGTAACCGGAATATTCCAGGTAATGTTATCAGAGGTCGTAGGCGAGCCAGCTGAGGCACCTGCAGAAGTTCCACCCACGGTTATGTCTGCAGCAGTAAAGGTTGCTGGATTAATTGCCTCAGTAAAGACAGCCGTAAAGTTAATGGGGCTGACATTGCTCGGATCACTTTGAGCGACTGCCTGATTAATCGTCACGTCAGGTCCGGTGACATCATAGGTGACCGAATTATCTGTTGAGGTAGACGCTATGTTTCCAATTCCGGCTGCATCCAATACTTTGTTGGCGGCCAGTGATACAATCACTGTACCTGTGGCTGACATGCCGGTAATCGGGATGTTCCAGGTGATATTGTCTGATGTTGTAGGTGTGCCTGCCGTAGAGCCGGTTGCTGTACCGCCCACGGTAACATCTGCGGCCACGAACGAAGCGGGTGCAATGGCCTTGCTGAATACGGCGGTGAAATTGATTGTTGCGCCATTGGTAGGGTCGGCCTGAGCAACAGCTTGATTAACCGTAACGGTAGGTGCTATATCAAATGTAACGGTCTTATCGGTGAATGTAGATGCGGCGTTATCATTGCCAGCCGGGTCCTGAACTTTGGCTGCTGCTATGGTGAGAATAACAGTTCCGTCACTGGAAAGACCCGTTACCGGAATGTTCCAGGTAATATTGTCAGCCGTCGTCGGTGTTCCAATGGTTGCACCACCTGCTGTTCCTGAATTGGTAATATCACCAGCTGTGAAGGTTGCTGGATTAATGGCCTCGGAAAATACTGCAGTAAAATTTATGGTTGTACCTGTGGTGGGGTCAGCTTGCGCAACAGCCTGATCAACTGTTACATTGGGACCAACATTATCGAAGGTGATGGAAGTGCCGAGGTTACTTGCAGAATTCTGATTAGGAGTTGCGGCGATGTCAGTGACCTTACTCGCTGCTATTTCTGCGATAACTGTTCCGACTCCAGTCATGCCTGTAGCCGTTATGGTAAATGTTGTGCCATCATTGGGCGCAATTTGTGCGATAGTGGCCGTGGTGGCCCCAGCTGTTCCTGTGAGGGTTACATCAGTACCGATGAATGATCCAACAAGAATTGGTTCGTTGAAAACGACTTTAAAAACAGGGCTGGTGTTTGTCGGGCTGGTACTTTGTGCCGTGATGGCTACGGTTGGTCCGGTAGTATCATGTGTATAGTTTATCGTAGTCCCGGCATTGCTTACGAGGTTATCGTTGCCGTTGGTATCCTGAAGTTTACCCGCCGCAATATTGGCGATTACTGTTCCTGAGGCAGTCATACCTGAAACAGTGATCGTAAATGTCGTACCGTCATTGGGCGCGATTTCTGCAATGGCAGCTGCGAGAGTACCGGTTGCGGTACCCGTAAGTGTAACGTCTGCCCCGGTAAATGAGCCTGTATTAATGGGTGTTGAAAATACAACCTGGAACACCGGTGTCCCCGTTGTAGGGGTGGGGCCAAAAACCGAGATAGTTGGGGTTGGTTGTGACCAGGTCACAATCACCTGACCGCGGAATCCATCACCACCTTTTCGATCAGTATTGGTGTTCAGGTCAAAACCGCCAGCGCCACCGCCTGAAAGTGCAACTGCAGAGGCACCATTCCCACTTGTTGAAACACCAGCTGCTCCTGCTCCACCGCCACCGGAGCCACCTGCTCCCGCTGATGATCCACTTCCAGCGCTACCACTGCCCGTTGAACCGGCTCCACCACCACCGCCGCCACCAGCTGTTGCGTTTGTGGCATCACCAGGTGCTGTACCGCCTGCGCCGCCATTGAAGTTTGTTCCTGTTGTTATTCCGGCGCCAGCACCTGAGGAGGCTGTATTTTGACCGAGTGTACCCCCTGCGCCACCTATTGCAGTTACTGGTGAGCCTGAGCCAAAAGTGGTTGTGCCTCCAGCACCGCCATTGGCAGCAGTCGCACCAGCACCGCCTGCGCCTATGGTTACTGTCACGGTACCTCCAGGGGTTACGGTCACATTGGTCGCTTTTGTGTAGCTGCCACCGGCACCACCACCACCACCTCGATTTTGGGTGTTACTTCCATTTACGCCACCACCAGCGCCACCGCCACCCCATGCTTCAACTGTCACTTTGTTTACTCCGGTAGGCACGTTAAAAGTACCTGAAGTGGTAAAGGTCTGGGTTTGTCCAAAAGCGGAAATCCCTAACAGCCAACCGGCTGCGATCAAGAATATCGTCCGACCAAGGCTGGTTCGATTATTCATCATGATCGACTTTTTTCCTGAAGAATTTAAGGGAGTGGTTCTCATATCGGCTTCGACTTAAAAAAATATCAAATAGGCTGTGCAGTAAAGTTCAAATACAATTCAGTGATCAAAGGATCTTTCCAACGCCATTGGTTTTAATCAAGGCTACGAGTTTAAGACCTCCTTGGGTTGTGGTGCCAAGCACCACATACCCACCGTCGCTGGTTTGGCGGACGGCAACACCATCGTCTTTATATATACTTCCAAAAGAGCTGTACCAGGTCTTTTGTCCAAAGGCGTCCACCTTGATCAGGTAATAATCTGTATCTCCTTTACCCTGAATGGCGGCAGAGTTAACTGAAGAAAGAATGATCAATCCGCCATCCTGAGTTGAAGAAATAGAATTCCCGGTATCGTTTTGGTTATCAGTTCCGGATGTGTCGAATGGAAATGACTGTGTGCTCAGTACGGTACCGTCACTGGACAGTCTCTTGAATAAAATATCGGTGTCCGAGCCGGCTGCTGTTTGACCTGCCTTTTGGTTAGTCGATCCTGTCACTGCATAGCCGAAGCCATACCGGCAGATATCAGTGCCGATCTCATTGATGGTAGGTATACTGATCAGAAGATCAAAGTCAGTGAACTCACTGTCTTGCGTTGTCTTAACGAGGCGAATGCCGGTGAGTCCGTTCTTGGTTGCCACGCCGGACCAAACCACTTTTCCGACCTCATCCACAAACAAGCGGTTGGCCAGGGTGGTAGCGCCCGCTGAATAGGGGACCGTCCAATTGGAATGAACCTTTGCGTTGTTCTTGAGGGAGTCTTTACTTATTTCAGAAAGTGACATTACAGATGAGCCCGATGTACTCAACACGAGAAAGTTTCCTTTGGCATTGACCGCGACGGCCCGGCCCTCCTCCGAAGGTTTGGCGCTTGCCATTTGAATCTTGATGGCATCACCCTTGGAATCCTCAACGGTCATAACCAGGACCTTATTTGTTCCATCACTCTGAATATCATTCCCTACCACGACGTAACCCCCATTGGAAAGAATTTGGAGGCTGGATGCACTGTAATTATTGACTTTATCTGAAATGTCCGGGTAAATCCGTGTCCAGATCGGGTTTCCATTCTGATCGGTACGGATCAATTTGATTTTATAGACTGGAATATCAGCTTCTGCCTTTTGAATTTTGGTTGATGCGAGTATGATGAATCCCTTATCAGCCGTTTCCTCAATGGCGACGGCATCGTCATTATTACCTCCATTATAGTACCGGATAAATGTAGGCGTAGATCCGGGGTTAGTGCCCTTCTCACTAAGACAACCGGCTACACTGAGCGCCAATAAGGCAAGTAGAATTGTTCTCATCTTACTTGATCAATTTCTTGGGATTGAAATACGGAACGACCACACCAACATTCACCATGATGGTGCTGAGTCGATAATCATTGTGCTGAATTTGATTGTTGAATGCCAGGTTTGGCCAGGTGCGTTTATCCGGGTTTACCATATTGGAAAGACCATATTGATACCTCACCTCACCCATTACGTAGATATCACCGAACTTGAAACGACCTCCTGCAACAGCTACCAGGGAATAGGTAAGCGCATTAAAGGAAGTCTTATCGTTTTCTGTAGGGGGCGCAATCGTGAAGTCGTTACCTAATTTGGTAGTTGCCTGATTGCTTGAACTAAGCATATAACTCAATCCAGGTCCGCCCCCGGCATATGTCTGAACCTGGATGGTGTTGGTAAACTTATAGTGTACGATCCCGAGAAGGTCCAGGAATGATTGGGACTGTATGTAGTCAAGCGAGCTAATTGATGTACCGGTGGCATCCGATAATCCAAGTGTCGGATTATTGTAAGTATACTTCCTGTTGATGAATCCTATTTCGGGAGCCATGGTCAAGTTGGTGTTGGCGATGTCCTTCTCAAAGCCGAGTATGGCCTGAAAGGTGGGGGAGATTCCATACTTGCCCAATCCACCACCAGCACTGCCGATGTTGTAGTACTTCTGAACCGTCGGCTGACTGGCATTGAGTCCAAATTTGAGGCTCGCCCTGAACACCGGCTCGGTTCTGAACTTTCTGTAGAGCGCCACAAATTCTGCAGGATCCAGTGTCTTATTTATCTGGAAGAAATGATCCGTTCTAAGGAGATTGAGCATGGCTTCATCTGCCTTTTCGGGTTCTTCCAGGTAAATATGAGTAAGGGTCAGGTACCGATAGATATCCCGGCGTTCCTCATCTGTAAACCCATTTGGGCTTTCCAGACAGGGCTTCACCAGGTTTTCGATCTCATGCAAACGCCCAGACTCATAAGTGCTTCGAACAAGTCGCAATACCTGAGCGCAATTGGTCTTCTGGGCCCAAACCGTCTGGGAGGATAGGAAAACAGCAAAGGCTAATAAATAGAGTCGCTTCATAGAGATCATTTGTTGTTCGCCGGATAATTGTCGCAGGTTCGCTCATAATTGAGGCTACCAGCATAAGTATCCCATTCGTCTTTGGTCATATTTCGCTTGATGTAAGTACACAACTGGGAAGACATGGCTTCAATCTTCGTTGGCCAAACGTGGATGGTTTCATTGGATTTAGCTTCATCGCCAACCTTGGTTGACTTGCCTTGGGCACTATGAACACCCATCATCAGTTGCTCGTCATCGGGGGTAAAGGTTGCGGACCAAACCCAGTCATCAAGTTGATCATCATGCAATACAATTGGGGCGTCCTGAGGTTTTGCCCAGTTCCAGAGTCGTATGGTGCCATCACGGCTGGTGCTGGCCATAAAAGTTCCTCCGTGGTTAAAGACAATCTGTTCTATGTGTGCCGTATGACCGGAGAGTACGCGGGGTTGAAGGTTAGTATCCTCGGTTACGATTTTAATAATGCCGTTTTCGTTTCCGATCACAATTCTTCTGTTGTCTGGTGCGAATGCCAAGGAGGTTAAGTCGGCGCCATCCGGTGATGTGTAAACAACCTTCTCAGCATAATTCCTGGAGATATCCCACTCATACAATATTCCAGTGGAGCTTGCTCCGGCAATTCTCTTTCCGTCTGGACTCATGGCAATTGTATGAATTTTCTCTTTCGGCTTTATTACTTCGCGCACGGTATTGAAGTCAGTGTACTTAATACTGAAACCAGCCTGTTCGCGAACGTAAGCTCCATGCTCAAGTTCAGAGAACAGTACCGTCTCGACACCGGAGAATCCACTTATTCTCTTGGGAGCACCGCCATTCTTCAGATCATACAGTTCGATGTAATTCTTGGTTATGTCTGAAGTAACTGCACCTCCAGCGACCAACCAGTTGCCGTCTGGACTTAAGTCCAGTGAATAAACCTGATAATAGTCGCGAACACTCATAATGGTGTCGGCATTCCAGGTACCATTTGCCTTGGTCCATCGCAGGATTCTTCCGTCACTTCCACCTGAATATATCTCCTCATGCGACGCCCTGGTAACCAGCGCACGCGCGGCCCCCTTGTCGTGACCTGAGAGATTCTTGGTGAGTGGATCTTTCCACACATCCAGGGCTTTGTATAATCCATTGAAAATGTCATTATCAAATGGATTGCCGCCAAAGGCAGAATTGAATTTGAATGCCTGCTGCCCCAGGAGGGCTTCCAGTTCAGGGTCACTATCACTCAATTCCTTGGATTTAATAGCCATGGCTTTGCCCTGGGCGATATATTGGGCAGCCCGTGCACTGGCTTCAGCTTTGCGGGCTCGATCGGCCTCCTTCTTGGCAATGTCCTCCTGCGCAACGGCGCGAGCCTCGTTTACCTTGGCCTTTGCTTCTGCGGCGACAGCCGCCTGTTTGGCAATTTCTGCCTCCTGGCGCCGTTTTTCAGCTTCAATTCGTGATGCATCCGCCTGCTTACGGGCTTCTTCAGCCCTGGCTTTTTCTTCAAGGGCTATCTTGGTCTGACGCCTGGCTTCTTCAGCACTTTTATCAGCTTCGGCTTTTAGAATAAGTGCCTTGGCTTCATTTTCCTGTGCGGCCTTACGTTGGGCATCCGCTTCTGTCTTTTGGAAGAATGCGAACACGAGTGCGATAAGGGCCACAATAGCCAGCACACCAAATACGGTGGCCGTTGTGCGGGCGCGCTGTAATCGGCGTTTCTGCTCTAATTCCTTGATCCGCTGCTCGGTTTCCCACTCTTTCTTGGAATACTCGAGGAAGATCATGGTCCGCTCAAACGCAGGGTTGTAGCGCTGTCCCCACACGAGGGTAGGGCGGTGCTTGGCCTGCCAGTTGAGGGCCAACTGCAAATCCGGTGGTCTCCAGAGGCCAGCCTTGCCTACCTGGTACTGTGTGGCGGCTTCCGCGAGACGCAAATACATCTGCACGGCATCCGCTTCATCATCCACCCAGTTCTTGAGTCGAACCCAAATACGCATGAGTGATTCGTGAGAGATATCCACCATGGACTTTGGTCCGAGGGGTATACCATAGGCTGGGGTAACAAGTGAACGTCCGGCTTCCCGGAATTTATCGATAACTGCTGCTACATCATTTTCAGATACGTCTGCGATGGAAGCAATCTCCTGCAGGCGCGTGGGACGGCGAATGCCAAAGTTCTCACCGCGTTTTTCGGTGATGGCTTTGAACATGACTTCGCATATCCGCTGTTGTTCTTCATCCAATTCGTCGTAGGCCTCATTGGCGTGCATGGACAATGCTTCTGACATCGTACCAATCGCTTCGTAGTGCTTGAGGTCCAGCTGCTCTTCTTCATAGTCCTTGAATCGTGCCCAATAGCTCCAGGTACGCATGAGCGCGTGTTGCAGGATGGGCAACTGATCAGGGTTGTCACCCAGGTCATTCAGCAATTGCTGGGTAAGGCGAGGGGTAATCTTGGCATTACCAACGGCCACAGGACCTTCAATGGCGCGGCGCTTTTGGTCGCGGGTCATTTGAGGAATCAGGTAATGGCTATCGTTGATTTTACGGGTTAATTCGGGAAACTGAGCACAATCACCTATGAAATCAGAACGCATGGTGATGGCTACATAAATCGGTGCGTCTTCGTAGTTCACCGCCTCCATGAGGAGGTTAACGAAGCCCAGGGTTTCGTTAATGGAGTTGGGGTCGCTGCTGTCTTTGAAACGGAACAATTCTTCAAACTGGTCAACCAACACCAGGTAGTTCACGTCCGCAGACCGGCGGGATTGTTGAATGGCTTCCACCAAACCAAGCGAACTGCTTCGCAGCAATGTCGACACAATGGTCCGCTTGATCTTTTTATCTTCATTATCCGCTGACACATAATCCTTTGATGAACCCAACAGCGATTCCGCGAGGTTATCAATGGGGTTAGCGCCGGGTCGGGTCACCACCACTTCCCAGTTGGGGCTGGCATCCGTGAGGAAGCCGCCATACAGGATCGGCAGCACACCGCAATAAATGAACGATGACTTACCAGAACCGGAGGGCCCGATAACACCTACAAACCGGCTCTTCGACAGTTTGAGGAGCACTTCATCGCTCTGTCCTTCCCGACCAAAGAAGAGGTGACTTTCTTCGATCTTGAACGGACGTAACCCGGGGAAGGGGTTCGCGGCTACTACTTTGGTAGTTCCGCCTTGTTGTTCGTCTACTGGTTGACTCATAGACATCAGGATTTAAATTCTTGTAAGAACATTTTGATTGACTCGACCGATTTATTTTTGTCGCCACTGATGAGGGTGACGTTCTGATTCTTGTAACTATCCAGTGAAGTTTCGCTCACGATGGCCTTGCCCTGAATGGGCTTGTTGCGGCCAAATCCGGGTGCCTTGAGCAGGTCGAGCACCTTCATGCGCACCCATTGATCGTTGACCTTGCCTTTGTAGATAATCGCGGCATCAAAGTTCCTGAGGTTGTCGATGTGTCGTTTGCGCACATCCATCAGGTCTCCCTCGAAGGCGGGGAATACAACATTGAAACCGGATTTCTGAATGATATCCACCAAGGGGAGTACCTGATCATGATCCACCTTGTCATGCACGAGATAAATGGTCTTGCCGTTGGTGCTTACTTCTGCCGTCTTGTTCTGTGCAGCCAATAATTCTTCCCGCATGATGTTCTTGAAGTCCTCCAGCGGATTTTGAAGAATTTCGGCACCTTCTTGAGCTTCGATATCACGACGGAGGCTATCGATGAATCCTTTTTGCTTATCGCTGGCATTGCGCAGGTTGGGGGCAATCCAGATCAATCGCGAGAAGTCCTCTTTGCGTGAACGTTTTATAACCGCATGTTCGGCCGCTAGCTTGTTCTGAACATCCACCACTGATCTTTCAGAACCTTCGGGGATTTCTCCATAGGCTGAACCAATGAGGTGAATAGAAAGACTACATTCTTCCAGCTCTTTTCGTACTTCACGCTCCAGTTCTTCCAATCGGTTGGGTAACATGAGTCCTGGCAACACTACATATCCATGACGTTGCAATTCACGTCGGATGATGTTGCGCTGAATGGAAAGGTCATGTCCGGTCTCTGCGAGATAGATGGTGCGTCGCTTGAACAGGTTCTTGACTTCCGCTTTCGACTCACCTTTGAGAATGGTAAGGGTATCGTGGATATCATACACCAGGTCAATCATCTTCATCCAGTACTGCTTCTCTGCCTCCAGGCTGAAAAAGTCAGTGTACTCTTTCATGAGCCCAGTCTCATTGTCAATCTGGAACATATCGTATCCCAATAGTTCGCGCAGGCGAGGGGGTTGTTCCTGACTACTCAGGGGTGATTTCAATACTTTAAATACCCGGTTCACCTTGGACGAGCTGGTCGCTTTATAATAAGCCTCTACCGTATCCAGGCAACGGCCTGATTGGGCAAAATCTTTGGAGAGCACCGTCACCAGCACAGCCGCATTATCCATGCTTGATGCGGTGTAGTCCTCAAATTCTGATTTGAGGACGATGTTGGTCTTTTCGCCTAGTACCTGGTACAGCATGAGATCCAGAAACTTTCTGAATTGGTTCACCCAACCCACTTCCGCTTTCTTGCCGATTTCGTTGTCCTTGTCTGAGAAGGTAATCAGCACGTCGATGTCGTATGCCATACAATTGTGTTTAAAAAATTATGCTTCTGCTTTCTTGGTTGAAGTAACATTTCTGACAAGTCCTTGCACCAGTTCGTGGTGCTTGGCCATGACGAAGTAGAAATCTGCGAGGTTAATTCTGAAGACCACTGACCGTTCACTGGCCTCGGCCTCGGTGATTTGGGCGGTAGGGCCTTCCTGGAAGAGATCTCCGAAAACTGAGCCTTTGGTCATCACTTGTACGACCTGACCGCCCTCGCGCAGGGTAACGTTACCCAGGGCCACGATAAGGATCGGTCGGCTTTCGTCCGGATTATTAAAGAGTATTTTATCCTTTGGTTTCAGATCAAGTGGAATAATCTTGTCCGCCAGGTCACTCAGGATGGATCCGGGGATGCCATCGAATACCGGCAGGGACTTAATGAACATAACCATCTCGATACCGAGGAAGAACCCGTCGTCGAGTCCATCCAGCAATTGATTGCTTTCAATGGCGGAGTCCAGGAATTTCTTGTCACGGAGTGGTAAGCGATCTGACACAACGCGATACTGCGCCTTGTCCTTGTTGTAGATAACCCAGGCAGCGGTTTCCTGCAGCAGCCGATCCGGATTGAACATTTGTCCAATAAGACCGCGGCTGATCCTGAATTCAGGAATGAAAGCTGATGAATATACAGCACACATCTTGGTCCACCGGTTGTTCAGGTTAAAGTCGCGATTCAGGATATAGTTGACTACCTGTACAGGGTTGTAACGTTCGCGGGGAAAATACACCTGCAGGCGATCCATGCGATCTGAGATGGAAATGTCGTCATAGATCGGGAAGAGTTTTGGTTTCAATTCCTGATCTACGAACAGGTCCAGAAGCTCAAGGGCGTATGCAATCCCGTCAGTGGTACCCGTCTCAACGTTTTCACGAACCAATTGAACCGACTGTGGATCATACAGAATGGACAACAACAAGGCCATCTGGTCATAGTTGTCACGAAGCTCTTCACGCAAGGCGGCCTTGAGGTAGGCAAAGTGTGGCTCATCCGGAAGTTCATCTTGCGCACAGAGGTTCCAAAGGGTCTTGCCAATTTCGGTATCAAGCAGATCCATTACCTGATTGCGTTCCCTGCCTTTGGCTGAATAATTGGTGTGACGAAGCGAATAGAAGATTTGCTTCACGATGCGCTTATCCGGATAATCAGATTTCTTCCACAGGAGTTGCCAGGCTTCAGCTCCACCAATGTGACCAATGATCTGTACGATCTTCAACATCACCTGGTCGCTTTGACCAGATTTATAGAAAGCACTATCCAAGACCGGTAGCGCTGCTGCGCCCGATTCTTTAAGGGCAGCGGTCACCTGATTGCTGTAGAGGGGAGACACCAGCATATCGATCATCACCGGCCATGTTTCAGGTCGTTTCACTTTGCGGGCTGTCAGGATGGCTTCATTGCGGACTTTGGGATCTGCATCGCGCAGTAACTCGAGCAGAATGAATATGGTCCGTTGACTAACTGCCTTGCGAAGTAACTTGGCTGCGAGTACCCGGTCTGATTGCTTGATTGACTTACCCAACTTCATCAGCTTATCAGCACTGATGGAGAGGAGGTCGCTGTCCTCAGCTGCACCTACGGCCTGGCGTGCGAGGCCGGCTATTTCACTTTCATTGGATTGTGAGTCAAGATCGAGTTCTTTAATCTTAACCTGCGCAAAGTGTTTTACTTTTTTCAGGTTGCTTTCAGCAAGTTTAAGAATGGAAGTTTCAAAAAGCGCAGGTTCGAGTTTCTCCATCAACTTCAGACCGTAGATCACTTTATCCTCAGCGGTTGAATTTACTTCCTTCTCCAACACAGAGTTCAACGTGAACTCACGAACCACATGGCCCTCCACGGAAGACCGGTTGCGTTGCAATGAGTTTTGGAGAGTATCCCGGTAGCCGTTGTACATCCGGCTGATGATGAGGTACCAAACGAATAACAACGGAAGGGTGAAAAGGGTAATGGACAAGAGGTCAAATATCTTGAACTGGTTGATGACAATGAGCAGGCCACCAGAGATGATATAGGCGAGGGCGGTAACGATTCCTTCGATTTTGGTTTGTGCATCCAGCTTAATGGATTTCTCAATGGGCACATAGTAGAACTTGAATACCGGTGTATCCAAAGCGTCCCTCAGTGAGTTGGCGATGAGCTTACTCATAGCCACCATGATAAAGAAGAAGATAATGGGGCCGTTGGCCGGATCGTATCCAAAGAAGAATCCCAGTGCCAGGGCGGAAGCGGTAAATATCAGGGCCAGGAGTGGATTAAGGAGCAAGGACACCCGGAGGCCGTATTCTTCCTGAATCCGGTCGGCAGCAAACGTGGCAAACAGGTAACTGAAAATAACGATCGTCGCCTCAAAAAGAGAAAGGAACACCGGTAGTCCTTCATTGGAGAAGGTCGTCGAGGAGACCATCAGGAAGGAATAGTCAATAAACCGGAGGGCCGCAAATGAGAGGATTATAAAGGCAGAAAGCAGGAAAATGTACTTGGTGCCGAAGAATTGTATCAGGTTGAGTTTCTTATTCTCCTTCTCATTCAATACACCCACGGCAGCCTCCATGGCGGCATGGGTCAGGTATTTTCCGGAAAGGACAATGAATAATAAGAGGAAGGCAACGAGGCTGAACATGCCGATGGTAAACAGGGTGCGCAGCTCGACGCCGAAATTCAGCATTACGGGAATGGTGAAAAAGGCCAAAATCTGGGCGATATCCATACCTCCGTCCACACTTCCTATGACTCGCTTCTGCTGACGGAGGGTAAACATCCGGTTAAAGGAACCCCAGAATACCAGCTGAACTACGAAAGTGAAAGGCAATACAAGCGAAAAACCAAGCTGAAACAGCGTTTTCTCGGGGACATAGGCCTGGCCAAACTCCAAAAAGGCAGTCCCGCCGATGGTCAGCAGCAGGAAGAATATGGACAGGAAACGAAATGATATTCTACCTACCAATATATTAAAGAGTCCAGAGGCGATAAAACCAAGGCCACCACCGATAAACAGGGCTTTAGGAAGTTCTTCTTTCTCAATAATCCCTTCCAGATTAAGGAATTCGGTCTGTGCGGCAACGGAAACCGTAGCCAGGAACAGTCCCATGAAAAAGCTGATGGTCAGAAGAAGGGCGACTCGGGTCGTTTCATCTGGTTCAACACCCAAGAACTTGGTTAGCCTTTCGTGCATGACACTTGTTGGTTTAAGTTCAATATTGAAATATCAGACAATTCACCGAAAAATCCAATAAAGCCAAGATTTCACCTGACTTTAATTAATGACTGTGGACGAAGTAGTTATCGCACCCTAAGAGAATCTGGTTGAACCATTCGTCGATTAGCCATTTCCAACCCGACGAGATATCATTAGGCAAATCGCGCAGTGATTCCTGCGAAAAAATCAGGTTCTCAGGAACTTAGGAGGGGATCAAAAGTGAGCTGTCGCCGTAGCTCAGGAAGCGATAACCATTGTCCATCGCCTCTTTATATACGCTCCGCCAGTCGGGTCCGATAAAGGCTGCTATGAGGAGCAACAACGTGGAGCCGGGTTGATGAAAATTGGTGATCAAAGCATCACACATCCGGAACTGATATCCGGGATGTACATATAAAGTCGTACTTCCAGTGATCGTATCAATTCCGGACTTCTTCATGTGTCCCAGCAGCACTTCCGCAGCCTCTGCCCGGGTGGGATATTGCTGATAAGTTTGATAAGGATCCTCACTCATGATCTGAAAGGGAGTTGACGGATCGATCATGAGCTTCAGGGCATACCAATATACACTCTCCAGTGTGCGCATGGAGGTGGTGCCAACGGCGACAGTTTGTTTGCCGGAGGCCATGTTTTCCAGGTTTTCTCTATTGATAACGATCTGCTCCGAATGCATCGTATGCTCCAATGCATTTTCTGTCTTGATGGGCCTGAACGTTCCGGCTCCGACATGCAAAGCAACAAAGTCGATGGTCCGGCCGCTGGCACGAAGTTGATCCAGGACCGCCGGGGTAAAGTGCAACCCGGCCGTTGGAGCAGCCACTGCACCCTCCACCTGTGAGTAAATAGTCTGATAACGTTCCTTATCCATCTCAGTAGATTCCCGATGGATGTAAGGGGGCAATGGCATTACCCCAACGCGATGAATCACTTCGCCAAAACTTAGATCCGAAGGTTGCCAATCGAATTGAACTAGGCCCTGGTCGCGGTCCAATAGTTTTGCTGTGATCTTCAGGTCGCCTGAGTCCTTTTCCAGTATCACTCCATCGCTCCAGCGTTTGAGATTACCCACCGTGCAAATCCAGGTTGCGGTGTCGCTTACTCCCAATGCAGTTGCCAGCAAAGTGTCGGCAGGGAAGGGGCTTAACAGGAACACCTCTATGCCAGCGCCGGTCGATTTTTGAAACAGAAATCGGGCCTGAATTACCTTAGTATTATTAAAGAAGAGGTGGCACTTATCAGGTAGTAAATCAACTAGTTGTGAAAAATTCTGATGACTGACACGTCCCTTATTGTAAACCAGCAGTTTTGATTGGTCGCGCTGGGCCAGGGGCTGCAGGGCGATGCGCTCCTGGGGCAGGTCATATGTGTAATCTTTGGTAAGAATTGGTGCAGGCATGGGAGTGGCAAAATTAGGCAGTTGATTGTATTTACCGCCGGACCGTCCCATATTCGTGACTGGATGGCGCTGAAAGCAGTATTTACCAAGCGAACGTTTCACTTTTCCTTCCGCGCCCGGACGTCGCGAGGGGCGATGTCGCAACGTGATTCGTGGTTTCTGAAGATTTGGGATGACAAGAACCCGGAGCATTTTGGGCTTGGGGAAGCTGGTCCTTTGCCCGGATTAAGCACCGAGTCACCGGAACAGGTGGAGGCCCAACTCGAACTGGTGATGGGTCGCTTGTCAAAGCTGTCAGCATCTTCTGCCGCCAACCTCGAGGCCCTTTATCAAGCCATTGGCATTAACGATCTATCTTCCTCCGTGCTCTTTGCCCTCGAAACCGCCTGGCTCGATTTCATACAGGGAGGAACCCGTAAGATATTTGATAACAGCTTTCTGAAAGGAACCCCTATACCCATTAATGGATTGGTTTGGATGGGTGGACTTGATGATATGCTTCAACAAGTCAGCATTAAGCTTTACGACGGTTTTAATTGCATCAAGCTCAAGATCGGGGGGATTAACTTTGAGAAAGAACTCGATATCCTGCAGTTTATCCGCCGTAAGTACTTCCGGGACGTGGTTACGATTCGATTGGATGCCAACGGGGCATTTAAGGTGGAGGATGCCATGTATAAGTTGATGGACTGTGCCCGTTATGATATTCACTCGATCGAACAGCCTATTCGGCCAGGGCTGTCGAAAATGGCGGAACTTTGTCGGGAGACACCCGTCCCAATCGCACTTGATGAGGAACTTATTGGCGTGAATAAGCGTGAAGCCAAAATTGCCTTGCTGGATCGGATTCGCCCTCAGTTTATTATTCTGAAGCCCAGTTTGCATGGAGGAATAGCTGGCTGCGCGGAGTGGGTCCGGCTGGCAGAAGAGCGACAAACGGGCTGGTGGATGACATCTGCGCTGGAAAGCAGTATTGGCCTTAATGCTATCGCGCAGTTTAGTGCAGAATATCCCATCGATACCCATCAGGGATTGGGCACTGGCATGATCTATACTGATAATATTGCCTCACCGCTTAAGGTAGAAAAGGGCCATTTGAAGGTCGATTCCCAAGAAATTTGGGACCTCTCAGGATTTTAGCTAATATTTTTAGTTATTTGCTTGCATGGAGCAAATTCATGCATTTAATTTGACTAAAATATTTAGCGTATGAAACTAAGGCTTACAAGTAAGCGGCTGGCATCCGGTCGTTTTCAGGTGAATTTTTCGGCCGACGGGTTTGAGCAACCGTGTTATGGTTATTTGCTCGCCGACGCCACGTCAACTGTTTCGGATGTGGTTAGCAAGATTTCCAGGCATGTTCAGGCGATGCAAACCCGGGACACGTATTTTCAGCGAAATCTTTACTCTTTGTCTGCCCGGAATATTCATTCAGGTCGGATCTTAGTGTTTCCAAAATAACAGCCCATGGTGAAGCTCAACGAGAACATCCGATTCCTTCGCAAGCAACTGGCGTTAACGCAAGATCAGTTTGCCCAGAAGCTGGACATCAAACGCTCCCTGGTGGGAGCGTATGAAGAGGGCAGGGCCGAGCCTCGGTTGGAACTGTTGCAAAAGATGGCAGCATTGGCCGGACTTTCTGTTGATGTATTGATCGGACGCGACATCAGTCAGCTCAAGGACTATGAGAAGAAGGCGATGGGCACGAAGGAAGTCCTTGTGGTGACTGTTGACGATCAATCTCGTGACAACATTGAATTGGTACCGCACAAAGCCGCAGCTGGCTACTTGAATGGATATGCCGATCCGGAGTACATCAAAGAGCTGCCTCGATTCAAACTGCCGATGCTGAGCAAAGGCACGTATCGCGCATTTGAAATTACGGGTGATTCCATGTTGCCCATACTTCCGGGTACCATTGTTATTGGGGAATGGGTGGAACATGTGCGTGACATTAAGAGCAGCAAGCCGTACATATTGGTCACACACCGGGAAGGAATTGTTTACAAACGGGTATTCAACTACCTGCAGGAGAATGGAAAACTATTCCTGGTTTCCGACAACAGACAATATGCGCCTTATCAGATCGATGCCACTGAGGTCATCGAGGTATGGAGTGCGAAGGCCTATATCAGCGTTCAATTCCCGGATGTGGCTTCCAAGAATGATATATCGATGGAACAATTGGCCGGCATGGTGATGGAATTACAACAAGAGATTCATTCGCTCCGCAGCGACAAGGGACTGAAGAAATCCTCCTAAGGTTAACAGGAGATTCTTCTTTTTTTGCCAGTAACACCTGTCTGCAAAGGCAGGTGTTATTTTTTTTTGGGGTTACGTATAGTTGCGAGACGATCGACTTTTTGTGAGGCGGTTTCAGTGAACCGTTCCAGACAGATAATGGATTTTGGAATCTCATACCGGCTGAGCTTGTGCTCAAGTGCCTGGTGCATTTGAGCCTGATTATCTTCGGTAAGCTGACCCTCAACAAACAACGTCACAGATTCTCCCAGCAGGGGATCAGGAAGGCCTGCGACAAAGAAACGGTTATTTAGTCCCAGGTTATCCATCAGGGATTCAACTACCTCTTCCATGTATTCCGCTTGTATTTTCTTTCCTCCGGAATTGATCACGCGGTCTATCCTGCCCAACCAGGCAAATGTTTTATTGTCGATTAATTGCACGCGATCATTGGTGATGATGGGTGTTTGCCCCAAATGAGGTGCCCGAATGACCAGGCATTCCCGGTCGTCAGTAGACAGACTTACGGTATTCAGGGCGTGAAAGTACTGTTGTGGGGTTTTTCCGGAAAGGGGTTGTAAAGCAATGTGCGTGATGGTCTCTGTCATGCCGTAGGTGGCATAAATTTGATTGGTAAAAGTTTTCAGCGCATCCACAGCAGATGCCTGAAGCGGTGCTCCGCCGATAATGACTGTTTTGATTTGTTGCAGGCGTGAAGCACGGGATGGAAGCATGGATACAACCTGATAGGGCACCAGTGCAACAAAGTGTATGGCAGTTTGATCAACCTGTACTGGGTTGGCCGATGGTTGCTCGAGGATAATATTCATGCTGGTTACCATACTGCGCACCAGCATCATGGCTCCGGCGATGAGACGAGTATCCAGACACACCAGCGCATTTTCGCCGGCCTGGAGATTCAGGGCTTCTGCCGTGAGGTGTGCACTGGCAATCAGTTGACTTCGCGTGAAAGAAATCTGCTTGGGTGTACCCGTTGATCCGGACGTTTGAAAAGTAAATTTATCACGTTGCGTGATCCAATCACGGCAGAATTGAATAGCGTCCGCATAGAACGGAGCAGGGGCTGCACGTAAGGCTTCGTCCAGTCTGTCCAGTGAGTACCGGACTCCGTTCATCTCCAGAAACGGACTCATGGATGTTTGCGGGGAGTGATAGTAAGTTCCTTATATCCGTAAGTTGAATCAATGATACGATCAAAGGTGACGTCGGTTAGTTCTCCGATTACCAACTCGAGCGTGGTGTACACAAGGTTCTTATCCAGCAAATGGCCGCCCATTGTCTTGCCTTGCTCATCGGCTACTGACATGTGCAGGTGAGCAGCCGTTGCTGTGAACAATCCGGTGAGCGAAACGACTTCAAAATGCCCTCCTTGCAAGACGCCTTTCTCCTGATTGGCGAAGCGTATATGGAATTGTTCCAGACTCCCGACCGCAGACAAGATGCACGCCGCTTTCAATTTATGATCGACGGCAAACTTCATAATGGCAACCTTCACATCTTCATGTGGCCTCAGCCGTAAGGCGTAAGTTGTCATGGCACTTGGTTTTGTCTGTGACATGGCGGATAGGCTTAACAACAAAAAGGCAACCGTAATTATCCTGGACATGTGACCTATTAGGGGAACTTGGGAAACTTGGAGAAATCGGGCTCCCGCTTCTCCAAAAAGGCGTTTTTGCCCTCTTTGGCCTCATCACTCAGGTAGTACAATAAGGTAGCATTTCCGGCCAATTCCTGGATGCCTGCCTGTCCATCGAGTTCAGCATTAAATGCACATTTCAGCATGCGGATAGCCAGCGGGCTCTTCTTCAGAATCTTGCGTGCCCACGCAACGTATGTTTCTTCCAATTGATCCAGGGGAACAACCTTATTGACGAGGCCCATATCAATCGCTTCCTGTGCATCGTATTGATCGCAGAGATACCAGATCTCGCGTGCTTTCTTTTGACCCACAATGCGGGCGAGGTAAGAAGCGCCAAATCCGCCATCAAAACTTCCAACCATTGGTCCGGTTTGGCCGAAGCGTGCGTTGTCGGCAGCAATGGTCAGGTCACACACTACATGCAATACATGTCCGCCACCGATGGCCCAACCAGCTACCGCTGCAATAACCGGCTTGGAGATGGATCGGATGATCTTCTGAAGATCCAGCACATTGAGGCGTGGCACCGTGTCCTTACCTACATAGCCGCCGTGCCCGCGCACACTCTGATCACCACCACTGCAAAATGCCTTACCACCTTCGCCGGTAAGAATAATCACGCCAATAGAGGTGTCTTCCCGGCAAATGTTCATGGCATCAATCATCTCCTGAACGGTAAGGGGCGTAAACGCATTGTGTACGCGTGGGCGATTAATGCTGATGCGCGCAATTCCTTCAAACTGATGAAAGAGAATTTCCTGATAGGTCTTTACTGGTTTCCAGTTGTACTTAAGCTCCATACGTTTGCTTTAGGTTATGTCTAAACTCCTCAAAAATCTTCTTGTTCGCTTCCTGCGAACCTTCTATTTCCAGTATGCTCGCTTGTTCAGATGCTCCGAAGTAGGTTGACAACGCTGTTGAAGCATCATAATACGCCAGGTTGAACTCCCGGGCCAGCGAACGGGCATTTAATTTCTGTTCGGTAATGAAAAACTCCGGAGCTTCCGGCTGACGCGCGGGACCATCAATCAGGTTGAATATGATGCCACCATGGTTGTTGATCAGCACCACCCGCAGGTTGGGTGTAGCATATTTATGCCAGAAAGCATTCCGGTCATAAAAGAAGGCAAGGTCACCGGTGATCAATACAACAGGAGCTTTCGTCGCCCAGGCATGTCCGGTAGCCGTACTGGTGCAGCCATCAATCCCGCTGGTTCCCCGGTTTGCGTAGACTACAATGTCTTCGCGATCGGCAGAAAGTCCAACGTGATTGGCATAACGCACAGACATGCTGTTGGCCAGATGGAGGTGACATCCTTTGGGCAGGTTTGTCATCACCTGATAAATCAGTTTGAATTCACCGCCATCTTGTTTTTCTAAAAACCGTTTTATGGTGGTGCGCGCCAGCGTTTCAAAACGGGTCCACTGCTCTTCATAAGCTTTGTCACCTTTGGGTAAGGTTTGCTGGAGCAGGTGTTGGAAAAACACATTTGCTTCTACCGGTATAATCCGGTTTAGCTGCTGGAACGTATCTGCACTTTCTCCATGCGCCTGAAGGTGCCAATGTTGTTTGGCAGGGTAGGCCCGGAGAAACAGCTTGAGATTCTTTGCGATGACCGATTTGCCGAATGTGATGAGCAAGTCCGGCTGAAGGGTTGACTTGTGTGCAGTTGAAAGTTGCCCCAGGAACGCATCTGTACTGCGGCAAAAGAAAGAAAGTCCGTGCAGGTTACTGAGAATATCGCCGGCCATGACCCACGACGTATGCTCATGCAATTGGCGAAGTGTCTTAAGCAACGGTCCATCATAGTCTTGCTGACCTGCAACGATCAGTATTCGTCTGAATGACTTGAGTTCGCCGACCAATTCCTGCAATGACGCGTCGGTCAGTGTGCTATGCGGATGCCATTTATCAATGACACGCACCAGCGTATTGGAGGGCGGGTCTATGTTGTAGAGTGGCTCCCGGAAGGGTGCATTCACATGTACCGGACCCTGATTATCCGAAGTGGCCAGGTTAATCGCATCATTGATGATCCGGTTGGCATGCCAGCGGGCATCGGGATGAGCATAATCCTGTGGAAGTTCGAAGTACTTCTTCACGTGCTTGCCGTACAATTCGCCTTGCCGGATGGTTTGACCATCCAGCTGATCTATCCATTCTGCGGGACGATCAGCGGTTAAAATGACCAGCGGAATTTGCTGAAAGAAAGCTTCCGCCACAGCGGGTGCAAAGTTGTATGCAGCAGAGCCTGATGTGCACACCAGGGCTACAGGTTTTTTACCGGCCTGTGCTATACCGAGCGCCATGAAAGCGGCACTGCGCTCGTCGCTGATAGTTCGGCAGTGGATCTTTCCATGCCTCGCGAAGGCCAGGGTCAGCGGAGCGCTTCTTGAACCAGGACAGAGCACAGCATCCCGGATCCCTTTTCGGTAGCAGAGTTCAATCAGCTGAGGGAGCATGCTGTTCACGGCTGCAAGGTAGGAGGCAGGACTTACTTTTGAATGATGCGGAGCAAGGTGCTCATTTTCATTTCTGTTTCATGCCATTCTTTGAGCGGGTCAGAGTCGGCTAAAACGCCCGCTCCGGCATACAGAATTATTTGATTGTCAAGTATTTGTGTGCAACGGAGGTTTACATACAGGTTAGTTTCCTGCCTGAGGTTCACTGGTCCCAGGTAGCCACTATAGAATTGCCGGTCATAGCCTTCATGCTCGCGGAGGAAAGCGAGACTTGCAGCCAATGGCATTCCGCATACGGCAGAAGTCGGGTGTAACAATTGTAGCATGGTGGTGCCCAACAACGGGAAGTTGGTGGCCACCATGTCCACATCAAATTCTGTTTTCAGGTGAAGAACGTTGCCAGCCTGAATGGTACTTGGACCTTGTTCTTCGTACTCGCGGAGGCGGATTTTCTTAAAGCAACTGATGATATATCGTACGACCAATGCCTGTTCCTGAATTTCCTTTTGTGACCAGGCGATTTCGCGGCGGTTCATGCCTTCATGCCAGGCTTGCGTGCCGGCGATCGCTACGGTCTGGAAGTGTTGATCAGGAGTAATACGCACCAGCATCTCGGGGGTGGCGCCCATCCAGGTGCCTAGCGCAGGGCTCGACACTACCGAAACCATGGCGTGGGGATATTGTGCACACAGGGATTGAAATGCTTCCAGCAAGTTGAATGATTCAGGCAGTTCAATCTTCCTGCAACGGGAAGGGACAA
Source organism: Cyclobacteriaceae bacterium (assembly GCA_044223085.1). GTDB lineage: Bacteria > Bacteroidota > Bacteroidia > Cytophagales > Cyclobacteriaceae > ELB16-189. The sequence goes on from JBGAMI010000022.1 coordinate 47,857, forward strand.
GTTTCTCGAAATTTCCTGTGGAGACTTGTTCAATGCACTTTTCCACCAACAGCGTATAACTGTTGGTGTCTGCTGACTTAACCACACGACTGGGCGCCGGGTAGAACATCTTTGCGTTGGGCCGGCGGTCGCTCACTTCTCGTTGAACCGAAGAATAGGAGAGTTCGCCCTGTTCGAATGTGTGGTATTCGTCTGCCGGGAAGAAGAACTTGTCGCCAGTGGGATCAAATGGGGCGAAGAGGAAACCGGCAGGTGACTCTTCGAGGTTGGTTTCCTGAATGATGGTAGGGCGATCGGTAGCGAGCAGATGCAGTGTGGTGGTATTGGGCAAACGCCACAATGCATAAGAAGTCCTTTTCTCTACCCAGTCAGGCAATATGCCAGAAAGAAAATCAATCTCGTTTACCCGACGTACGGGTTGAATTGTCTCCATGCAGGTTCTACCGCTTATCAATTACGGCCATCGTTATCCGGCTCACACACACCAGTTCCTGTTGCTCGTTGGTGATCTTTATCTCCCACACCTGCGTACTTCTTCCAATGTGCAGGGGCCGGGCTGTCCCGGTAACAAATCCGCTCTTTACACTTCGCAAGTGATTGGCGTTGATTTCCAATCCTACGCAATATTTGTTTTGGTCGTCCAGCGTCAGATGAGCGGCGAAACTTCCAAGCGACTCCGCCAACGCTACCGACGCTCCTCCATGTAACAACCCGAAGGGTTGATGGGTTCTGCGATCGACCGGCATTTTTGCTTCCAGGAAATCATCCCCGATACGGGTAAGTTCTATTCCCAGGTGTTCCAGCATGGTGTTTTTGAACATGCTGTTTACCTGTTCAACAGTCACTGCATGGAATAGCTTCTTCGGGGAAGATGACATTAGGGAGAGGATTTGATTTTTCTATATTTGCGCCCGTCTTCGGACACCTCCAAAACACGCCCAAATTAGAAGAAATTGATCTCCCAAAAAATATATTTGGTCAGGCACGGGCAGACTGATTTCAACTTGCAGGGAATCGTTCAGGGATGCGGCGTCAATGCATCGATCAATGCGCATGGTCGCCTTCAGGCACAGGCATTTTTTGAGGCGTATCAGCATATTCCGTTCGACCGGATTTATACTTCCGAACTGGTGCGCAGTCAGGAATCGGTAGATGGGTTTCTGAAAATGGGAATTCCCTGGCAACCGATGAAGGCGCTGAATGAAATCAGCTGGGGTTATCGGGAAGGTCAGCGTATTACGCCTGAAGAAGATGCCTATTACCGTTCCGTTCTCCGGCAATGGCAGGAGGGCAACACCAACATTCCAATCGAGGGAGGACAGAGTCCGGATGAGGTGGCCCGGCAGCAACAACCTTTTCTTGAGTTGATCAAAACCAGGACAGAAGACAAGACCATACTGGTTTGTATGCATGGGCGAGCCATGCGCATTCTGTTGTGTCAGATGTTAAACTATCCGCTGCGATCGATGGATATGTTTGAACATGAGAACCTCGGCTTATACCTCTTGCATCACAACGGCTTTACATTCACCGTTGAGTCTTATAACAACACGCGTCATTTGCAGCGGATGAATGCAGCCGTTGACGTAAAGAAATGATAAAGACTATTTCTTGAGTTGGTCCAACGCCGATTTGGCTTTGGAGTCGATCCCGTTTTTGTATTCGTAATTTGGGTAGCTCAGGGTCTTCTCAAAGTATTTCCTGGCACCCGTCGCATCCCCCTGACTTTGAGCAATATAGCCCAGTTGGAGAGCGGCATTGGGCGCAAAATACCAGGGTTCATCTCCGGTGGCTTCAATGGTCTGCTGGTAGAGTAATTTGGCATTGACCAGGTCTCCGGTCTTGTGCGCCAACCGTGCCCTGCGGTACAACCATTCTGCATGGTCTTTCGACTTTGCTATGTCGTTGGGCGTAATGGTTTTCAACATTTCGCGGGCTTCCTTATAGTATCCGCCATCGGTAAAGAACCGGATCTTCAATATTTTGGGATTGGGGAACGTGGTCTCTTCGAGCATCGCCGCTGCATACTTGTCCGGGTCGGCGGCCGTGCGGCCAGTCTTGCGCGCAATTTCAAAGTTCTTCCGGGCTTCACCGGTATTGCCGGAGAGGTAATAGCAAAGCCCGATCTTGTAATAGGTGTCCTTGCGGTAACTCTGACTTTTGTACCCTTTGAGGAAGCGCTGGTAGGCGAGGATGGAGGGAACATAATCACCACGCTGCATCAGGGCTTCAGCGCGGAGGTATTCAATATAGTCCATGGGAAGCCCCTGCGGCTTGGTGTCCAGCGCCCGGATGAGTCGAAGGGCTTCTTCACTCTGCGAGTCTTTCATCAGCATGTTGATGCCGAGAAATAACAAGAGCCGATTGTCAGGTTCTTTCTGCAATATCTCCTGAAAGCCGCGGGCAGCCTCACTGAATTCCTGGTTGATGAATCCTTTGATGGTGAAGTACAGGATGGTGGCTTCCTGGTTGAGCGATGACTTCGACAGCCGGAGTTCCTCCAGTTGTTTCTGTCCCACCTTCACAGATCCTTTCATGCCCAGCAATCCCATAAACCATTGGTACTTGTCGGGCACGGAGCCCACCATTACCTGGATCACGCCATAGGTCTTTTTGATAGGTATGAAGTTCGGGTATTTCTTCATGCATTCCTGCGTGTATTTATAGGCCTGCCGGATGGCGAGGACGGCGTTAATCTCCTGGCTGAGGTTGAGGAGATTAAATCCCCGCTGCAGGCTGAGTTCGGCTTGCAGGAAAATGGTCTCTGCCGACTCAGGCATGCGACCTAACTTCTCGATGCGGTCTTTGAACCTGTCGTTGACTTTATCAAATCGCCTTTCGTCTTCGGTAATGAGAATATCCACCGTTTCGAGGAGACTCTGCACGTAGAGCGTGTGTAACTCCTGACCGCCTTTGATGGTAGCTAATTCATTGTAGGCCTGATCGGTCTGGAGGTTGAGCACCATTTTATAGATGCGGTCGAGTGCCGGGTCGAATGTCCACACGTTGTCAGCGGCAAATGCAGCCGGGGTGAACAGCAAAAAAAGGCAAACACGGAGTGCTGCCTTTCTTGCAAGAGATATCAGGCCTGGTTTAGCCAACTTTCTTGGTACGACGAACCGGAGCTGCCTTCTTAGGCTTTACTTCTTCTTCCATGGACTCCATGTCCACATCGGCCAGGATACGACCGGAGTGCTCATCGATTACGATCTTTTTCTTCTCGCGGATCTCAGCGATTTTCTGGGGAGGGATGATGATGTTACAACCTTCTGCAGCGCCACGCACCACACGCACCACGGCCAGTCCGTTGGACAGGTTGTTGCGCAGGCGTTCGTAGTACTTCAGGAATTTGTCTTCAATGCGCTTGGCAGCCTTTTCACGCTCAGCCAGCAACTTCTTCTCTTCTTCCTGGCTCTCGCCGGAGATTTCTTCCAGCTCGCTTTTCTTGGTGGTGAGGTCTTCGCTGCGCTCTTTGATCAACGCTTCAATCTTCGTGATCTCGCCTTTCTTCTCATCGATCTTCTCTTTGGATTCCTTGATGCGCTTCTCGCAGATCTGCACCTCAAGTTCCTGCAATTCTATCTCTTTCGTGATCGCGTCGAATTCGCGGTTGTTCTTTACGTTCTTCTGTTGCTCGTTGTATTTCTTGACCAGCTTTTCGGCTTCCTTGATACCCTCTTTGTTCTTCTTGATGCCGTCTTCGATTTCTTTCAGATCAGCTTCAAAGCGGGTGAGCCGAACTTTATACCCCTCAATCTCATCCTCCAGGTCCTGAACTTCGTCGGGGAGGTCTCCGCGCAACTTGCGGAGCTGATCTAATTTTGTGTCAATGGACTGTAGCTTTACAAGGGCCTCGAGTTTCTGCGCAATTGTCTGATTTTCCATTACTTAGAGGTAAAATATGGGATTGGTGTCCGTTTCCGAAAAATTGATCGCAAAAGTAGCAAATTTTTTGGTCAAAACCGCCACGAAAAGGTCTTTAGTAAATTGCTCACTTTCATAGTGTCCGATGTCCGCAACCAGGATTTTTCCCTCGGCATCGAAGAACTCATGGTACTTGAAATCTGCCGAGACAAACGCATCGGCCCCTTGCCGGATGGCGTCTGAAAGCAGGAAGCTCCCTGCTCCGCCGCAAACGGCCACCCGCTGAATGGGACGACCTGAAACGGCTGTATGACGAACCACAGAAACGTGCATCTGTTCTTTCAAACGCCGAAGGAATGCCATTGGTTCAATGGGCTCAGCAAGTTCGCCAATCATGCCGGCCCCAACCTCCTGGTTTTGATTCTCCAGCCGGCTTAGGTAGTAGGCCGCTTCTTCATATGGATGAGCATCGCGCAATGCCCGTAACACCTGGCCCTCCAGGTGCGCAGGCAGAATTACCTCGATTCTGGTCTCGCTTACTTGTTCAGGTTTTCCTGCCTTTCCAATATGGGGATTGGTGCCTTCGGTTGGCTCAAACCGACCGGTGCCATGCATGGTGAAACTGCAATTCTTATATGCCCCGATCTGTCCGGCGCCGGCGGCGTGCAGTGCATTCAATACGGCATCAGCATTAGCCTCCGGTACAAAGGTGACGAGTTTGGAAAGTGTGCCGGACCTTGGCGCCAGAATGCGGGTGTTGGCCAGGCCAAGTTTACTTGCAATCATTTGATTTACACCATGATAGACGTTATCCAGGTTCGTGTGAGCAGCGTAGATTGCCACCTGTGACTGTATGGCCTGAATCACCACACGTTCAACGTATGTCTGTCCGGTTAATCGTTTCAGTCCCTTGAACACGATCGGGTGGTGCGCTACGATCAGGTTGCAGTTTCGCTTCACAGCTTCCTGTACCACAGCCTCCGTACAGTCGAGTGTAACCAAAATGCCAGTGACATCCGTCTCCGGGTTTCCAACAATCAAACCGGCGTTGTCATAGGATTCCTGATAACTGCGGGGAGCAATGGATTCCAAATAAGCGGCAACATCTTTTATCTTTGACGTTTTCATGGCGTGATTTTGACCCAATTTATTGACTTTCGGTCACGAGATTAATGAAAATACTGCTGTATCCATTCGCCATGCTGTACAACCTGGGCACCCGGGTGAGGAATTATCTTTTTGATATTGGCCATAAGCCTTCCTTTCAGTTTGATGTGATGGTGATATCCGTAGGCAACCTCAACGTTGGGGGGTCGGGTAAAACGCCCATGGTGGAATACATCATACGGCTGTTAAAGGACCGATATCGGATTGCTACCCTTAGCCGGGGATATAAACGAAGAACCAAAGGATTTCGGACGGCTCAAGCAGAAGACACTGCACTACACCTCGGCGACGAGCCCATGCAGATGCAGCGCAAGTTCGGTGATGCGGTTCGTGTTACTGTCGGGGAAGACCGTGTCTTCGCCATTCCGAATATCCTGCAGGAGTTTCCCGATACGAATGTGGTAATCATGGACGACGCCTTTCAGCATCGTGCAGTCAATCCACAGCTGACGGTATTGGTGACAGATTTTGCGCATCCGTTTTACAAAGACCATGTGATGCCGTTTGGTCGACTGCGGGAGGCGAGGCAGGGGGCACAACGTGCAGACATCATTGTTGTCACGAAATGTCCGGGTGACTTGAGCGAACAATCACAACATGAATTTCGCCAGGGTGTGGCGAAGTATGCACCAGGGAAGCCTGTGTTGTTCTCCACGGTGTCATATGACGAACCACGTGCGCTGGGTGCAGCCACCACCATGGAACAACAGGTGATTCTCGTGACGGGTATCGCCAAGACAACACCGTTGCTGCAATTCTGCCAAAGCAAATATCGGGTGATCCGCCACTTTCAATTTGATGATCATCACCATTACACCCAACAGGAGTTGGAAGAGATTGAACGGTGCTTTAGACAACAGTCCCAGCCGTGCAGCATCCTCACTACGGAAAAGGATATGGTGAAACTGATCGCTGATCCTTTTGCCGCTCATATCAGTCGACTGCCCTGGTTTTATATTCCCATACGCCAGGAATTTGTAAAGGATGGACTGAAATTTGATACACTCGTTCTCGACGCCATTAAGGCGCATGACAGGAAGTAAATGAGTGGATTATCTTTGCACGTGTTTTTGAGGTTTTTCCTATTTTTTGGGGTCTTTTTGACGGTTTTTGACGTTTCTGCGCAACGCCGGCAGGAGCCTGTGCAAACCCGCCGGCGCTCAAGTATTGTCAATGACTCGGTGAAAAATGTGTACGGTCCGAAGACCACCCGCTGGACAACCGAAGAGGAGTTGTTCGAGAACCGGCCGGTATACAAACCTCTCGATACTGCCGTTGTTAACTATCATCGTTGGACTTACATCCAGCGTTACAACAACACGTTGAAGGATATCGGCGTGATGGGGACGGCCTTGGCGCCGATCTTTCCTCAGGTGCCCGGTTCCATCGGAGCAAACGCTGGATTCTCTGTCTATCAACCTTATTATGATTCGGAGGAGCCGCATTATTTTGATACCAAGTCTCCGTACACCCGATTGCAGATTATATGGGGAGGCAATGGCCGTGCTGCGACACGCATTGAGTTCAGCCGCAACATCAATCCGCGCTGGAATTTTGGTTTCAACTACCGCCCGATATTGGTAGATAAACAAATTCAAAAATCTGGCAAGGGCGATCGCATTGTGGTCAGTCAATACTATGATTTCTACACCACCTACCGGTCGAAAAATGATCGCTATTTCCTGTTGGCTAATTTCCGTCGCATTCGTCATCGGGTAAATGAAAACGGTGGCATTGACACCACCGCAGCAACAATAAGTATCTTTGATCCTACTGCCCGGTTGAGGTTGTCTGCCGCCAAAACGGAAGAGTATAGGCGTAATATTCACTTCTCTCACCAATATCAGTTGGTGAAGGCATTTCAGATTTATCACATAGCGGATTTCACCAAGCAATGGAATATTTTCGGTGATGACGTAGCAAAAGATCCGGGAACCCTGTTTGATCACAACACCAACCTGCGTCATGATTCTATAACGGTGAGTGATCAGTCGACGTTCACCACCACGCAACAGGAGGTAGGTATTAAAGGAAGTGTTGGTAAGTTGTTTTACAGCGGACACTATCGTTATCGGTATTACAATTTCACCAACCCTGATTTGACCGTGCCGGAGACAACGGGATCTGAGAGTTACCTGGGTGGAACCGTTTCGCTTAAACTGGATTCGGTAACGCGATTTTCCGGCTCTGCCGATTACCTGCTGTCCGGGTACTATAGGCTTGAAGGAAAAATTGAGTCCCCGTGGATCGAGGGATATTTTCGCAGTGCGCTGTCCAAACCCGGGTTTATGCAACTGGGGTACATGGGTGCGCACGACAGTTGGTCGAATACATTCACGGGTATCAGTTCAACGCAAGCCCAGGGTTTCCTCAAATACAGCAAGGGAGAAATGGATTTCAAGGCTGGAGGTACCGTGAGCCTTTTGCACAACAGTGTTTATTTCAAGGAAGATACATTGATCCAACAGCATGTTCTTCCGTATCAGTCAACCGGGTTTCAGAGCACATTTGCCCCTGAGGTGAGGGCGTCGGTGCGCTTTCTCCGTCATGTGTATTTCCGTCCGCAGGCTATTTATACTCAGATTATCAAGAACGACGACAATGTGCTTCGAATTCCCACGGTGTTTATCAATGGTCAGCTGGCCTATGAGAACATCATGTTCAACAGACACTTACAGCTCCATGCCGGCATTGACTTCCACTGGCACTCCGACTATAAAGCCCTGGCGTATGACCCGGCTATCCAGCAGTTTTATATTCAGGACCGCGTGGTGAGCAAATCATTTCCGCTCATAGATATCTTCGTGGTGGGAAAGATGGGGCGCACCCGGTACTTCTTCAAGTACCACAATGTCTTCCAGATGTTTAACGGGGGTAT
>JBGAMI010000082.1:0-9026 GCA_044223085.1 Cyclobacteriaceae bacterium
AACGGCAGGAATCCCGCCCTCAAACCAATAGCCTTTGGTTCACATATCGACATGGTCCCCGACGGTGGCAACTACGATGGCACCCTGGGATCCATTGGTGCATTGGAGGTGATTGAGATTCTGAATGAGAACAAGATCACCACGGAGCACCCGCTCGAGGTAATCATTTTTGGCAATGAAGAAGGCGGCACCATCGGCAGCCGTGCGATGACCAGCGGATTAACCCAAGAAGGATTGCTTCAGAAGAGTCAAAGTGGTTTAACCATGGCTGAAGGCATTACAGCCATTGGCGGCCGGCCGGAGGATATCGCGAAGACGGTGCGTAAGAAGGGAGATATCAAGGCATTTCTTGAATTACATATCGAACAAGGCGGTATCCTTGAGAAAGAGAAGATACAGATCGGGGTAGTGGAAGGCATCGTTGGTATCGTTCGCTGGGATGTGATGGTAGAGGGCTTTGCCAACCACTCGGGTGCAACGCCCATGAACATGCGGCAGGATGCATTACTCGCTGCTTCAAAATTTATTGTTGCTGCCAACGAGGTGATCAACAGTGTGCCCGGCAGTCAGGTGGGAACGGTTGGAAAACTGGCCGTACAGCCCGGGGCGTACAATGTCATTCCTGGAAAGGTTATTCTTGGTCTGGAGATCCGCGACTTGTCAGCTGAAAAGATCGAACGGCTCTTTAGTGAAATAGAGAAGCGCGCAGCGGCTATTGCCTCAGCTTCCGGGACAAAGATCACATTTGCGCGGCAAGCCAATGAATCCATGCCCGCCCTCACGGACAAGTCACTACAGCAAATCATTGATAAAACTGCAAAGTCCCTCGGCTTCACCACCAAATTCATGCAAAGCGGGGCGGGGCACGACTCGCAGCACATGGCGGACATTGCGCCGGTGGCGATGATCTTTATTCCCAGCATCGGGGGCATCAGTCATTCTCCCAAAGAGTTTTCTACAACGGCGGATATGACCAACGGGGTGAATGTGTTGCTGAATACAATATTGGCGGTTGATAAGGGTTGATCGTGGTATTGCCTGGACCGGCTGCGTATCGGGGTTCTTGTATTCAATGGACTGCAGCCAGTTACTAAGCCGATAGCGTAGCAGTAGCGCAATACTTATGATATCTTGCACAATCAAGAATATTCCCATGAAGAGCCTGGCCTCAGTTTCCACCCTTTTTATCCTGTTGATCACATTACTGGCCTCTTGCGGCAAGGTGGATCAACCGTCCCAGACACGCACCTATGGCGCTGCAACTACCCAGTTGATTGACCTGGTAGAAAAAGATACGTTGCTGAAGCAGCTGTTGATCACCTCCATTCAGAAGGCCAAAGAAGCCAACCCGGACACGGTGTCCAATCCGGCCCAATCGCTGGAACAGTATTATGACTTCATATCCAAAATGGAGACCTCCATGCCCTGGGCGTATGTGGAGAACTTCCGAAAGTCTTCTTCCTTCGAACATATATTTCAATCGCTGTGCACTTTCTATTTTATTTTGGATCAACCCCTGCCGGAACTGGAAGGCAAAAATCCTTACCACAACTCGCTTCAATATTATGAGCCCATCGGCAAATGGCTGATTACATTCAATAAATCATGGCGTCAACACCTGGACTCAGAGCAATCCTGGAGCCAGGCCTATTATGAAGTAATTGCCAGCGATCCGGCATTTGGACTTCAGAACGGTTGGTATGAAGACCCATCCAATTGGAAGACATTCAACCAGTTTTTTGCGCGGCAACTGAGTTCACCGTCAGCGCGACCGATTGCTTCACCGCAGGATGATGCGGTCGTGGCATCATTTGCCGATGCTGAGCCGCAAGGGGCATGGGCGATCGATGCCAATTCTACAATCTTGGAGAAACAGGGAGTAGTGGTGAAATCGGCCAACGTGAAGAACATTGTCAGTCTGATCGGTGAGGACAGCAAGTACAAGGATGCATTTGCCAATGGCACTTTTACGCATTCGTTCCTGAATGTAAATGACTACCACCGTTACCATTTTCCTGTGGGAGGTACCATTAAGGAAGTGCGCATCATTCAGGGCATCAACCCAACGGGCGGGATTATCACCTGGGACGCTGCCGCGCAACGGTACAGTTTTGATCCATCGTCGGTAAACTGGCAGATGCTCGAGACCCGCGGATGTGTGATTGTGGAGACGAAAGAATACGGACTGGTGGCCTTATTGCCGATCGGAATGGCGGCGGTGGGCTCAGTCAACTTTGAACCTGGCGTGGTGGAAGGGACTCAGGTAAAGAAAGGCGACATGCTCGGTTATTTCCTGTTTGGTGGTTCGGACTTCATCGTCGTCTTTCAGGACAAGGTGAAGTTTGACATTGACGCACCGAAGACTCCGACGGGCTCGTACCAACATCAATTGATGGGCGAGCGATTGGGACGCCTCACGAAGAAGTAGCCAGTTGGCAGAAGCCAGCAGAAATACTGTCGGAGTGATCGACGTGTCTAACAGACCTTAAAGAACTTCTTCTCTTGTACGGGTTCCTGGTTATTGAGCATTGCTTCAATTTTCTTGGCCGTTTTTGTAATGGCCAGTCCACCAAGTCCGGTGCAACGCAATGTGCTGGGAATAGCATCCCCCACTTTTTTCATGGTCTCAATAACTTCATCAAGGGGTATTACCTGATTGTAATCGGCTAATGCCATGTTGGCGCAGGAGATGGCCGTGCTGGCAGCCATAACATTGCGGTTCAGGCAAGGCGCTTCAACACGGTCAGCAATCATATCACAGATCATGCCCAGCGATGCCTGCAGGGTGAGTGATGCCGCGGTAAGTGCTTGTTCAAGTTTACCATTCTTCAGCACGACAATGCCAGCGGCGGCCATGCCGGAACCTGATCCACATTCCGCCATACATCCGCCTACTTCTGCAGCGAAGGTGGCGTGCGCAGCGATAAATACACCAATCATACCGGCGGCCAGCATCGCCCTGACCATATCATCCTCCGACAATTGCAAGGCTTTGGCCGTACCGATCACGGCGCCCGGCAATGCACCGCAGGAGCCGGCCGTGGGAGCCGCCACGATCACTCCCATACTGCTTTTAACTTCCATCATCGCCGATGTGTACATGGTGACGTGATTCATTACATCTCCCGCCACCAGGGCTCCTTCATACTTCATCGTGGGAGATGTTGCCCCGCTGTGCCTCATAGTGCATGGCCAGCTCCCACAGCGACAAATTTTTTCCTTCGTTGTATTGGAGCATTTCTTCGCACGTGATGAATGGCACGGTCAGGTTTTTTCTGGCCAGCACCGGAAGGACGGGGTGTAGTTGCCGGATGAAACGAACGTCTTCGAGGCCTTCGAGTTCTTCCAGTATCCCTGCCGGTAAGAAGCTATTGGATTTTATCTCTATAAAAGTGGTGTCACCGCGGTGTACCGTTAATTCATCGTATGTTGTTGAGCGCTCGAGGAAGGCAACCACCCGTTCAGGTGACTTGACATAGATCAATGTTTCAAAGAAGTCGCCGGCCATAGACACCGTTGCACCATCGATGGAGATGACATCGATCATGCCGCCACCGGTGGAGAGGGCGATCATCTTTCGTGTTTCGTTGTCGTTGCTCAGTGTGATCTGATACGTATTTGGATGGGTGGCACCGATGGGATGAATGTCGATGGTGACCTGAATGCCCGCTGCGTCTATGGCCTGGAGATAGTCTGGCAGTCGTTCATCATAGGCTTCCCATCCGAGAAAGCCGCTGAACAAACCCATGTCCGAGCCCTGACCTTTGTGGGTGGTGGCCAGCGAACCGTTGGGGTCGAATTCAATTCGAACAGTTTTAATCTCGCTGCCCATCAGGTCCCGACACAGCCGGCCGATGCGCAGGGAAGCAGCACAGTGTGAACTGGAAGGGCCGCGCATCACGGGACCGATCACGTCATTGAATATGCTGGGAACTGCTTGCATGGGAATTTCAAATTTAGCTTACTAATGTACGAATTTATGTTCTTATTGAGGATGGTTTCATAAGCCCTACAGCATGATTACTACCCTGATCTGGATGGTGTTTTTGGCTTTGGCCCTTTGGAATGCGGCCTTGTTGGTCCGCGACTATCGGGCACACCGCAACGAACTCGAACCCAACAGCTGGGCAAAGACCGGATTCATTGGCTTCGTGGGGAATTTCTTTGATGCGTTGGGCATCGGTTCATTTGCGATCGAAACGATGTTATTCAAATTCATGAAGCAGTCCGAGGATCGGCTGATCCCAGGCACCTTGAATGTGGCCAATGCGATACCCACCATTGCACAGGGTGTTCTCTTCATCAAGGTAATTGAAGTAGAGCCCGTGACCCTGGTGGCCATGTTGGTGGCTGCAGGCGCAGGTGCTTTGTTGGGTGCAGGGGTGGTGGCCCGTATGTCGGAACGGAAGATCCGGCTGGTCATGGGTGTAGCGCTGCTCATCACCAGTTTCTTTATGATTGCGGCCAAGATGAATTGGATTGAGGGTGGTGGGAATGCGATTGGTCTGGAAGGGTATCAATTGGCAATTGGTGTAGCAGCAAATTTTGTCCTTGGTGCGCTGATGACAGCGGGTATTGGATTATATGCGCCTTGCATGGCATTGGTATTTGCGCTGGGCATGTCGCCGGCAGTAGCATTTCCTATCATGATGGGTTCGTGCGCCACGTTGATGCCATTGGCGTCTTACCGTTTTATCAAGGCAGGTGCATTCAACCGTCGCGCCTCGTATGCCATCAGCATCACGGGTGTATTGGGGGTGTTGATAGCGGTCTTTATTGTGAAATCACTGCCACTGGATGTCCTGCGGTGGCTGGTGATTGGCGTTATTATTTATACGGCATCGCTGATGTTGAACGCCGGATTGAAGAAGTCTACTCCTTAAGTAAGATAAGGGTTACGCGTTAAGTTCTGCCTGGCAAAAGGAGGCGATGGCACTATGCCAGGTATGGTAAGCCTGCCACACCGATATGCACCATGATTTAATACATTCATCTCTGGCTGATCCTGGTGCCGCGGCGAGCACATGAGATACCGTGATTTCTCCTCTTTCTTTCGGCAATGGCAGCCGCGGCCAGGGCTTCTTGTTTTTTGACAGTTTCACATGGGCCAGTTGTACCTGTCTGCCGGTATATCCTTTCTCTAGGAACAGATAGAGGCCGATTAACCCAAAGGTCAGCCCGATTGATTTCGTTTCTGCGGTGGCCGTTTGTGCCTGGAAGGCATCCACAGCATGCTGATGGATAAAATATCCGCCGCCGTTGTGTGAGAGGGTGTAGAAAGAGAGTTCGTTGAATTCGTCCTGCGGCGACATCTTACAACCCAGTGCAGTTATTTCTTTTTCATATGGATCACTACGACGCCATCATAGTTTTCGGTTGCGTACTTTTTTACCTCCTCTTTGTTCTTGACTACATCAATTGAGACGATGCCATTCGGGTCTAATTTGTCTACTTCGTCTTTCGAGACAGTTTTGCCATCGACGATGTAGAGTACCTTGCTGTCTTCGAGTGCTTTGGTGGCGACTGCAGGGGATCCATTCTTCGGCGTGGCGAGTTGTTTTTGAGGAGTGCAAGCCGAAAGCAGCATGGCGGCTAAGAACAGTAGTTGAATTGCTTTATTATTTCTCATATTCTTGATGTTTTTGCGTTGCAGCACTACGCATGGTATTTGTTTCTGTTCTTCTGAACCAAGGTACTTATTTCTGAAATAACTTCATCTCAGTTATCTACCTATCCAAATAACTGAGGTTGGAGGCGCTGGATAAGTGTGGAAGAATATCCTCAAACCCTGAGACGGGGCTGTGTGCTGCCTATCAGCCGTTGGGGTATGGGCTGGACTGATTTTTTCATATAGTTCCTGACGGCCTTCCATGCGAAATCCGCTAAACCCACCTACATGAGCGAGACAACTACTGTCGAAAAGAGAGAAATCAAAAAGCTTCTTGAGCTCAATGAGGAACTGGAAAACTACTTCCGGAACACGATCATACCCCAGCTGTTTATTGATGCCGATCTGATCCTTCGAAAGTTCAGTCCGCCGGCCAATAAGTATTTTATGTTCACAGAGTCTGATTGCGGAAAACCTATTCAGGAAATTGAGGGACTCAAAGTAGTTCCAACACTGGAGGAAAACATCCGGGAGGTCATGGAAAACAACCAGGATCTGGAAAAGGAGATACAGACGGTGGACAACCGGTGGTTTCAGATGAACATCTTGCCCTACATTATTAAGAAGAGGAACCTGACGAACGGGGTGGTGATCACGTTTGTGGATATTACGGACCGGATCAACGACAAGAAGGATATTGAACGGTTGAATGCCGATCACGAAACTTTTATCTATTCCGTGTCACACGATTTTCGCGGACCCCTCACCAACATGACCATGCTCATCGAACTCCTTAAGTCGGCCATTGACTCGGGTGTGAAGGAAGATGTGGACCGGTTACTCGCGATGATGACCAAGTCCGCCAGCGCTATGAAGACCATGATCAATGAATTGACCGACATCACCACCATTGAAACCAGCCTTCAGGGCCAGGCAGAACCCATTAATATAGAGCGGGTACTAGACGAAGTGAAGTTTACCCTCAAGGACAAGATATATCAATCCCATGCGAAGATCACCTCCGACTTTGCGAAGGCTGAATTGAAGTTCTCCCAAAAGAACATGCGGAGTATCCTGTACAACCTGGTGAGCAATGCCATCAAATTTGGTGCGCCGGACCGGACGCCTGAGATATTCGTGAAAACGGAGCAAGCCCATGGCTATACCTTACTTTCGGTCAAGGACAACGGTGTTGGGATAGAAGCCGACAAGCAGAAGGAAATATTTTCAAAATTTACACGCTTGCGCACCCATGTGGAAGGAACCGGTGTTGGACTTTACATTGTGAGCAAGATGATTACCAATCACGGCGGAAAGATTGAAGTGGAGAGCAAGCCTGACCACGGCACTAAGTTCACCATCTACCTCAAGAACACCTGATACCGAAGCGGGGAATAACCCAACGTTGCTGTCGTAAGGCAATCGGCATTTTCTCCTTAATTTTGCAGGATGCGGACTTCACCCTCCATCCTCTCACCGGCTGGCTCATTCGAGGCACTCAGCGCAGCCATTCAGGGAGGAGCCCAGGCGGTTTACTTTGGCATTGAGCAACTCAACATGCGGGCGCGGGCGGCCAACAATTTCTCGGTGGACGACCTCGATCGCATCGTTAAGCAATGCCATGCCTCCGATGTGAGGGCATACCTCACCCTCAACACGGTGCTCTATGACCACGACATGCAATTGATGCGCCGCATCATGGATCGGGCGAAAAAGAGCGGTGTGGATGCGGTGATTGTATCCGATCACGCCGCCATGATGTATGCGAAAACCATTGGTATTCCGGTCCATGCATCTACCCAGCTTAATATCTCCAACATTGAAACGGTGGAGTTCTTTGCGGCCTTCGCCGACGTGATGGTGCTGGCCCGCGAACTCAGCCTGAAACAAGTCGCTGATATCAGCCGTGAAATCAAACGCAGAAAGATCAAGGGACCGTCCGGTGAACTGGTTCAACTCGAGATCTTTGCCCATGGCGCGCTGTGCATGGCCATCTCCGGCAAATGCCACCTCAGCCTGCATACCCAGTTTGCATCAGCCAACCGTGGCGCCTGTGTACAGAATTGCAGAAGGCCGTACATCGTCACCGACAAGGAAGACGGACATGAATTCGAAATTGACAATGAGTACATCATGAGTGCGAAGGATCTTTGCACCATCGATTTGCTCGATCAGGTGATTGCTGCCGGCGTGTCGGTATTGAAAATCGAGGGCCGAGGCCGGTCAGCAGACTATGTGCTCACCACAACCAAGTGCTATCGGGAAGCCGTGCAGGCTGTGCTCGACAAACAGTATACACCCGAGAAGATCAGTGCCTGGCGCCATGAGTTATCGAAAGTGTACAATCGCGGGTTCTGGGAAGGTTATTACCTCGGTAGAAAACTCGGAGAGTGGAGCGACCAGCCCGGATCGGTGGCGATTGAAAAGAAAGTATATGTAGGCAAGGGAAGCCGTTACTATCCACGCCTGAAGGTGGGAGAGTTTCTGCTCGAGAGTGGCAAACTCAAGACTGGCGATACCGTGATGCTGATCAGCAAGGGAGATGGTGTTCATCAGGTGGTGTTGTCCGATTGGCGGGTAAACGGACTTGAAGCCGCTGAAGCGGTCAAGGGTGACAAGATAACGTTGCCGGTAGGGGTGAAGGTGCACACGGACGATAAACTGTACAAGATCGTCGCTGGTAGCGAAGCATGATCAAGGTTATCCATTACCGCAGTAAGTGCATTGGCTGCGGCATTTGTGTGGAACTGCAGCCTGACCTCTGGCGCATGTCGCGCAAGGATGGCAAGGCAAGTCTATTGCATGCCGAAGAAAAGAAGGGCATCTATCAACGCACTACCCGTGCAGCGGCCGGACTTTCACAGCAGGTTGCCTCCGCTTGTCCGACCAAGGTGATTAAAGTGTTGGGTGTGTAGTTCTCAGAGGTAAGACGAGATGAAACACTTTCAAAATCATCTGCTCTTCCAACTTCTAACCTCCACCTTCCACCTTCCTACTCACCAGACATCTCTTTCACTTTAAGGGGATACCCCCGATTCCGCTGCGCTACATCGGGGCAGGCTCTGTCTTTCCCACCGCAGGTGCCTGCGTCTTTTTTGTATTCGTGTATTCATTCTATCATTCTTTGCGTCTCCGCGTCTCTGCGTCTCCGCGGTGAAAAAAACACCCCGATTCCGCTTCATAACATCGGGGAGCTCTTTCATATCATCTACTCTTCCAACCTCCAACCTCCAACTTCCATCTACCAACTTCCTCCTAACCACCAACTACTTACTACTTACTACTTACTACTTACTACTTACTACTTACTACTTACTACTTACTACTTACTACTTACTACTTACTACTTACTACTTACTACTTACTACTTACTACTTACTACTTACTACTTACTACATACTACTCACTACTCACCACC
>JBGAMI010000023.1:0-54281 GCA_044223085.1 Cyclobacteriaceae bacterium
GTCATCCTGGCAGCACAAGCGCGTCATGCGGCCCGCAAAGCGCGCGAAATGGTGCAGCGCAAGAATGTGCTCAGCGGCACCGGACTTCCCGGCAAACTTGCCGACTGCGCCAGTTCTGATCCGGCTGAATCTGAATTGTATTTGGTAGAAGGTGATTCGGCCGGTGGCTCTGCCAAGCAGGGTAGGAATCGGCATTTTCAGGCTATTCTGCCACTTCGTGGAAAGATCCTCAATGTGGAGAAGGCCCAGGAGCACAAGATTTATGAGAATGAAGAAATCAAGAATATGATCACCGCCCTCGGTGTCACTTTCGGAACTTCAGAGGATGACAAGGCCCTTAATCTATCTAAGCTTCGCTATCACAAGATTATCATCATGACTGATGCTGACGTGGATGGCAGTCATATCCGTACCCTGATCCTCACATTCTTTTTTCGCTACATGCGTGATCTGATTGAACAGAAGTACGTGTACATCGCATTGCCTCCCTTGTATTTGTTGAAGCGTGGCAAAGAGGAGCGGTATTGCTGGACTGAAGAGGAGAGGGATGCCATTGTAAAGGAATTGGCCCGCGATGGCAAGGAAGATGCGGTAGGCGTGCAGCGGTATAAGGGTCTTGGTGAGATGAACCCCGAGCAGTTGTGGACCACGACCATGGATCCTGAAAAGCGGACCCTGAAGCTGGTGAACATTGAATCGGCTGCCGAAGCAGATCACCTCTTCTCCATGCTCATGGGCGATGAAGTAGCTCCGCGCCGTGAGTTTATCGAGAAGAACGCCAAGTACGCCAAGATTGATATCTAATCACCGGCGATGACAGGGGATAGTGAACCATTCATGGTGCCGGCGGACATGCCGCCGCAGATGCTGGCCAGTAATTATATCAGCCGGGATCTTTCCTGGTTGCAATTCAATTACCGGGTTCTGGATCAGGCACGCCATGCGGATCGCAGTATTTTCGATCGCCTGAAGTTTCTTTCAATCACCGCTTCAAACCTGGATGAATTCTGTACCATCCGGTTGGGTAGTTTGTACAATTACCTGGACTATGGTAAGGAGCGTTTTGATTACAGTGGTTTACGGGAGACGCCGTTTCGCACTATTCTGCTGGGTGAGATCAAGCGATTTTTGGACAACCAGCACAGCTACTATGTAAACACCTTGAAGCCCCTCTTTAACAAGAATGGCTTCTGTATTTGTGATTATAACAGCCTTTCGGAGACTGATAAGCATCGGGTTGATGAGTACTTTCAGCGCACCATGTATCCGATGCTTACCCCCATGATGTTCGACAGCTATCACACCTTTCCGACGCTGAAGAACAACCGGTTATTAATCGGTGTTGTCACCAAGGCACCCGCTGAATCAGTACAACATCAGAAGGTTTCCTTTATTCAGATTCCCAGTAACATTGGCCGTTTTTTTGAAATCCGCCAGACCGACGGCACGTTGGCGTTTGTGTCCATCGAGGATATCATCAGGCATAATGTGCACCATCTCTTCAGAAACGTTGAGGTGCTGAGTATCAACCTTTTCCGTATCAACAGAAACGGAGATTTCACCTTGGAGGAAAGCGAGGATATTGAATCAAATTTTCTGGAGGAATTGAAGCGCAAGCTGCAGACCAGGCGAACCGGCAGGGTGGTACGAATGGATATCCTGGAAGGAACGGACCCCTGGATGGTACGCTTGCTCAAGATTCAATGGGACCTTGATGATCTTAATATTTTTACCATTCCCCGGGAGAGCATGCTGGACCTGGGTGGACTCGGACAGATCATCAGCCATAAAGAATTCAAGGACAAGCGAAGTGCTGCGCGACCTCCGGTTAAGCCGGTAACATTCCCGGAGCAGGGGGAGCGCGATCTGTTTGAGGTACTAAAGGACCGGGCTATTCTGTTGCACCATCCGTATAACTCGATGGAACCCGTTGTTGAGTTGTTGGAGAAAGCAGCTGAGGACCCCAGGGTACTATCCATTAAGATTACTATTTATCGTCTGGCGCGTGAGTCCAGGGTGAGTGCAGCCTTGTTGAAAGCAGCCGAAAACGGCAAGCACGTTTCTGTGTTATTTGAAGTGAAGGCCAGGTTTGATGAAGAAAATAACCTGCGTGAGGCGCAACGCCTTCAGAAGGCTGGTTGCTTTGTGATCTATGGATTTGGCACCTTAAAGACGCACACCAAACTTTTGTTGATTGTTTGCCGAGAACCCGATGACCGGGTATACCGCTACGTACACATTTCCAGTGGTAACTATAATGAAGTGACAGCCCGGTTGTACACAGATATCGGATTGCTTACGACCAAGGAGACATATGCCAGTGATGTTTCTGAGTTCTTTAATGTTATCACAGGTCATTCTTTGCCCAGCTCATACCGAAACCTGATTACTTCACCGCGGGACATGCGGGAGGAGTTGTGCCGGTTGGTGCGTGAGGAGGCTGACCATGCCCGCGCCGGGCGGCCGGCGGGGATCATCATTAAGCTTAATTCCATTCAGGACCGTGAGTTTATTGATGCGCTGTATGAGGCAAGTCAGGCGGGTGTAAAAATCAAGCTAAGTGTGCGTGGGATGTGCTGCCTGAGACCAGGTAGAAAGGGCCTTAGCGACAACATTGAAGTAATCTCCATTGTCGGAGAGTACCTGGAACATTCCAGGATTTATTATTTCCATAACGGGGGTGATCCTAAAGTGTATATCGGTAGCGCTGATGCCATGGTAAGGAGTTTTGACCGCAGAATCGAGTCCCTTGTATTGCTCGAGCAGGATGCCTTGAAAAAGCAGGTGATGAATATCCTCAGGTTTAACCTGATGGATAATGTCAATGCGTACCGGATGCTGGAAGATGGCAGGTATGTGATGAAAGAGCTGGAGGGTGAGGCTCCTTTCAATATTCACAAAGAATTCTATAACGTCTCCCGCGAGAGCATTGAGGAAGTTAAGCTCTTCTAACGGTCCTTCAGCCAGAACGACTTCTTTCCTTTGGATTGGTCTTCGGTGTTAAAAAACTCCACTTTGGATTTCTTGTGTGTGGTTTCATAGAGGTGGAGGAGAATTCCGTCTTTTAATCCTACCTCAGGCACCAATATTTGGGTTGAGCCGGCCCATTCCATTACTTTGAGATAAATTTCTCCGGCGGGTACGATCACATCGGCCCGATCAGGGTTCATCTGAAGTTCATAGATGCGATCTTCCATCGTGGTGGCTGCGATCTTTTTTCGAATCGCGCGAACCTGGCTTATGGACATGGTCTTGCCGGGTTTGACCTGCGCCAGTTCAAATATCTTACTGATATTTCCTCCGGTTCCTACTGCCGTAACCTTACCGTATTTCCGGTGATCAATCTCATTCACCCACTTTTCCATCTTTTTCCACATGGCAGGGGAGTCCCGGTGCTCCAACATACGGACAGAACCAATTTTAAATGACTTGGTTTTGATTTTCTTTCCACCAGCAAAGAGGTTTAGTTCAGTGCTACCCCCGCCTACATCAATATGGAGGTAAGTCTTGCGCGTCAGGTAAGAGTCGATGGCCTTATTGATCAGCGCGGCCTCCAGATCGCCGTCAATCACATGAATCTGGATGCCGACTTCATCAAATACTTCCTTGACCAGGGCGGCTCCATTTTCGGATTCCCGCATGGCGGAAGTGGCACAGATCATAAAGTCGTCTACTTCATATAATTCCAGCAGCAGTTTAAAGGCCCGCATAAGCTTCTTAAACCGCAGCACGCTCGCGTCGCTGATCCGGTTGGTGGTAAATACATCATGCCCGAGCCGAAGCGGGAAACGAACATACTCCAGTTTTTTGAACATGATCCGGTCATGGTGCTCCATAATGCTGGATACCTGGAAACGAATGGCATTGGAGCCTATATCAATGGCAGCAAGTTTCATAGTTAGTGATACAAAGAAACGGCTAATTCATGCGACCTCCATCATATTTAAAACAGGTTGGTTTTTCTTTTTTTGCTACTTATTGAGTTTCTTTGCGGTGCTTATCCAGAAAGACTGAGGGAATGGGCCCGATGACGTCTTAGCAACCCCCGCTTTGGGACCAAAGGTGCTAATTCCCTTTCCGGCAGTTTGCCGGGAGAAGATAGGCAGCCCTTCGCAAGGCTCTTTCTGGATAGCTGCCAAAACGCAGAAAGAGTGAAAATACAAGAGATCCTACGACAACGTATCCTCGTGCTGGACGGCGCCATGGGTACCATGATTCAACGGCATAAGTTAACCGAAGAAGATTTCCGGGGTGAGCGGTTTAAGAACCATTCATCTTCGTTGAAGGGAAACAATGACTTATTGTCCATTACCCGGCCGGACATTATCAAAGACATTCACCGTCAGTATTTTGAAGCCGGGGCCGATATTGCTGAAACGAATACGTTCAGCGGTACCACCATCGCCCAGGCAGACTACCACCTGGAGGAAGCGGTTTATGACCTGAACTTTCAGTCGGCTAGAATCGCACGGGAAGTGGCGGATGAGTTTACTGCCCGGGAGCCTCAAAAGCCCCGTTTTGTGGCAGGTTCCATCGGGCCCACCAATAAGACTGCCTCGCTGTCTCCGGATGTTAATAATCCAGGCTTTCGCGCTATCACTTTTGATGAACTCAAGGTTGCTTTCAAGCAACAGATTAAGGCATTGGCTGAAGGCGGGGTTGATTTACTTTTGTTTGAGACAATTATTGATACGTTGAATGCCAAGGCAGCCTTGTTCGCAGCCCAGGAATATTTCGAAGAGGCTGGCATAGAGCTACCTATTATGGTCTCTGGAACAATTACAGATGCCAGCGGTCGTACGTTGTCCGGGCAAACCACCGAAGCTTTCCTGGTTTCTGTATCGCACGTTCCATTGCTCAGCATAGGCTTGAACTGCGCCTTGGGGGCCAAAGCCCTGCGGCCCTACCTGCAGGTGCTCAATGAGCAGGCTCCCTTCTTTGTAAGTGCTTATCCAAATGCCGGACTCCCCAATGAGTTTGGTCAGTATGACCAGGGCCCGGAGGAGATGGGAACCCAGATAGAAGAGTTTCTTCAGGAAGGTCTCGTAAATATTGTTGGCGGATGCTGCGGCACTACACCCGATCATATTAAAGTGATTGCTAACCTGGCTTCCAGGTACAAACCCCGGGAGGTGGTACTTCATGCCTGATCATTATTTACGATTAAGCGGGCTGGAATCAGTCACGGTAACCCCTGCTTCTAATTTTATCAACATTGGTGAGCGAACCAATGTTACGGGATCGGCTAAGTTTCTGAAATTCATCAAAGAAGATAAGTTTGATGAGGCTTTGTCCGTTGCCCTGGATCAGGTGCGTGGTGGTGCCCAGGTCATCGATGTGAATATGGATGAAGGCATGCTCGATTCTGAGGCCGCCATGGTGAGATTCCTTAACCTGATGGCTTCTGAGCCAGAGATCGCCCGGATCCCGGTAATGGTAGACTCTTCCAAGTGGAATGTCATCGAAGCCGGATTGAAGTGTCTTCAGGGAAAGAGTATTGTAAACTCCATCAGCCTCAAGGGGGGTGAAGCGGAGTTTATCCGGCAGGCCAAATTGGTGAAGCGGTATGGTGCCGCCACGGTTGTGATGGCCTTTGATGAAGCCGGGCAGGCTGATACCTACCAGCGTCGCATAGATATTTGTAAGCGTGCGTATGATATATTAGTCAATCAGGTTGCATTCCCGCCTCAGGACATCATTTTTGACCCGAACATTTTCCCGGTTGCAACGGGTATCGAAGAACATCGCAACTATGCGCTGGACTTCTTCAAGGCCGCTCAATGGATCCGGGAGAACCTTCCGCACGCGCACGTAAGCGGTGGGGTTAGTAACGTATCTTTTAGCTTCCGGGGCAATCAGATCGTGCGAGAGGCCATGCATTCGGTATTTCTGTATCATGCCATCCGTCACGGTATGGATATGGGCATTGTGAACCCAACCATGCTGGCTGTATATGATGAGATACCAAAAGAACTGTTGATACGTGTCGAAGATGTATTGCTGAACCGCCGTGACGATGCCACCGAGCGATTGCTTGAATTTGCCGAATCAGTAAAAGGGTCGGCACAAAAAAAGGAGCAAGACAACAGCTGGCGTCAGGGTACGGTAGAAGAACGTATTACCCATTCACTCGTCAAGGGAGTTATTGATTTTATTGATCAGGATATCGAAGAGGTCCGGCATAAATTTGATAAACCTTTGCATGTCATTGAAGGGCCGCTGATGGCCGGTATGACTGTGGTAGGGGAATTGTTTGGTGCGGGTAAGATGTTTCTTCCTCAGGTAGTTAAGTGTGCCCGTGTGATGAAGAAGGCTGTGGCCTATCTGACCCCTTACCTGGAAGAAGAAAAGCGTCGTAGTGGTCAGGTGGGTAAACCGCTGCCCGCATACTCATGGCCACCGTGAAAGGGATGTGCACGACATCGGTAAAGATAAGTCGGCGTAGTCGTAGTACTTTCCTGTAACAATTACGATGTGGTTGACCTGGGGGTCATGGTTCCTACTGAAAAGATACTGGAGGCTGCCAAAAGAGAGAAAGTAGATATTATTGGTTTGAGTGGCCTGATTACACCCAGCCTCGATGAAATGGTGCACGTGGCCAGGGAAATGGAACATGAGAAAATGGACCTGCCGTTACTCATCGGTGGAGCAACTACTTCCCGGATACACACTGCCGTGAAAATCGATCCGGTTTATCATGGTACGGTAGTGCACGTGTTGGATGCGTCGCGTTCCGTTCCTGTCGCCAGTGAACTGATCAGTCATGAGACGCGGGATCAGTTTAAAGTTAAGGTGAAGGCGGAGTATGCCCAACTAAGGAAGGAGCATGAGAGCAGGCAATCCGAGAAGAGCTATATCTCCCTGGAGGCCGCGCGTAAGAATCGGGTTAATATTGAATGGGAGAAATATAAGCCAGTGACCCCGTCCTTCCTGGGCAAGAAGGTTTTTGCTGACTTTCCATTGGCTGAATTGCGAAAGTATATTGACTGGACGCCCTTTTTCCAGACATGGATGCTGTTTGGCAGGTACCCGGGGATTCTGACGGATCCAAAGGTAGGAGAAGAAGCCAGCCGAGTATTTGCGGACGCTCAGAAGATGCTGGATCAGATTATTTCCGACAAGGAGATAAAAGCCCATGGTGTGGTTGCCTTTTATCCGGCTAACGCACAAGGCGATGATGTAGTGTTATTCGCTGATGCAAGCCGGAATAAACCTTTGCAGAAACTGCATTTCCTGCGTCAGCAGAACAAGAAAGCGGCCAACCTTCCTAACTTCTGTCTGGCGGACTTTATAGCCCCCGCTACGACAGGTATTGCCGACTATATAGGCATGTTTGCTGTAACGGCAGGAGAAGGAATGGAACAACTGGTGGCTTATTACAAGGCCCAGCAGGATGATTACAATGAAATCATGGTTAAGGCCCTGTGCGATCGGTTGGCAGAGGCCTTCGCTGAGTGTTTGCATGCTATGGTACGCAAGGAATTGTGGGGGTATGCCCATCATGAGAGCCTGCCTATGCAGGATATTATCGATGAAAAATATGAGGGCATACGACCGGCACCAGGTTATCCTGCCTGTCCTGATCACACTGAAAAAACAACGCTCTTCGATCTGATGAACGCTACCGAGGCTACGGGCATTACCCTGACTGAATCACTGGCGATGTATCCGGCCAGTTCAGTGAGTGGTTATTATTTTTCGCACCCGGCTTCTACCTATTTTGGTTTGGGAAAGATTGACAAGGATCAGGTCATAGATTATGCACAAAGGAAAGGCCTGCCCCTCACCGAAGTGGAGAAGTGGTTAGGTCAGAGCCTGGGATACTAAATGATTGCCTACATAAATTGAGTAAGATTCTGTCACTATGAAAGTTACTGAGCACATAAAGCGAGCGAACGGAAAAACCCTGTTCAGCATTGAGATACTTCCACCCTTAAAAGGGGAGAACATCAGGACCTTGTTTGATAACCTGGATCCGTTAATGGAGTTCAAACCTCCATTTATTGATGTTACCTATCACCGGGAGGAGTACGTATATAAGAAGAAGGAGAATGGACTCCTGGAGAAGATATCCACGCGGAAACGCCCGGGTACAGTAGGTATTTGTGCGGCCATTCAAAACAACTATAAAGTAGATACGGTTCCTCATATTATTTGTGGTGGCTTCAGCAGGGAGGAGACTGAGAATGCACTGATTGACCTGCAGTTTTTGGGTATTGACAATGTGCTGGCCCTTCAAGGTGATGCCATCAAGACGGAAGCACGCTTTGTGCCAGACCCACAAGGTCATAAATACGCGTCCGAGTTACTCGAACAGATTGTGGCCATGAACAAAGGCCGCTTTCTGGATGAGGACATTCATGCTTCGCCGACCAATTTCTGCATCGGGGTGGCGGGCTATCCGGAAAAGCACTTTTCTTCACCCAACCTCAAATCCGACCTCAAGTTTCTAAAAATGAAAGTGGATATGGGTGCTGAATACATTGTCACCCAGATGTTTTTCGACAACCAGAAGTACTTTGATTTTGTAGCCAAGTGCCGGGAGGCCGGAATTACGGTTCCAATCATCCCTGGAATCAAGCCTATCACGGCGAAAGTGCAGGCTACGGTATTGCCCACCATCTTCCACATTGACTTGCCTGAGGAACTGGCGGACGAAGTAGAAAAGTGCAAGGACGCGGCAGCCGTGAAGCAGGTTGGAATTGAGTGGTGTGTGAAGCAATCCCGGGAGTTGATGAAGTTTGGAGTGCCTACACTTCATTACTATTCAATGGGTAAATCAGATCCGATATACCGGATTGCCAAAGAGCTATTTTAACTGGTCAGCAACAATAAAAAAGCCCCGTTCACTGAACGGGGCTTTTTTTGTTTCGAGATCGGATTTAAGGATTGATCGGCAGGGCAGTAGCGCTATACTTGCTGATATCCGTGAGGGGAACAGTGGATCCAAACTTGCTGTTGATCGCACCGATGAACACCGTGGACAACCAGGCGTAACCGCGGCTGTTGGGGTGAACACCATCCTCAGAGTAAATACCGGTAGGCGGGTTGATGTTGGGGGTGATGGTTACACCGCTCATCACGCCGGCCTTATTGGTTACCAGAGTGGCCATGGCAGCACTTACGTCGGCCAAGGCAACGCGTGAGGTATTGGCGGCGGCGGCCCCGGCGATGGTTGAATTAAAGGCATCACGGGCAGCGCGAATGGCTGTCACCTCCGAAGGAATAAGCACATATTGGTCTGCCAAAGGCACCGTAACACCATTTACCAATTGAGGGTTGTTGTTTACCAGCGTACCCAATACAGAACCAGTGGAAAGCGGGATGATATCCGTTGCGGTCGATTGACGAACCTGTACGTACGGGGTGAGGGCATCACGTTGAGCCTGGGTGATAGCACCTGCTGTCTTCAAGGCGTCAAAGTAAGGGCCGAGGTTGGTCAGGGTCTCATCAACCAGAAGCATTTTGTTGGTACAGCCGGCTGTGAATGACACTTTGCGTGTACCGATTTCTGTGACAAGTGCAGCTGATATGCCGAATGCAGCAGCATTAGCCACCAGGCCATCCAGCGCTGCATTGTAGCCAGCGAAACCGGTGCTGACAGCTGTAGCTGTTGCAGCATCTAACGGGATGGGGTTGTACGACACAGATGTAAAATGAGGCATGACAAAGATGTCGGGGAAATTGCCAATTACACCTTTGAGATTCGGGTTAGAACCTAACAAGGCATTCAGGGCAGCACCATATTGGCCGGCAAATGCGGCGCTGCTGGTCAGCGGGGCTTTGGTCGGATCGCCACCAAAAGCAGCATGGAGGAAGAAGTCATCCAATCCAAGCCACATCATGAAGAATGATCCACCTGCAGCAGCTGCATCTCCGATGATGGTGGTAGTGCCACCGGGAGGAGCTGAGAGGCGGGCATAGAACGGACTAAAACCAACAGCAGGATTTGGGTTGGCCCAGTTACCCGTTGCCGTGATTAAGGCTTGTCCCAACGTAATGGCTGGAACGCCAAAGTTGTTCAGGTTAGCCTTACCGCCCGTGTAGATAAAACTCGGATTAAGGCTTGGGTTAGGAACAGCTTCCAGATTACCCAAAGCATACTTTTGAGCTGTTGGCTTTGGTGATACAGTACCTGTTGCGCAATCGGGAGTAGTTCCGTAGACAAGCAACAACCGTCCCTGAACCTTACTGTCCGAGCCGGGATTAGGGGTGATAAACAAGTTATAGCCCAGGCTGGCTTTGATATCAGGTTGAACAAAAGCACCACCACCGGCCAATGCAAACTGCTTGGCCATAATGGCGGGCAGTGAGTTATTTTGTCCGTCAGTAAACAATGCACCACCCTGTACCCCGGCAACAAACGAGTTACCGATGGCCACAAATTTTGTGAAGCTCGCCGATCCAGCAGTAGGTGCGGGACCCGGATCCGGTGTGGGTTCGGGTGTTGGCACGATCACTTCCTGCTTGCACGAAAGAACGAGCAGAAGGACGATGACAAGGATATGAGAATATTTGATTTTTTTCATAGTCATTATTTTTGTTCGTTCAACGATTATTTCAGGAATTCATCAAACGTAAGCGAGATGTAATAAGTCTGTCCAACGAACGGTGAACCAAGGTTGGTTCGATAATCGCCGCCACCGATGTTGGTGCCGCCAATCTTCACCACCGTCTTCATGGAAGTGATCTTGTAGTTTACCTGGGCATCTACGACGCCGTATTTAGGCACATTCCAGATACCATAAGAAGAGGACCATTGGAAGGCATCCTGGTAGCGGTAGTTCAGGTTGAAACCCATGTTTTTGGCAATCTTGCGGTTACCCACACCCACGCTGAACTTGTTCTTGGGTGTATTGAAACCGGCGCGGAAGTCTACAGACTCGTTAGCTGTATAATCGGCCCAGTTATAGCTGCCATTCAACACGAAATTCTTAGGCAGGTTATAGGTTAAGCCAACACCGACACCTTGCGTCTTAACATCATTGGTTGAATTGGTATAAGGAGCAAACAAAGTGCCTGGCGCCACGGTCTGACCTTGGTGTGTAGTCGGGTTCATGCTCGCTACAATCTGACCTCCGATAAAGCCGGTGTACGTTGTATAATAGTAATTCAAGTCCAACATTAATTTTTGCGCGATTACACCTTTATAACCAAACTCGTAGGCCTGGAGTTGTTCGGGTTTTACGTATTGGACATTGGCAACCTCAAGCAGGGCAGGATTTCCACCGGTAGGTGTTCCGTTTGCTGCAAGTACACCACCAGAAGCCCGGTATGCGTTGTAGGAAGTTTGTGTGTAAGCACCGCCATTGTGGATACCATAACGGGCTGCGTTGGCCTCAACACTTCCAATCAGGGTACCGCCGGAAGATGGGAAATAGATATACTGTGCCTGTGTATCCGGGATACGGAAACCAGTCTGATAAGAAGCCCTGAAGTTGCTGTTCTGGTCGATCGAGTAGACCGCTGAAATACGCGGCGTAAAGTGACCGTCGAAGTTGTCGCTCTTGTCGTAGCGCAGTGAACCAGTCACCTTCAGTTTGTCGGCGATGTTCTTGGCAATCTGTGTGTAAGCACCCCACTGGTTGATCTTGATGCGGGAAAAAGTCACACCATCAGCAGGTGCCTCGTTGAAGATGGTACCATTGGAGAACAGGTCATACTGACGGAAGTTGCCACCTACGACTACTTCGGCAAACTTAATGTTCTTGAAGTTGTAGTAGCCTTCAACATGGTTAAGCTTGGAATTGTCAAAGAAGGATGCTCCACCAACAGCCGGGTGGCTGTTTCCGTTTTTGTCGGTATAAGTACCGCTTGCTGACTTCTGGAAGAAGTTTGACTTCACTACATCCACCAGGGCATCGAATTGGGGTGTGCCGGGGGTAGGACGATTGCGGTCTGCATATGTGCGGGCTGCGTTGATGTCTCCGGCAGCAACACCAGGAATGTATCCTTGCATGGCTAATACCATGTCAGGAACCCAGGCGGTTGCTGAAGGGCTATACGTCTCGTTCATGTAGGCTCCGAGTGCAGATAAGTTATATGACTTGCCGGCATCGGTCGCAGATTGATAGGCGCGCAGGAAGAAATTGTCGCCTTTCAATTCAACGCGATGGAATTGCTGGTTGAAATCGCGCAGCGCATATTTTTCATTTCCCTGATATACGGAGTTACCACCACCATAGCGGTAGGCATAAATCAATTCAATCTTATCGGTGATCCGGTAGTGCAGAGCACCATCCAACTTGATGGTGGTGGCGGGCCGGTTGCCAACCAGGTCCTGTTCACGGAATCCCGTACGGGTAATCGTTCCAATGCTCGGTACAGGTACTGCGATTTGCGTCTCATCCCCGTACAGGTTAAGGCCATCAAAATTGCGTTTGCCGCTAAGGTCCGTTGTAGATTCAGGATTTGTGCGATCTGTCTTGTAGTCGTTACCCAGCCAGTCTTTTGCATCCATGTAGCTTGCGTTAATCTTAAACGCAAACTTGTTATTGAATGCTTTTGCATAACGGGCGGTGTAGGTCATCATGGAAGTAGATCCGGCAGCATTGGAATTCATGACACCTGCCTTCACTTGGGCACTCAGTCCCTGATATTCGAACGGGCTCTTGCTTTTCATGATCATGATGCCGTTGAAGGCATTAGGACCATAAAGGGCCGATGCTGCACCTGGAATCAACTCGAGGCTTTCTGCATCCAATTCACCGATACCCATAATGGAACCAGTGGGGAAGTTGAGCAGGGGGGCCTGGGTATCCATCCCATCCACCCACTGAACAAAGCGGGTATTGGCGATGGTGGCAAATCCCCGGGTGTTAACAGCTGTAAAGTTTACACTTCCGCTATTTACTGAAACACCTTTCATATTGGCCAGGGCATCATAGAAATCGGGTGTTGCCGATTGTCTAATGGACAATACGTCCAGTTTCTCGATGGTGACAGGTGATTTCAAGATGCTCTCCTCAACGCGGGAGGCAGAAACGACAACTTCCTGGCCCAGGAGGGTCTGTTCTTCCAGACTTACCGCGAGGCCGGTGGTGTTGGCATCCTTAACTTCAACTTCCTGGGACTTAAAGCCTATAAATGAAAAAACCAGGGTCAGTGGGGGTGCCTGGTTAATTTTAAGACTGTAGTTACCCTGAATATCGGTGATGGTTCCAACTACTCTTCCTTTCACCACGATGTTTACGCCGGCCAGCGATTCACCTGCAGCATCTTTTACGGTGCCGGAGACGGTCGTGGTCTGCGCCATCAACTCCGCTGTACCCAGAACCACGAAGAGAAGGGGTATCAGCGAACGTATGTAGAATTTGTTCATAGGGATATTATGGTTTGTTTTGATAAATCTACAAGATTTTGCCCAAAAACAAACGATTGTATAAACCCTTTTTGCGGTTTTTGCCCCTGATTTTCGACTTTTGAAGGAGGTCTAGTTTCCTTTGCCCGATGTGCGCAAATGGTTGGCAAGTCGCTCACAAAGTGCGGCCATTTCTCTTGCCATAAACTCGTCGCCGGTGGAATTCAATACGCTTTGGCTGAGTCCTCCGATGCAATCAATATAGAATCGCTTCATCTCTTCTACCGGCATGTCCTTGGTCCATAAGTCGATACGCATGGTATTCTGCTGTTGCTGATCCCAGAGCGAAATGGTAATGGCTTTCGTGTCAGCAGGCCCGCTCTCTGGCTTATCGGTGGCATCCCATACGATCTTTTCGGGGATGTGTTGATCATCAAGTTGTACGCTGAACTGTATGGTTGAATTTTTCATCGGGTTTCGATTTGGGGTGGCAATTATAGCACCATTTCGGGAATATCCCCTTCAATTTTCAATTTACCCGCGGTGGCATTGCGAATCATTTCTACGGAAACACCGGGCGCCCGTTCTACCAACCGAAACCCGCCTTCAGGTAATACATCGACCACTGCAAGATCTGATACGATACGCTTAACACAGCGCAAGCCGGTGATCGGCAAGGAACAAGCGGGTAGCAACTTAGATGCCCCGTCTTTACTGCAATGCTGCATAGCAACGATAATATTCTTGGCAGAGGCCACCAGGTCCATCGCGCCGCCCATCCCCTTTACCATCTTCCCAGGAACCTTCCAGTTTGCTATATCTCCCTGCTCAGATACTTCCATCGCGCCAAGGATGGTCAAGTCAACTTTGCCGCTGCGTATCATTCCGAAACTCTCGGCAGAACTAAACAGGGAAGAGCCTGGCATCATGGTAATGGTCTGCTTGCCAGCGTTGATAAGATCAGGATCGACATCACTTTCATTCGGAAACGGACCAATGCCCAGCAAACCGTTTTCTGATTGGAGTACAACCTGCAGATGGGAGGGGATGTAGTTGGCCACAAGGGTTGGAATACCAATCCCCAGGTTAATATACATCCCATCGCGAACTTCCTGTGCGATGCGCTTGGCGATACCGGTTTTGTCTAACATGGGCCTTCAATTTGAAGATGAGAGGATTTGATAATTTGAATATGTGCTAGCCTGTCCTCGATTTGGTTGTTGCGATGATCCTGGATAATATCTTCGTGATACCTAACAATTGATTAAACAATAATTCCGGTGGGGTAGGAAGGGAAGGCGCGTCTTTACAAAGGCTTAGCCAGTAGGCTGCTTCATCGGCCTCCTTTGCCGCAATCTTTAGTTTGTGTATAAAGTCGATTTTACTTTCAGCATTTTGTGCTTCCCGAACATTTGCTCCAATGCTTGTGCCACTTCTCACCAATTGGCGGGCTATCGTAAATTTCTTGTTCAGATCAAGAAGATCAGCATATTCCAGGAGCGACAAAGAAAATGAATAGGTTAAGTTTACAATCAAGTTCTGTCGATCATTCCGCATGGCAGAAGGTATCAACAAAAAATCACGACCAATATATGAAGGCAAGCCTATCATGTTTTCTTAACGTCAAATGAGTCTCATTTCCAAATTTTCAAATTCTCAAATTGACTCATTATTTGGTGATTGTTTTCTGCTCAATCCGCTTCTCATATCCTTTGCCCTGGAAGATGCGATGCACGTAGATGCCCGGCGTATGAATGGTGTTAGGATCCAGGGTACCGATGGGTACCAACTCTTCCACTTCGGCAATGGTGATCTGACCTGCTGCAGCCATCATGGGGTTGAAGTTTCGTGCTGTGCCTTTGTAGATCAGGTTGCCAGAAGCATCACCCTTCCACGCCTTGACCAGCGAAAAGTCTGCCCGAAGCCATCGCTCCATCAGGTACTTTTTTCCATCAAAGTCGCGGGTTTCTTTGCCGGCTGCCACTTCAGTTCCGACACCTGCGGGGGTAAAAAAAGCGGGAATTCCTGCCCCTCCGGACCGTATTCGTTCGGCCAGGGTGCCCTGCGGAATCAACTCCACTTCAAGTTCTCCGGTTAACAACTGGCGCTCGAACTCAGCGTTTTCTCCCACGTAGGACGAAATCATCTTGGCCACCTGGCGGGTCTTTAGCATCAGTCCGATGCCAAAGTCATCAACGCCGGCATTGTTGGAAATACAGGTTAGGTTGTTGACGCCAGATCGGAGCAGTGCAGCAATACAGTTTTCCGGGATTCCGCAAAGGCCAAATCCACCCAGCATCAGCACAGCGCCTGAACGAATATCCTTCACAGCTGCATCAGCGCTATCAACCACTTTATTAATCATAGCCAAAGGGTAAAATTGTTATGCTTTAACATTCAAAATCCTCAGGGCAGCCACCTTGTCGTCATGCAACTGACGCTTGAGTTCATCCAGGTTACTGAATCTGGAGTCCAGACGGAGCAGGGCTTCGAAATGCACAGTGATGTCCTCGCCGTAAATGTCCTTTTCAAAGTTAAAAATATTTACCTCAATGCTTCGCCGGGAGCCATTAAGTGTTGGACGGTTGCCGATGTAGAGCATGCCCCCGTACTTTTGTCCTGCCTGGACCACACTCACCGCATATATGCCATCGGCCGGAATGAGCTTGTGTTGTGAATCTACTTCCAGGTTTGCTGTAGGGTATCCGAGGGTGCGTCCAATTTTGTCGCCTTGAATCACGCGTCCGGTAATGGCGTAGGGTCGTCCCAATAAGTGGGCAGCATCCGTTGCGCGACCTGCTTCGAGGAAGGATCGGATCTTTGAACTGCTGATTGCGATGTGATCAATGTCCTGTTCCGGAATTTCTTCCACGTCAAAGCCATAGGCCGGACCGTTGGCCAACAAGGCTTCGAAGCTCCCTTCCCGGTTCTTGCCAAAACGGTGGTCATAACCAATCACCAACTTGCGTGTGCCGATGCGTTCTACGAGGATGTTCCGGATAAAGTCAAGGGAAGACAGCTGTGAAAACTCTTTGGTAAAGGGAATGCGAAGCAGGTGCTGAATGCCTTGTTCTTTCAGGAGGCTGGCCTTTTCTTCAAAGGTATTCAGTAGTTTCAGCGTTCGGTCTTCCGGTTTCAATACCAAACGCGGGTGGGGCCAGAACGTAATGACCACTGTTTCGCCACCATGCCGTTGGGCAATTTCACTCAGTCGCTTCAGGATTTTCTGGTGGCCAACGTGTACGCCGTCAAAGGTACCACTGGTGACTACCGCGTAGGGCAGCCGGGCAAAGTCATCAAGGCTGTGGTAGATTTTCATGGGGAAGGGGCGAAGGGCCAAATTTTATCCGGGCTTGTTCGATGGTCATGGCATCGTCTAACAAATAGGGTCCTATCCGCGTTCTGCAAAGGCTGGAAAGATACGCACCGGTGTTTAGCTTTTCGCCAAAGTCCCGGGCAAGACTACGGATGTAGGTGCCCTTGGAGCAGACGACCCTAAAGGACACAACCGGCATTGAAATGTCTATGATGTCAAACTTCTTGATCTCGACCTCACGAGCCTGTAATTCAGGAACTTGTCCTTTTCTCGCCAGGCTGTAGGCACGTTTGCCATTGACCAGCACCGAGGAGTGTATGGGGGGAATCTGCTGGATAATGCCTGTAAATCCAGCTGCCGTGTTTGCAAGCAGATCAGTTGTAATATGACTGGTATCTCTAGGGTTTTCGGGAGCAGTTTCCAGATCGCAGGATGGCGTAGTATAGCCGAGGGTAAAGGTGCCCGTGTACTCCTTTTCCATGCCCTGGTATTCGTTGATCTTTTTGGTCATGGGTCCGGTGCAGATGATGAGCAATCCGGTGGCAAGGGGGTCCAGGGTGCCGGCATGGCCGATCTTTTTGATCTTGAGGCTGTACCTCAACTTGTTAACTACATCAAAGGACGTCCACTCAAGTGGTTTATTGATAAGTAAGCAGAGGCCTGGTACTGGATTGGTCACATCACTTCCATTTGGGCTCCAAGGTAGTACAGGAGGAGCAGGACAACGCCCGCAAAAATCCGGTAATAGCCAAAGAGTGCAAAGCCATGACGTGTCAGGTAGTTGATGAAGTACCGGATGGCCACCATAGCTACCACAAAGGCTACGACATTGCCGACTGCCAGAAGCACCAACTCCTGCTGGCCAAAGGAACTTCCTCCCAGGTAGAATTTAAGCAACTTATAACCTGTAGCGGCCAGCATAGTAGGCACTGCGAGGAAGAAAGAGAATTCAGCGGCAGTCTTTCTTGAAAGTCCCTGGGTCATACCGCCAATAATGGTTGCCGCCGAGCGGGATACGCCAGGTACCATGGCAATGCACTGCATTACACCGATGCGCAAGGCCTGTGCGAATGATACTTCAGTATCTTCGCTTGAGGAATTGGACTTAAAAATCTTATCAGTGAATACCAGAAAAATACCTCCGGCGATAAGCATCCAGCCCACCACGTCGACACGTTCGAGCAGGGCGTCGATATAGTCGTTGAACAACAACCCGATTATGGCGGCTGGCAGGAATGCAACAAAGAGGACTATGTAGAATTTCAGGGATTGCAGAAACCGCTTGTGGTACAATACCACAACAGATATAATGGCGCCCAACTGAATGGCAACGGTGAAAGTTTTGACAAATGGATCAGACCCAATCCCCATAAAATAGGATCCGATAATCATATGGCCGGTGGAAGAGATGGGAAGGAACTCAGTCAGGCCCTCAATAATGGCCAGTATAACGGCCTGAAATACGGACATGGGTTATTGGGTGTCCTTGGGACGATGAAGGATCGCAAAGATTTCTACGATAAAACCAGCCACCACAATTACAGGGCCGAGCGTCAGGCCCAGGAAGCCAAAACCATGGGGTTGACTGTCCAGTGTCATGATGGTGAAACCGGTCATCAGGACCAACAGGCCGATGATCATCAATTGATAGTTTTTCTTTCCAAAGGGTAGCTTGCTCATGGTGCCTTAGTATAATTCGTCCAGGGACAGTCTCATATAACGGTAAACAGCCCGCCAGGTGCTGACAACGGCCACAAAAATACCCATTACCAGCAGACTCCCAAGCAGGATAAAGGTTCGGGTTTGGTTTTCAATCAGCTGCAGTTCTTGAATTTTCTGATGTCCGACCTGCACCACGGCCCAGAGCATCCCGCAGGCGATGAGTCCGCCGAGGGCCCCGTGTAACATGGCCCGAAGTATGAACGGCCACTGGATAAAACCACGGGTAGCACCAACCAACTGCATGCTGCGAATGAGAAAACGTTGAGAGAAAAGAGCCAGTCGAAGTGTGTTGTTAATCAGCAAAACAACGACCACCAGGAATATCGCTGCCAATCCGAGCAATATGAGGCCGATGGTGGCCACATTGCGGTTGATGGATTCGATCAGGCTTTCTACATAATACACCTGAAACACGCCTGGTACCTTCTCCAGTTGGGTCTTTATGGCTGCCAGTTTGGACTTGTCGTGGTAGGCAGGATCCAGCGATACCAGAAAGGCATCGCGCAATGGATTTTCGCCAAGAAACTTCTTAAAGTCTTCGCCCGTATCTTTAATGAATTGTTTGGCAGCCTCGTCGCGGGACACAAACGTGACGGGGTTGGGGGATTGTTTCAATGTGAACTCCGCATTGACTAATTGCTTTTCGAGGGCGGTGACCTGCTTGTCGTCCAGGTTGCTCTTGAGGTAAACCTGAATCCGGACATTTTCCTTTACCACCCGGCCCAATTCCTGGGAGTAGATTACCAGTAACCCGAACATTCCGATTACGAATAAGGCAAGGGTAATGCTTAACACTACACTCACGAAGGGATAGCTTCCAAGTTGCTTCTTTTTCATCCTGAAGTCGCTGGCCATATCCGTAAAGATAACAGCCCAATCCGAATTGGCTTAAAATAAAAATCCCCTCGGGGGAGGGGATGGTGATTACTTAACGCTTCGGTATTCGCGCAGGCGTTTGATCAGCTCACCATCTGAAATGGCCTTCAGGGGAGTAATCTGTGATTCTTTCTCATTCAGGAGATAGTAATTCTCCCGATAGAACAGGAACAACGACCGGTTGTCACCGTGCACTTCCAAAATCTCGTACAGGTTTTTGTCGAAAGGTCCGTACAGGAGCAGTTTACCCTGTGAAAATTGGTAATGGAACCCATGCTTTTTGTCGTTGATGCCAGTGACTACATCCATTTTGGCAATGGATATTTCCATCCGGTTGCTGGTGGTTGACTCAAGAATAGGTGCTTCAGAGTTGGTCATGTCTTCTGACTGATCCATCCCTTCAATATTGGGACGAGATACCGGATCTGCCTTTTTCGTTGTCGTCGGTGCCGGTAATTTCTTTACAGGTTTTGATTCAGATGGAGCCGTCACTTCTTCGTGACCCGGCTTAACCTCTTCGACAGGGGGCTCTTGTACAGTAGATTCCGGTTGGGCAGGGGTGGTTGAAATCTGATTATCAGCAGCCTGGATGGCGGCCTCGTCATTGTCCATGTAGAAATACAGTGACGCGGCGATGACACCGGCACCTACAACGGCCGCTGCCATTTTAAGTCCGCCCCAGGATACACCACCGGCAACAGGCACCTGCTGAAGCATGGATTTCAATTCCTGAGCTCTTGCCTTGCGTACGGCTTCAACTAGTTCGCGTTGGAAGTTTACTTCTTCCTGTAAGGCCGGGTCGCCTGCAATTTGTTCTTCAAAGGCTTTACGTTCACCATCCGGAAGGCGGTTTGCGAGAAAGTCATCTATATGTTCAAAGTTCTTCATGGCCTAGTCTAAAAAGTCCCGCTCGGTATATTGGGCTTTCACCAATTCATCGAGCTTTTGTTTACACTTATATTTTTTCGTTTTAGCGGTGTCGGTGTTGGCGAATCCCAGCTTATCGGCAATCTCCTGCATCGACATCTCATCAAAATAATAATACATCAAAACCTTACGGCAGGTTTCACCCAATTGGTCTAAACACTGCGCGATGATCTTTTCTCTTTCCGGGCTATCCTGATCGGGCATTTCGCCCATATCTTTTTCTTCGTTAGATAGCCGTTTCTTCCGGTCCAGTTCCTTCCTCCACAGATTCTGACAGATACTGTAGATGTAGGTGCTCATCTTGGACGTCAGTACCAAATTTCCTGATCTGGCCTTCTGCCAGAACACGACCAGGGCGTCCTGATAAACGTCCCGGGCCTCGTCTTCTGTACCACTGTTGGAGATTACCATTTTGGTCATCATCCTGTAGTACTTCTTGTAAATCAGCTCCAGGGCAACCTCATCGCCCTTTTGAATTCGCTCAAAAAGGTCTTTTTCGTCTGCTTCCTGACCTAATTTGAATACCCGGTATGCCACGGTGGTAACCTGTTATTAGTTAAATGATACTAAACAATCGACCAATGTCGCCTATTTTCCGATGATCGCCATTAATCGGCCCGCAGCCAGGTCTGAGTACGGTAAAACGGTCCCCAGTAACCCCTGACTTTCAATTCTTTCCCTTCCAGCCACAATTTAGCCCGGTAAACCTTGCCCACTTCCGGATCAAGAATGTCTCCTCCGGTGTACTCATCGCCAGATTTTCGGAGGCCACGGATGATAACCATTCCAATCACTTTAGCATTGTACCTTGGGTCTTTTGGATCACACTTATCACACACAGGATCAGGCAGTTCTGTGGGACGCGGGAAAATCCTGGTGATCTTCCCATAATAAACCCCGGCGGTTTCATAGACTTCAACAATCGACCGGACATCCCCGGCGCTGTCGTCAACTGACTTCCATTTACCGACAATGGTCGATTGACCTTCGGCAAGGGAAGGGAGAAGGCCAATTAGGATTAGCAGGGATAATTTCATGGGTTCTAAAATAAGAAAGAGCCCCGTTTATCAGGGCTCTTTCTTGCAAATATCAATTGTCAAAATTACTTACCCGTGGTAGCGGGTGTAGTCACCTTGATCACTTGTTCTACCGGCTGCTGGCTGGGCTTTTGAGCCGAAGGACCAGCTTCTTTAACCAGCAAGGGTGCAATCACGAGCGCCACGACCGACATCAACTTTAGCAGGATGTTCAGTGACGGGCCGGAAGTGTCCTTAAAGGGATCGCCTACGGTATCACCTACTACGGCAGCCTTATGGGGATCGGATTTCTTATAATACATCTGGCCGTTGATTTCAACGCCTTCTTCGAAGCTCTTCTTCGCATTGTCCCAGGCACCACCAGCATTGGACTGGAAGATAGCCATCAACACACCGGATACGGTAACACCAGCCAGCATTCCGCCCAGCGCTTCAACACCGAACCCGGGCATGAAGGCAATAACAACAGGTACCACCACTGCCATGAGGCCGGGGACTACCATTTCTTTCAGTGCTGCTTTGGTAGAGATTTCCACACACTTTCCGTACTCCGCG
Organism: Cyclobacteriaceae bacterium; assembly: GCA_044223085.1. GTDB lineage: Bacteria > Bacteroidota > Bacteroidia > Cytophagales > Cyclobacteriaceae > ELB16-189. The sequence goes on from JBGAMI010000023.1 coordinate 21,734, forward strand.
CTGCCATCGGCTGCATGAAATACTTTCTGCTCCTCAGCGGACCATTCCTCAACAGGTTTATCACCGTTCTTGCGCATCAAATCTAGGGCAGCTTTGAGTGCAGGGATCGTTGTGAACTGACGACGAACTTCTTCAATCATGGCCATAGCGGCACGACCTACAGCACCCATGGCCATAGCAGAGAACACAAAGGGAAGCATACCGCCGATGAACAATCCTGCCATTACGTTGGCCTTGGACACATCGATGGTACTGATTTTGGCTGTGGTCATGAACGCACCGAACAGCGCCAGTGCGGTCAATGCCGCTGAGGCGATGGCAAATCCTTTGCCGATGGCGGCTGTCGTATTACCTACCGCATCCAACTTATCGGTACGGGAGCGGACTTCTTTAGGCAACTCAGACATTTCGGCGATACCACCTGCATTGTCAGAGATAGGTCCGTAAGCGTCTACGGCCAACTGAATACCCAGGTTAGAGAGCATACCTACGGCAGCGATGGCAATGCCATACAACCCGCCGAAATTGAATGCGCCAATGATAGAGACCGCAATCACGAGGATCGGCCACATGGTGGACATCATGCCAACGCCAAGTCCGGCGATGATGTTTGTAGCGGCACCTGTGGATGACTGACGCACGATGGAATTAACCGGGCCTTTGCCCATGCCAGTGTAATGCTCTGTAATCAAGCCGATTACGACGCCGGCCACCAATCCAATAACCGTAGCAATGAACACACCAGTTGAGGTGTAAAGGTTGCCTTTTACTGGGTCAGACCATGCATACAACGGGTCCTGGAACCACCATTCGGCGGGGAGCATCCATTTGATAATGAACCAGGAGGCGATAATCATAATGACAGATGACACGATCTCGCCAGTATTCAAAGCTTTTTGAGGATCGCCGCCTTCTTTTACCCGAACGAAGAATGTACCGATAAAGGACATTACAATACCTACGCCGGAGAGGGCCAGGGGAAGGAGCACGGCGGAAAGACCGCTGAAGTTGTCGCTGAAGCCGGGAACCATAAAGGCTGCACCGAGTACCATCGTACCAACAATTGATCCAACATATGATTCGAACAGGTCAGCACCCATACCGGCTACATCACCAACGTTGTCACCAACGTTGTCAGCGATGGTTGCGGGGTTGAGCGGGTGGTCTTCAGGGATACCTGCTTCTACTTTACCGACCAGGTCAGCACCCACGTCAGCTGCTTTGGTATAAATACCACCACCCACACGGGCGAAGAGGGCGATAGAGGATGCACCAAAAGAAAAGCCCGTTATTACCGTGATGACCTGATTCAGGCCAGCCTGGGTGTCTACACCGAATATCTGAGCGTAAATGATAAAGAGCAGGCTCAATCCCAAAACACCAATACCAACAACACCCATACCCATAACAGAACCGCCGGTGAAAGCCAATTCAAGAGCTTTGCCAAGGCTGGTGCGGGCAGCATTGGTCGTGCGAACGTTGGCCTTGGTGGCCACACGCATACCGATGAAGCCGGCGAGTGCTGAGCTAAATGCACCCAGTACAAATGAAACACCAACAAGCCATGAGGAGGTTTCTTTGTTGGCGGTGACCGCCAGCAGCGTAGCAACACAGGCTACGAAAATTACCAACACTTTGTATTCAGCTTTCAGGAAAGCCATGGCCCCTTCTGCAATGTGACCGGCGATTTTCTTCATCTTATCCGTGCCGGCGTCCTGGTTGGCCACCCAGTTGCTTTTCCAAACAACATAGAGGAGTCCCAGCAGACCGAAAACGGGTAGGGAGTACATGAGATTTTGCATACGATTTTGAGGATCAGGTTAAGTTATTCAATAGCTAACAGGTGCGAGGGTACTTTTAAAGTCCCGCAAAGATAGAAGAAGGCCAAATATTACCAAAAAGGGCGTTTTATGCCGAAAACATCGCCTTAAGGCCGTTCCAAAGTTGACGTTTGGAGGCCTCGTCTCCGGCCAGCTTTTCAAGGGGGGCGGAGAACAGCATTTTACAGCCGTCCACCTCTACGGCCTCATACACTGGAATACCCTTGGCGGGCGGGAGGAAGGCAATCAGAAACCGGGGCTTTTCGATTAATGTCGATACATCGGCGGTGACTTGCTGCAATATCCGGACGGATGCTGTCGACTGACCAACCGCTTTGAGGATATTATTCAACAGGAGCCGGAGTTCGTCGGAGAGTTGAGACCAGGGCAAGTCGATGACCACGGTAACCGGAACCGGCACCTGGTAGGTTTCTTCCGGATAAATGGTCTGGTAGGAGGTCATGTCGAATAGCTAGTGAATGTCAAAGATGGACTTTAACTCATGGGCATCTTCGGGCTTCATACGACCCGCCAGGATGAGTCGCAATTGTCTACGCCGTAACGCACCATCATACAAAGCTTTTTCTTCTTCTGTTTCAGGTTCTATTTCAGGCACTTCAACCGGATTGTTGTCTTTATCAACGGCTACGAAGGTGAAGAAGGCGGAGTTGCTGGCAACTTTCTTGCCCTCGGGAATATTCTCGGCATCAACGTCAATCCTGATTTCAATCGATGAACTGAATGCGCGGGTGACTTTAGCCCTGAGGGTTACCACGTTTCCCAACTGAATGGGATTGCGGAAGGAGATGTTGTCTACCGAAGCAGTCACCACTGTGCTATTGCAATGCTTTTGCCCGGCAATGGCGGAGACGATATCCATCCAGTGCATAAGCCGACCACCCATGAGGTTATTCAGTGTATTGGTATCGTTGGGCAAAACCAGTTCGGTCATGCTTACGGCCGATTCTTTGGGTGTCTTTTTCTTGCGTGTCATTATTCCGTAAAGTGCAGTAAAAATCACAAATTAAATTCGCATTACCATTCATGATGGAAGGTTAAGGCTTCCATCCCTGATCACCCAGCAGAGGCACAAATGAAAATGAGTCAAAGGATTCACTCACCACTTTGCCTTGCTGCTTTCGGTAGCGCATCATCCTTTGTTTCTCCCGATCCCCGACAGGGATCACCAGAATTCCCTGCTCCGACAATTGATCCAGCAGGGCCTGAGGTACAACGGGTGCACCGGCAGTAACAATAATTTTATCGTATGGTGCGCGAACAGGTAGGCCCTTGGATCCATCGCCGAAAAAGAAGAAAGGATGGTACCCCAGGGTGGGCAGAAACTCACGGGTGTGCTGGTACAGGTTTCTGTTGTATTCAATGGTGTACACCTTAGCTTCCATTTCAAGGAGCACACAGGCCTGATAGCCGGAGCCGGTGCCTATTTCGAGAACCTTGTCGCCAGGCTTGATTTCGAGTTTTTCGGACTGAAAGGCCACGGTAAAGGGCTGGGAAATGGTCTGTCCATGGCCTATGGGAAATGCCTTATCTTCATATGCATGGCTTAGGAGGGCATCGTCAAAAAAAGCATGTCTGGGCACCCTGCCAATTGCGGCCAAAACCCGCTCATCCGCGATGCCCTTTTGCTGCAGTTTTCTCACCAATTTGCCCCTGAGGCCACGCTGCTTGTAGTTGTCTTCGACCATGGATTTGCCCGCTAAAAAGGCCATTTTTTGAGCGAAAACAAAGTTTTTTAATATTCTTAGGAAAAATGAAACCTAAGAGCCTACTTTGGGGTTCTCTACACACTGTGCGAAACTATTTTGCCATAGCGTTCACATTAGTGTACCTGACCCTGACAGTAGGAGTGGCCAAAACCACCCACTACTGTATGGGCCAGGAAAACTCCACTTCCCTCTTCTCCTTCGAGGCTGACCCATGTGCCTGTGTGCTTTATGCGCAGGTGCCCATGAGTTGTTGCTCCGATTCACATGAACTGGTTGCACTCGACGATGACCATGCTGCATCTGCTGTATTGCACATGCCGGCACCCGACTTTGCCTTTCTTGGAAATGTAATTCAGCCTCTTGAATTGGAACTAGTGGTACTTACAAGTGCATCACCAGCATTCGAAGGGTACAACCTGCCGCCACCAACGGTTCCGCTCTATCAGAGCCATTGCAGCCTCGTTTTCTACGATGAGGTGGGTTGATTCCGGGTACGCCTGGTCTCAACTTATTCACTCATTAATTCCATTACCATGAAAACGAAAAACATAACCATATTATTTATTTCTATACTACTGTCCTTGCAGGCCGTAGCACACAAATCACGCATTGAGTCCGTGCTGGATCATAAGGGCATCAAGAAGGCAACCTGGGATACCAAGACCAAAGAGTTGGTGGTGGTGTATAACAAGGAAAAAATCACCGAAGACCAGATCCATCAGTTGGTGGCCTCGGCCGGCCATGATACAGATAAAGTGAAAGCGAAGGAAGAGGTATACGCCAACCTTCCGTTCTGCTGCTTGTATCGCGACCACGACCATAACCCTTAAGTGTTATGAAGCGACTAATAGTAAGCGTCAGTTTGCTGATGCTTTTGCCGCTATGTGTTCAGGCACAGAAACTGATGGGGGTTGTGGTGGAGAAGGACAACACCGGAAAAGATCAACCACTTCCGGGAGCCAACGTGTATTGGTCGGGAACGACCAAGGGTACAACAACACGTGACAATGGTGTGTTTCTGATTGACCGGATTCCAGGGAATCAAAAGCTGGTGATCAGTTTTGTTGGATATAAATCCGACACCCTCACCATTACCGATCAGGCCAACGTAAAGGTTGAACTGCAATCTGAACAGGTGCTTAATGAAGTGACGGTGGAAGGATGGAGACCCGCTACCCACTTTAACGCCGCCTCGGGTATCAATCAGGTGGTGATGACTGAGAAAGAGCTGTTCAAGGCAGCATGCTGCAATTTGTCTGAGAGCTTTGAAACCAATCCTTCTGTAGATGTGGCGTTTACGGATGCCATTACGGGCACCCGCCAAATCCAGATGCTGGGATTATCCGGACCCAATACCATGATCAGCCTGGAGAATATGCCTGGTGTTCGGGGTCTTGCGTCGAGTCAGGGTATTCAATTCATTCCGGGCACCTGGATTAATTCTATTCAGGTAACGAAGGGCACTGGATCGGTTGTCAACGGATACGAAAGCCTCGCCGGCCAGATTAATGTTGAACTGAAGAAGCCTCAGGAGAGCGATAAGCTGTTTCTAAATGGTTACGTCAACAACTCCGGTCGGTCTGAGGCCAACCTGATTTACACAACCCAGACGGGTAAGAAGTGGGGCACCACCTTCCTGCTGCATGGCAGTACCCGGCCACTGGACATGGATCAGAACCATGATGGATTCCTTGATTTTCCCAAGGGTCAACAAATTAATTTGGCTAACCGGTGGACCTATAACTCGGGTACGGGTTGGTTGGGACAAGTTGCGATTAAATACCTCGATGACACCAAGCAGGGAGGCCAGGTCGGATTCAATCCGGAGCGCGATAAGTTCACCACCAACAAGTATGGGTTTGAAATCAATACAAAACGGACCGAGTTGGTGGGGAAATTGGGATATCAATTTGCTGGTAAGCCTTACAAGAGTTTTGGCTTTCAATTCAATGCCTTGCAGCATGACCATGACAGCTATTTTGGATTTACCACCTATGGTGCCAAGGAGCAGTCGTTGTATGCGAACCTGATTTACCAGTCCATCATCGGAAGCACACAGCACAAATTCAAAACCGGACTTAGCTTTCTGGCCGACGACTATGATGAGAACTTTGCGCAGGCCTCCAACGGGTCTTTGGGGTTTAAACGGGCAGAGCGGGTGCCAGGAGCATTCTTTGAATATACCTACGACGCAGGCGGCAAGTTTTCGGTGATTGCAGGTGTACGCGTTGATCAGCACAACCTCTTTGGCACGCTGTTCGTGCCACGCCTTCATACCCGTTATAACCTGACAGAGACGACGACTATTCGCGGAACAATTGGTAAAGGTATTCGGGTGGCTAATGTGCTGAATGAGAATGCTGGGTTCATGGCTTCATCGCGTGCCCTCGTGTTGAGCCGCCTACAGTCGCCGCATGCGTATGGTTTTAATCCAGACGTGGCCTGGAATTATGGATTAAATGTGTTGCAGGAATTTACCCTCGATTACCGACCAGGTTCGTTCAGCGTAGATTACTACTTCACCGACTTCATGAATCAGGTGGTCATGGACCTGGATCACAATACACAAGAGGTGAACTTCTTTGGTCTTCAGGGGAAGTCGTTCTCACACAGCGTGCAGGTACAATTGGACTATCAATTGATCCGAAGATTGGATGTCCGCCTGGCGTACCGTTGGCTGGATGTGCAGACCGACTACCTGGATGGCAGGAGAGAGCGGCCGTTGATTCCGAAAGACAGGTCGTTCGTGAATGTGTCATATAAGACCAAGAATGCCTGGGCCTTTGATTATACGGTTCAACGCATTGGCCGGCAGCGTTTGCCGCAAACGTTGTCCAGTCCGGCAGCTTATCAACTTGGTGCCTATTCTGACGCCTATTGGATGATGAATGCTCAGGTTTCCAAGGATATGGGTACCCGGTGGAGCGTTTATGTAGGCGTGGAGAACCTTACAGATTTCAAATTATCCAATCCCATTGTATCAGCCAATGATCCATTCGGTGCCTATTTCGACACTTCCATGGTGTGGGGTCCCGTATTTGGACGAATGGGGTATGCGGGATTTCGTTACCGCATCAAGTAATATCTATTTACCAATCAGCACGAACGGCGCCCAATAATAGGGTGCCGCCAGTGCGGGTTGATTAATCATGGCCAGCTTGGCCCGCTGTAAGGAGGTTGCGAAACCTGCTGTTGGTGACTTCATGATCTCTTCATAGAAGCTGGTCATTAGTTGCGAAGTAGATTGGTCAGCCACCGACCAATAAGACACCACCAAACTATTGGCTCCGGCATACACGAGTGCGCGGGACAAACCGATTACTCCTTCTCCCTTGGAAAACTTACCCAGCCCTGTCTGACATGCTGAGAGCACCGCGAGGTCAGCCTGCAGTTGAAGGTTAAATATTTCACCTGAAAACAAATTGCCATCCTCTTGATTACCAGACTGGAGGTAAATTCTGGATAGTTCGGGTGATACTTCATCTACGATGCCATGGGTAGCGAAGTGAACAAAACGATAGTTTCTGAGGTCGTCCGATTTCACGGCTGACTCATTGGCTTCTGATCCCTGAATCACTTTGGCCTGATCGCCGAACAGGGAGGATATCTGACGCAGTTCATCCCGTGTGCCGGGCAGGTCACTCAGGTTGTCGCGTCCGTCAAAAGTCAACGGGGCACACAGAAAGATGGAATTGATACGATTTGCTTCAGCGATCTTCTTTTTTTGCAACAGGAGCCCTGCTGAAAATTCATAACTAATGGCGGTGTGCTTGATGAGATAGTCGGCCGTGCTCCAGTCAGCCTTGGCTAATTTACTTACGGGCAATGCTTCAAAGGGGAGTGTGCTGAGGCGACCGGAAGGGATAACGATTGCCTTTTTTATTGACTTCGTCAGTCCACGCAGCAGAATTTGGGACAACCGATCTGCAGATTCCTGATAGGAGGGGAATACCGAGTAGTACAGGCTGTTGTTAAATCCTTTCACCAAACGATCAAAGTCATCCGGGAGTTTGGAGTGGATCATTTTAAAATTATCCTTTGATAACACAAACGTATATAACTGCTGATCGTGCTCAGAGACGAAGTAACTTACGAGCGTTACATCCTGAGTGAGGATTTGCTGCAGCGCCGCGACTGACGGTGCTGTTGTATTGAACTTCAGGTTGAAGTAGTCCGGAAAATCTTTTTCCAGTTTTTGCGTGAATTGCCGGTACGTTTCGTTGGTGCGAAAAAGTTGTTCACGCAGGCGGTTGCCTTCCTGCTGGGTATTCGTCAGTGACAACTGCTGATTGAGCAAGGCCAGCTCCGCTTTCAGTTGCTTTTCTTCATCGAGCAGGGTGGATGGAATACCAGCAAATGACTTTGCTTCCGCGTCAGCGATGGATTGCTGCAGCACCGCTGACTTACTCTTTTCAGCGAAATAGAATGCCTCCTCCCGATAAGGTCCGGGCTTTAGGGACATTTCACTCAGTGCTGCTGTCACCCGCACTCCGGATTCATACACATCGGTGGCGGCATTGCCCAATTCGAGTTTGTCAGCTTCGTTGGTGCTGTGGTTTCGGATATCATCGAGGAGGGTGTCGCAGCGGTGCAACACCTGAAGGGAGAGTCTCAAATCCTGTATGGACAAGGTTTTGCCGTAGTGCCTGGCTTCGAGTGCTTCCGCCTTGAGGCGAAGGGTATAGAGCAATACTTTCTGATTGAATGCGTCTTGCCGTGAGGGGTTGGTGGCAATTGCATGATTGTTAAAAGTCGGAGCATTGGCGATAAGGGCCTCCTGAAAAAAGTATAGCGCACTGTCATAGGCCTGATCGCTCTGCTTGATCAAGCCCATCTGGTTGTACACAAAAGAAAGGTCGGGGTGTTTATTGCCAACAGTTTTGTGGTAGAGTCCGATGGCCCTCCTGAAGTACCCATTCGCAGCCGTGGTATTCCCCATTTGCGCATATACCCTGCCCAGGTTGGTGAGTGCCAGCGCCTGATTGGGATGTCCGTTGGGATACACTGATTTCCAAATGGACTCTGCTGTTTCCAGATTGTTAATGGCATCACCATAGAGTTTTTGCCCCAGGAAAATGAAACCCATGTTTGTATTCGCGATCGCAATTTTGGGGTGCGTGTTGCCCCGGTACTTTTGGTAGATGGCCAACGCCTTATCGTAATATTCCAGTGCGGCATCGGGATCAGACTGACTAAGCACAAGGCCCAGGTCATTGTAAGCTGCTGCTACTTCTTCGCTTTCAGCACCATGCAGCTTTAGACGCGTGGTGAGTGCCATGCGGGAAAACTCCAGCGCCTGATTAAACTTGCCAGTGGTAAGGTATACCAGGCCAAGGTTCGAAAGGCACAAGGCCGCCTCATCCGTTGATGATTTGCCGGCTTGCTGAAACTCAGTCCAGGCCTGCTCCAGTTTTTCCAGTGCCAAATCCTGTCTTGATTTGTTCAGAAACAGATACCCTTGGGTGCTGTGTGTTATGGCTGATAGATACGGGTCGGAGGACGATAGTTTACCTAGTAAGTCGGTTGCTTCGTCCAGATTACCTTCAATGATCAGTATTCTGGCTGTGCGATTTCTGCAGGCGATGCGAAGACCATCGTCGGCACCGGATTCCAATTCACGGAGGGCAGATCTTGCTGCCTGGAGGTCCGGAATGTTAATCAGGGAATCAACCTTGCGAAGTTCTGTTGGATTCTGCGCGAAGGAAGAAGTGCACAGCAGGATAAATGCGAGTAAGGTCAGCGCGTGTCTCATCAAAAACGATAGATATACGTAAATGAAGAAACAAACTCCCGGGTCAGACCGTCCGGACTAAAGTCGCGCTGTACAATTTTATGACCCACCAGCAGTTTGATGCCGGAGCGCACGTTAAAATTATAACCAGTCGTTATGATACCAGATAACGCCAGGCCCCGGGCTTCATGCCCCGCCAGGTCGAAGGAAGTTCGCGCACCCGTGAAGCTAGTTATCTCATCTGCCTTGACGCGATAAATGGGCAGCAGGCCCAGGGAAAGATTGAATCGGTTGAGTCGGAAATTGCGCTCCACCCTTAGCATCACATCGATGCCGCGGCGAAGGTCAGTTGCATTGGCATACCGTTGTACGTAGGCCAGCTCATCCGGGTCATTGTCTACCCACCGGTGCCAATCGAAGTTGTTCTTGTTTTGGTTCAGGGGTACCTGAATACCTGTTGCGAATAACCATTTGCGGTTGATTACGGATAACCCGGCGATCAAGTCGTAGGTGCCCAGGCTGGTTTGATAGTACATCGGCAGCGCATTGCCTTCGGACGTCTTCTGGTCGGAATTATTCGTCGGAATTTTAGCGCCTACGGAAAGGTTTACATCGAACCGATCTGTGCTGGCCAGGTTTCGGGTGAGGCAGAGGGAGATGTCACCCATGGACCCGGTGGTCGCGAGCCTTCCTTCAACGTGCTGGTAGGGGAGTTTTACCTGAAAAGTATTACGACTGTTCAAGCGAAAATTCATATCTGCAGTAGCAACATAAACTATGGGAGTTAGTGTGGTTGTGCCCCGGTAGAAACTCAATTCCATCGTGAGCAGCCGGAGTTGGATTTTCTTGTTGTAGGGTTGATCTGGCTTCATGGCACCCATGGTGCAGAAGCCAGCGTCGCTACATCCCTGGGCGCGGGCACCCATCGAAGTGAAGCAACAAAACACGATCAGGGCAATCCTGAGAAAGGCCAGGTTCATGTCCCTAAAGTAGGGCACAAAAGGGAAAAGAAAATAATCGGGCGCAGCTTTTCAGGAAATCACCCAATCGAGTGGCTACATGCCCATACTTTGGTTCTCCACCGATGCCAATTCGATTATTTTGGCGTATTCGGTAGGGTTTAGGTCATTGAAGAAATAGTAAATCGGGTTCACCTGGGCGCGGTTGATAAAGACCTCGTAGTGCACGTGTGGGGCCGTAGAGTGTCCAGTGCTGCCAACATAGCCGATCAGTTCGCCTCGCTTTACGGATTGTCCCACTTTTACGATGAAGGCATTCATGTGCGCATACCGGGTGCGGTAGCCATAGCCATGATCGATTTCCACTTTCTTGCCATATCCTGTAAAGGCGATCTCCGTAACATCAACCACTCCATCAGCGGTAGCATAGATAGGAGTGCCGCTAGGTGCAGCGAAGTCAATGCCTGGGTGTGGGCCAAAAATATGAGTGATCGGATCAAACCGGTTTCCAAAACCTGAAGTCAGCGTGTATTTGTTCTTTGAAATGGGCTGTATGGCCGGTATCGCGGCGAACAGTTTTTCTTTGCTTACGGCCAACTGGACGATCTCATCGTGGGACTTGGATTCGATATATACTTTCCGGCGCAACTTGTCGATCGACTCGGAAAGCTTGATGATGGCTTCTTTATGGGCAAATTGTTTTTTCCGGATGTCATCATACCTGGCTGCACCGCCAACACCAGCTTCACGGATACTCTTGTCGATGGGTTCCGCACCCAGCACGACCCGGTACACGCGATCGTCGCGGTAAGTAAGGTCTGCGAGAACAGTATTGAGGGTATTGATTCGAAGTTCAAGTTCAGCAATTTCAAATTCAATTTCCCGCACATCGTTCCGCAACAGCAGTTCCTTGGGTGATTCAAAGTAATTGGTGTATAACAGAATAAGGCCTACGGACAAACCAATTGTAACAGACAGGAACATCATGGTGTTAAGAATGATGTCACTGGTGGATCGCTCGTCCCGCACATATTTGCAGGATTCTGTATCGTATATGTAGTGAATTTTTGCCATCGTTTTCCCGGCTACATTCCCAGGCTTTGGTTTTCGATGGATGCCAACTCAATAATCTTGGCGTACTCCTCAGGAGTCAAGTCGTTAAAGAAATAGTGGATGGGGTTAACGTGAATTCCATTGAAAAATACTTCATAGTGGAGGTGAGGAGCTGTGGATAATCCGGTGTCGCCGACATATCCCACCAGGTCGCCACGCTTGATCTTTTGTCCCTGGCGAACGGCAAATCCATGCATGTGAGCATATCTCGTACGATAACCAAACCCATGCTCAATTTCGACTTGCTTACCATAGCCGGTGTGGCTGATGTCTACATTGACCACTGTACCGTTGGCTGTGGCATAAATCGGAGTTCCAATTGGTGCAGCAAAGTCAATACCGGTATGCATTTTTCTCACCTTATAAATGGGGTGGATTCGAATACCAAATCCCGAGGCGAGCACGACAGAACCTTGCCGGGGAACGGGTTCGATGGCAGGAATAGCTGCGAACTGATCTTGCTTGCGCTTGGCTAACTCAATGACCTCGTCATGTGACTTCGTTTCGATGTATACCTTACGACGCAGTTTGTCGAGGGATTCATTGAGTTTAATGATGATATCCTCATGAACGATGTCTTTACTGCGGATTTCGCTGTATCGGTCATAGCCGCCTATACCGGCCTGGCGAATGGATTTATCCAGCGGTTCGGATCCAAGCACCACGCGGTAAATATTGTCGTCACGCTGAGCCATGTCAGCCAGGATCCTGTCCAGTTCACTGGTTTTGTTCTGCAAATCGTTATAGTAGTATTCCATCTCGCGCAGTTCGTTGCGCAAGGCCATTTCCTTTGGGGACTCATAGTAGTTGCTATACAGGAGGAGCAAGCCCACGGCCATGGCCATGACAAGTGACAGGATACCCAGCGCGTTCAGGATCACATCGCTGGTGGAGGTTTGTACCCGTATGTATTTACACGATTCGGTATCGTAATAGTACTTAATCTTTGCCATGTCAGCTTAGGATGACGGGGGGCGGAACGCTTTTATTACCAATTCGTTGCATTCCAAATAGGGCCCATCCAGCAAATCTAAGCAATATGGAATTGCCGGAAAAACGGCATCCAGACATTGACGTATGGAGCGGGGCTTTCCCGGCAGGTTCAGGATCAGGGTTTTTCCCCGGATTCCGGCCAATTGTCGCGAAAGAATGGCCGTAGGCACGTATTTCAGGCTTTCCTGCCTCATCTGCTCTCCAAACCCAGGGAGGATTTTGTCGCAGACTGCCATGGTGGCTTCCGGGGTAACATCTCGTTTGGAAGGGCCGGTACCCCCGGATGTCACGACAAGACAGCAACCCAGTTGATCAGCCATTTCCCGGAGGGTATTTTCGATTATGGGCTGCTCGTCAGGTACCACCCGGTAGACCGGCTCCCAGGCTGAGATCAGGTACTCGGTAAGCGTGGCGACAATGGCTTTCCCCGGAAGGTCTTCATAGATTCCCTGGCTTGCCCGGTCTGATACATTGATAATTCCGATTTTGATCATAGACGCGGGCAATATCGTTTGAGGTTAGTGGGGTACTTTAAAGCGGATATTCTGCGAACGTCCTTTGTGGTACACTTTGCGCAATTGCGCTTTACCCTTGCGCAACTCGCGCTGTGCTTCTTCGGGTAGTGCTACAATCTCTTTGCAGTCGTTGGAGCAGCAACCATCGTATATGGCTTTGCAATCAGGACACTGAATAAACAGGAGATGACAAGCTTCGTTTCTGCAATTGGTGTGGGTATCGCACGGCTTGCCACATTGGTGACAGACACTGATGATCTCGTTGGATATCCGCTCACCGAGGCGCTCATCAAAAACAAAATTCTTACCCAGGAACTTGTTTTCCAGTCCTTGCTGCTTCACTTGCCGGGCATATTCGATAATGCCACCGTTAAGTTGATAAACGTTTTTAAAGCCTCGGTGCTTCATCCAGGCGCTCGCTTTCTCACAACGGATGCCGCCCGTACAATACATGACCACATGCTTGTCTTTATGTTCACTCAACATAGCCTCAGCCGCCGGCAACGCTTCCTTGAAAGTATCCACATCGGGGAGTAGCGCATTTTGAAAGTGTCCTACTTCGCTCTCGTAATGGTTGCGCATGTCGATCACCAGGGTGTCAGGCTTGCTGGTTAGTTCGTTGAATTCGGCTGCAGATAAATGTTTGCCTGCATTGGTGACATCAAAGGTTTCGTCATTTAGCCCATCGGCAACGATTTTCTTTTTCACCTGAATTTTCAAGGCAAAAAATGATTTGCCATCGTCTTCAATGGCAATGTTCAGGCGAATGCCATTGAGAAAATGAATGCCGTACAAGGCTTCCCGGAATTTATCCAGGTTGTCCTGAGGGACACTGATTTGCGCATTGATACCTTCTTTGGCAACATAAATGCGCCCCAATACATCCAGGTTAGAAAAGGTGAGATATAATTGATTTCGGAACGTACCGGGGTCCGGAATAAAGTGGTAGCAGTAGAAGGAAAGTGTTAACCGATTTTGGGGCTGGCTCAGCAGGGCCTGCTTTAATACCCGCTTGTTAACACGGTTGTGAAGGGTTGCCATAGCGAAAGAAAGCACAAAAGTAGCTTCTATGCTACGAAATGACAAGGCATGCTTAGTGTGCCTTTAGTTGTCCACGGAGCAGTTGGTTATACTCTTCGCAGGTCAGGTAGCCATGCTTGCTGCAGTAGGGGCAGCTTTTGTATTTATCGCCGAGGTAATCCTTTTTAACGATAACGGTACTGCCGTTGCACACAGGGCAGGTTACTTTTCCACTGGGTCCGCAGTCGATCATATAATCTTTAGACAAAACTTCAGTTGCCTTCTGGGTGCCCGCCTGTTGTTCAGCGAGCAGACTTTCTTCCGCTTTCGCCAACCAGGCCGCGGCATCGGCAGAATACTGTCCGGTGGTACCTTTAAGTTGAATGTACTTGCTAAGCCAGTCAACACTTTGCTTGTACTTCGCTATGTAGTACGAGTTTTTACCGAAGTAGTAGACGAGGTCGGAAGGCACGGACTTCATGTTATCCAGCGCATACCGCAGCTTTATGTCTGCCTTTGCATATTCTTCATGCTCGAGCAGGTATATGCCGGAATCCATTTGCTGCCGAATCTGGCGATTGCGGGCGAACTCTTTGCTTTGCTCAATTTCGCGGAGTTTCTCACGCTCATACTCGCTTCCTTGCGCAAAAGATGCGACAGACACCAACATCAATAGGATGACGAGCGTCTGTTTCATGATCCAAAATTCTTGCGACTGAGATTGAGCCATTCCAGTGTTGAGTTGACAAAAATATCCTCTTTCTCCCGTTTTGTGAATTTTCCTTCTTCAATAAACCTGCCAATCTCCAGGTCACCCAACGGAAAGGGATAATCAGAGCCCAGCGTCACCCGGCGTGAACCGACTTTGCCGATGACGTAACGCAACATTTCCTCATCATGGGTGATACTATCCACCCAGAATTTGCCGAGGTAACGTGCGGGATCAATCTTGTTGTCAACGGCTACCAAATCCGGCCTGCAGTTGAAGCCATGCCTGATACGACCAAGTGTTGGCAGGAAGGAACCACCGGCATGTGCAAAATTCACGCGCAATCCGGGAAGTCGCTCAAAAACTCCGCCAAAAATCATGGAGGTGATTGCTCTGGTGGTTTCCGCAGGCATGCCAACCAGCCAGGGCAGCCAGTATTTGGTCATGTTGGCTTCACCCATCATATTCCAGGGGTGGACGAGAATGGCCATGTTCAGTTCCTGACATGCTTCGAACACCGGGAAGAAGCGATCTTCATGGAGGTTCAGGTCATTGATGTTTGAACCAATCTGGATGCCGGGCATGCCGAGTTGTTTGCAACGTTCCAGTTCCTGGATGGCCTTGCGGGTGTCCTGCATGGGCAAGGTTCCCAACGCCACATAATGCGCGGGGTCATTTGCGGCAACTTGTGCGAGGTCATCATTTAGAAACCGGGATACTTCAAGTCCATCAGCAGGCTTTGCCCAATAGGAGAACATCACCGGCACCGTGCACACTACCTGTACCGATGTGTTGTGTTGTTTATATTCTTTGATCCTCAACTCCGGATTCCAGCAATTCTCTTCTATTTCGCGAAAGAATTTTCTTCCCCGCATCATGTTGGCAAACCCCGGCTTATGGTGCTTGAGGGAGATGAAATCACCGTAGCCAAACTTACGGGTCCAGTTGGGAATGGACTTGGGTAGCAGGTGGGTGTGGCTATCGATTTTGAGCATGAGATGCCCGCAATATCGTGGTTTTTGTGAATTAGCGCGTCCTATCCAAGCAGGTTATTAATCTGAGCATGGTATAATAGCATGATGGTCTTTCCGTCTTTAATCTCACCGTTGGAGATCATTTGCATCGCCTTTTCGAATGGAAGTTCGAGTACATCAATGTCCTCATTGTCGATGCCACCGCCTTCGTCTTTGCGATCCTGAGGGGTATATTCAGCTACAAAGAAATATAGAATCTCGGTCACTGATCCCGGAGACATGTAGGCTTCGAAAATCTTCTCCACGTGATCTATCTGAAAGCCTGTCTCTTCACGTGTTTCCCTTCGTATGGCTTCAGCCGGTTGGTCGAGGTCAAGGAGGCCGGCACACGCTTCGACAAGCATACCGTCGGGATTGCCATTGATAAAAGTTGGCATCCGGAATTGGCGGGTGAGAATGACTGTTCTTCGTGCTTTGTTGTAGAGCAGGATGGTGGCCCCGTTACCGCGATCATAGGCCTCGCGACTCAACGTGTGCGTCGTTCCGTTTTTCTCCTCATACTCGAAGGTGATTTTTTTTAGGGTATACCAATTATTAGAGAGGATGTCCTCCCGGAGAATCTTTACCTGGCGTGCCATTCAAACAGTTTAAAGTGTCCAGGGAGCGCGGTACGCATCCTTCACAAAGGCATTGGCTTCATCGAAGTTTGTGATCTTCATTTGTTGCGCATCCCAAAGCAGCTTCTTACGGCCGGGGAAATTATTTGTTGCCCCGCGAAGCCCATAACTGCGAATCGCCAGATTACCCATCAGGACGGCTTCCGTAAAGGGTCCTGCATAATCGAATGATGAACTCAGTGTGGTCTTGCCGTATCCTGCGATACATCCGTCAACCCATTGTTGATAATGACCATCCTGCTGGCCCTTTACGCGGGCGAGTGTCGGTGCCGGGAAAGTGACCTCCTTCATTCGCTTACTGGGCAACAGGGTAGGAGCGATGGCATAGTCACCGATTATTTTTCCTTTGGTGCCTTCGAAGATATAACCACCAGCGCTGTCACCCATCGGTTCGTCGGGTAACAATTCAACAGGACGCTCCGGGCGTAATCCACCATCCATCCACGTGATTTTGATATTGCCTTTGCCATCCGTGCGGGGGAAGTTCATGTGAATGATTGATGATGCCGGACAACTATCATCATAGTGCGCCTCTTTGAAGAAGTCAGCCCAGGCGGTTGTTGTACTGCATTCCACTTCGTTGGGGAAGTTGATCGGCAGAATACGAAATGCAGCGTCCATGATATGACAACCCATGTCTCCGAGGGCGCCTGTACCAAATGACCACCATCCGCGCCAGTTGAATGGCAGATACGCCGGGTTATAGTCGATCACTTTGGCGGGACCAAGCCACAGGTCCCAATCAAGCTCATGAGGGATAGCAAACTTGCCTGTGGGTGTGGGTACACCCTGTGGCCATACTGGACGGTTGGTCCAGGTATAAACGCGGGTGACATCACCAATTAAACCTGCATCTATCCACTCTTTGGTGATGCGTACGTAATCCGCAGAAGCAAATTGATTGCCCATTTGCGTTACTACTTTATATTTCTTCGCTGCTTCCGTGAGTGCACGCGCTTCAAAGATTGAATGTGTCAATGGCTTTTGAACATATGCGTGCTTGCCCCGGGTAATCGCAGCGAGGGTAGCGGTGGCATGGGTATGGTCTGGTGTTGAAACGGTGACGGCATCCAGGCCTTTTTCTTTGTCCAGCATCACCCTAAAGTCCTTGTGGTAAGTGGCTTTGGGGAACGCAGCCCTCGATTTCACGGCCTGACGGTCGTCAACATCACAGAGAGAAACAATTCTGGCATTGGGACACTGACCCGTCATAGACACATCCGTTTCACCTTTACCACCTACGCCGATACATCCCACGTATAGTGTATCACTTGGCGCCAGAAATCCAGGTCCGCCAATTACTGTCCGGGGGACAATCGTGAAGCCCGCTGTGGCAAGTCCGAGGGTCTTTAAAAAATTGCGGCGCGATGCGGATGTTACTGCCATTTGTTTCTTCTTCTCTGTCATAGTTGATGATTAAATGCCCAGGGTCCAACCTGCGCGGTATTCACGTTTCACAAAAGCGTTGGCTTCATCAAAATTGGTAATCTTCATGTTAGGTCCATCCCACAGCAGTTTAATATTCCTGCCGGGATAGAGAAAACGCCCCTGTCGGTTAGGATCTGGTTTGCGGTAGTCGTTGCTGCGGATGGCGAGGTTACCCATCAGGATAGACTCTGTCATGGGGCCTGCGGTATCGAAGGGTGAGCTGAGTTCCATTTTGCCATACCCGGCAATACAGGCCTCCACCCATTGTGCATAGTGACCATCAGAGCCGTTGGGAACCCGCTTGATCGTCTGAGGTACATTGACTTCTTTGCTCCGGCTGGTGGGCAGCAGGGTAGGCACCAGACCATATGTGCCGCACATCATCTTTCCTTTGGTGCCGATAAAGATTACACCGTTGCCGCCATCGCCCATTACTTCATTGGGGCCCAGTTCTTCGGGGCGTTCGGGTTGAATACCGCCATCCATCCAGTGCAGTTTGATCTTGCCTTTTCCATCCTTGCCTGGATAGGTCATGATCACGTGCGAAGAAGGAGGACAGCTATCCGGGAAATAGCCGCGTCTGAATTCATCAACATACACACTACCGACGCTGCACTCAACGTCAGTTGGTGTGTTAAGTCCCAATACCCGGAACGCCGGTTCAATGATGTGGCATGCCATGTCACCTAATGCACCAGTGCCATAGTCCCACCATCCACGCCAGTTAAAGGGAACGAGCTTTTCCACGTAGTCTTTTGCAGGTGCTGTTCCTAACCACAAATCCCAATCAAGTTCTTTGGGAACTTCGGCCTTCGCGGTAGACCAGGGAATGCCCTGTGGCCATACGGGGCGATCTGTCCAGCAATACACGGTGTGTACCTCGCCGATAAGACCGGCATTGTACCATTCCATCAGTTGACGGACGCCATCACCTGATGCACCCTGATTGCCCATTTGTGTAACTACTTTGTATTTCCGGGCAGCCTCCGTGAGAACACGGGCCTCATAGATATCATGGGTGAGTGGCTTCTGGACGTACACGTGTTTGCCCAGTTGCATGGCGGCCATGGCCTGTACGGCGTGCATGTGGTCTGGAGTGGATACTGAGACTGCGTCAAATGACTTATGCTCCGCATCGAGCATCTTGCGATAGTCCTTGTAGTACTTGGCATTCGGGAATTTCTTAACCGAATTCGCAGCACGGCGATCATCCACATCGCAGAGGAAGGCAATCTCAGCCTTGCCGCTCTTCGCAAAGTTGGCAATGTCACTCTCACCTTTGCCACCAACACCGATGCCCGCCACATAGATTTTGTCGCTGGGGGCAGTGAATCCGCTGCCTCCGAGGACATGACGGGGTACAATAGTGAAAGCGGCTGAGGCAAGGCCCAGGGTCCGGATAAAATTCCGGCGTGAGATGTCGTTCGAAGAAGAATCACTCATGTTCGGTTGGGTAAAGATTAGCTATCAAATTTAACACTCTCGGCCAGCGTACGTTCATCGTACTTCAGTCCGTACTGTTCCAAAACGTCAGCAGGGACACCGTCCCACTGGTTTGGTTTATTGCCAACATAACCCAAGTCAGCAATACCAATCTTGCTGGTATAGAAACCAGTAGCAGTGAGGTCACGCATCTGATTAAAGAATGCGACACCCGGTTGCATTTCGGGTTTGGCTTTTTCGGGCCAGGCGATCTCGTCCACCATTTCCATTTGCTGGGCTGCGCTGGCATCTGCAAAAGTCTTGCTGAAGCGTTTCATGCATTGCAGGTCCAGCCACTTCAAGCCACCCCGGAGGGGCACCTGATGACGGGGCATGTCCTTGACAATGAACTCGATAAAATCAGGAACCCCGGCGTCTGTGGCGCTGCCTGAAACTTCATCGCGGGGGATGATAATATCCACCAGGATGGTAATGGTTTTCATTTCATGATCATCAAAGAATCTTTCCGCCGTGATCTTTTTAAAGCGTGCAATTTCATCAGGTTGCCGGTTGGGGCCGCCTTCCGATGCAGCAACTTCTTCAGGAGAGATTTCCTTCTTTTCTGCGGGCGCGCAGGAATCAATCAGGACACCTGCAGACAAGCTGCCGACGGCCAGGGTCTTTAAATATTTTCTTCTGTCCATGGATCAGATATTTTGCTTTTTAAGTTCTTCAATAATGTATTCAGAAGCGCGCATGGATAATGCCAGAATGGTCCATGTAGGATTCTTATCAGCCTGTGAAACAAATGCACCACCGTCGACTACAAACAGGTTCTTGCAGTCATGGGCCTGATTGAATTTATTGAGTACTGACTTTTTAGGATCGTCGCCCATGCGTACGGTGCCTACTTCATGGATGATCCTTCCGGGTGCCTCGAGCCCATAGTCGTCTTCTTTGCCACGGACACCCCAGGTGATTTCACCACCCATTTTGTGGATGATTTCCTGAAATGTTTCCTGCATGTGCTTGGCCTGGTTAATTTCATAATCGCTCCACTTGTAGTGGAACCTCAATACCGGGATACCAAATTTATCGACGGTATTTGGATCGATTTCGCAGTAGTTATCCTCACGGGCGATGGCCTCACCTCGACCGGCCATACCAAAAGATGCTCCGTAGTAGTAACGGTAATCATCTTTCAGGGAGGCACCATATCCGCCAGCTTCTTTCTTCACGCCATTACGACCGGGCCACCTTCCATTGGTTTGATGCATACCGGATCCAAATCCGTAGCCGGGCATTCCCATGCCACCCCAGTACTCAATGTGATAACCCCGTGGAAAATTCAATTTCTTATTCTCGAGCCACCAGGGAGTATATACATGCAATCCACCTACACCGTCTTCGTTATAGCGCTTACGGCCAAACAGTTTTGGCATCACGCCACCCATTCCCACGCCAGTTGAATCGTGCAGGTATTTCCCAACCACACCGCTGCTGTTGGCGAGACCGGTGGGGTTACGGCGGGAGCGGGAGTTCAGTAGCAGTCGGGCGGATTCTGCTGCGCTGGCTGCCAACACCACCACTTTCGCGTTCACCTGATATTCCTGCAGGTCATTCTTGTCAACATAAGAAACGCCGGTAGCGATACCCTCTTCGTTGACGAGTACTTCCCGTGCCATGGCATTGGGGATAACATCCACATTGCCGGTCTTGAGGGCCGGGTTTACCAATACCGATGAGGAGGAGAAGTCACCATAGACCTGGCATCCGCGATTACACTGGGCGCAGAAGAAACATGCACCCCGGTCTTTGTTGTTAGGCAGTGGACGTGTAAGAATCGAAAGGCGAGACGGGATAACCGGAATACCGATACCCGTGGCCGCTTCCTTCACCATGAGTTCGTGCAGTCGGGGTTTCGGTGGAGGGAGGAAAATCCCATCCGGTTCATTGGGCATGTTCTCCTTGCTGCCAAATATTCCGATCAGTTGGTCAACCTTATCATAGTAGGGTGCGATGTCGTCATAAGAAATTGGCCAGTCGTCGCCAAGTCCGTCTATACTTTTGTGTTTGAAATCCTTTGGACCAAACCTGAGTGAAATTCGCCCCCAGTGATTGGTACGACCTCCGAGCATCCGGGAGCGGAACCAGTCGAACTTAGTGCCATTCTTATGCGTGTACGGTTCGCCTTCAATTTCCCAGCCACCATAAGCGGCATCAAAGTCGCCGAAGGGTCGGGTGGTGCCGGCACCGCGGCGAGGCGATTCATACGGCCATTTTAGTTGTGTGACATTCTTAGCCGGGTCGTATAATGGGCCGGCTTCCAGGAGCGCTACTTTTATACCCGCTTGGGTTAGTACATATGCGGACATCCCGCCACCGGCACCTGAACCAATGATGATAACATCATAGTTCTTCGGATTCTTTTTGATTTGAAAATCAGGCATGAAGAGTCTTAAAATAAACTCTTCAATGTAGATTTTATTTTACCAAAACAGAAAGCAAAAAACGGGAACGGATTATTTTTCCTTTTTCGGTACCGGGTCAAATCCTGAGGTTCCCCACGGATGGCAACGGGCAATTCTTTTCATCCCCAGCCAGGTGCCGCGAATGATTCCCCATTCAAAAATTGCCTCTATGGTATATTGAGAACAGCTCGGGGTATGCCTGCAGTGTGCACCCATCATCGGCGACAGGGTAGCCTGATAAATCCGGATCGGAAATACGTATATTTTTCTCAGCCACCCCATGGACTAATCAATCGAATAGCTGATCGACCCATCCTTGCCATCCTTGAGTTGGATGCCGATGCCTTTCAGGTCATCACGGATTTTGTCTGACAGGGCATATTGTTTGTCTACCCGGGCCTTTTTCCGGAGTTCAATCAGGACTTTGATCGTGCCATCGAGGAGTTGATCGTCGTGACCGGCCTCTTCGCGCAGGCCCAGCGCATCTTCCATAAACCCCTGATAGGCAGCCTGAAAGCGCATAAATACAGAACCATCAATCGATGCATTCGGGAGATTCCCTGAGTGCATGTCGTTGATGCGGGCGGACATTTCAAACAACACGGCAAGGGTCTTGGCTGTGTTGAAGTCATCGCTCATGTTCTGGTAACATTCAGCCACCAGGCTGTCCAGGGTTTGATTGATGGGGTCAGTGCTTTCATGACCCGGGTGCCGCATTGCCTTGATGTGCTTGAGGGCGGTTGCCAATTTTTTATAGCCCTTTTATGCGGCGAGCAGGGCCTCGTTGGAGAAGTCGAGGGTGCTCGAATAATGAGACTGCAGCATAAAGAAGCGAACAGTCATGGGTGAGAATCCCTTCTCCAGCATGGGATGGTTGCCCGTGAATAATTCTGATGGGAGGAATGAATTCCCTAACGATTTGCTCATCTTCTGTCCATTCACAGTGAGCATGTTACTGTGAATCCAGTATTGAACCGGGGTCTTGCCATTAGCGCCTTGTGCCTGCGCAATTTCACATTCATGGTGGGGGAACTTGAGGTCCATTCCGCCGCCATGGATATCGAATGTTTCGCCGAGGTACTTCGTGCTCATGACGGTACACTCGATGTGCCAACCCGGGAACCCATCACCCCAGGGCGAAGGCCAACGCATGATGTGTTCAGGAGATGCTTTCTTCCATAAGGCGAAGTCTATCTTCTCACGTTTTTCTTCCTGACTATCAAGGTCGCGACCGCTTTCAAGTAATTCATCAATGTTGCGGCCGGAGAGGATGCCATAATGATTGCTCTTATTATATTTCTTTACATCGAAGTACACTGAGCCGTTGACTTCATAGGCGAGTCCTTGTTCTATAAGTTTTTGGGTGATGAGAATTTGTTCTACGATATGGCCTGTCGCGGAAGGTTCGATGCTGGGCGGGAGGATATTAAACTGTCGCATCACGCCGTGAAAGTCTTCGGTATAGCGCTTTACGACTTCCATGGGTTCGAGTTGCTCCAGCCGTGCCTTCTTTCCGATTTTATCTTCGCCTTCGTCGGCGTCGTTTTCAAGATGACCTACATCTGTGATATTGCGGACGTAACGCACCTTGTATCCGAGGAACCTCAGGTAGCGTGAAATAATATCAAACGTGAGGAAAGTGCGGGTGTTGCCGAGGTGCACAAAATTGTACACGGTGGGACCACACACGTACATACCCACAAAGCCGGGTGTTATGGTTTCGAATTTTTCTTTTTTTCCGCTCAGGGAGTTGGTGACGGATAACGGGTATTGTTCGTACAGCTTCATGAGTAAATTTAACGCGCGAAGCTACAAAAAGGACGGCGGTTGAGCGGCGGCCTGGCGCTATTTCTTGGTGATTTTGAACTCTACCCGCCGGTTGAGCCTGCGGTGTTCCTCAGTATCGTTGGGGGCGATTGGGTTGGCGGGGCCATAGCCTTTACCTGCAATCCGGCGCGGGGCGATGCCTTTGTCGGTCATATATTTCTTCACGGTGCTGATGCGATCCTGCGAGAGCAGGATGAGTCTCACGGAGTTTCCCTGATTGTCGGTGTATCCGCCCAGTTCAATTTCCATGGACGGGTTCTCTTTCATGATGTCAACCAGGCGGTCCAATTCAGCATAGGATTCCTGCTTCAATATGGCTTTGGCTTGTTCAAAGAACACGTTGTTCAGCTTAATGCGCTCACCTACTTCGATTGGAGACAAGTAGAGGTCTTTAGACAGTTCGACAAAGCTCTTTACTTCTGTGA
The DNA here is from genome assembly GCA_044223085.1 of Cyclobacteriaceae bacterium. Lineage (GTDB taxonomy): Bacteria > Bacteroidota > Bacteroidia > Cytophagales > Cyclobacteriaceae > ELB16-189. The sequence goes on from JBGAMI010000023.1 coordinate 45,545, forward strand.
GATCAAGATTCTCACTCACCGATAGATGTCCAGGGGCTGCAGCATGGAATCCATAGTTGGCTCCATAGGGCAGGGTGATTTTGTATTCACCGGTTGCCGGGTCTGAGATGGCTTCACCCACGTTCTTGTTGGTGCTCAGATTTTCAATAATGATATCGGCACTGATTGGCTTTTGGTTTTTTGCATCCAACGTTCTGCCCCGGACCAAGACCACCGGATCTGGTTTGATTTCCTTGGGCAGCCTGATGGATACGATGTCAGTTTTTCCATATCCATCTTTGTCAGTAACCATCAATGCAATTTCACCGGAGGCAGGCAGTACATAATAGGCATCAAATGAATAGCTGTTGATTTCCGGCCCAAGATTCACCGGCTTGGTCCATTCGGTCCATCCCGGACCGGTTCGACGCGTCATAAATATATCAGCACTACCATATCCCGGGTGGCCGTGGGACGAAAAGTACAAGGTCTTGCCATCGGCTGCGAGAAATGGAGACACTTCGTCGAACCGTGTATTCACCGTAGGACCTAAGTTGATTGGGTTCTCCCATTGACCATCATCATTCTGCAGGGAAACATAGATATCCCGCTCTTCACGAGCGGTGTCGTAATATAAGTTGTTGCTGTTCTTAGTTGTAAACAGCATGGCTTTTCCATCGGACGAGAGGTAAGATTCAAAGTGTTTAGCTTCATTACGGTACGTGATGCCCAGCAGTTCAGGTTCATTCCAGCCAAGGAGACTTCGCGTTCTCTTCCAGAATTGGGTGGCGTCTACGAATATGACGGTGTTATTATCGGTACTGATAGAAGAGATATTGTCTGTTGTTTTTGTATTGAAGGGTTCGCCCAGGTTGATGGCATCTGTCCACTTGCTGCCATCCCAGGTGGAGGAGTAATAATCTTCTGCATCTTCGATACCTCCCAGGTTGCCGGCATAATATTGACGCGTAAAATAGAGAAGCTTGCCATCGGCGGAAATACGCGGCATGACATCATTAACTGGTGTGTTCACGCCAGGCCCAAGGTTTACCTTTACCAATCCGGTGGTAAGCTTGGGTGGTAAATTGATGACGACGCCGGGCTGGCTGAATCGATAGTGATCAATTTCCAGGTTCATCTGATCATAGTTGATGATCCCGATGGCGGTACCATCCCACGGAAAGGCCGGGTATTGATCTACCTCAGTTCCATTGATGATAAAGTGCAGTACGCCAGCGGTCTGTTCCACGGCAATTTGATTGGCCTTGCCTAAAGGATTAACTACCGAAGACTGAACCCATCCCTGTTTGGGTTTCAGGTTGTTGGTGGCTTTGTTCGTAGACCCGATAAAGTAATACCCGGTGGATGCGATAACAAGGTAGTTATAGCTATTGAGGGCTTTGTTGTACCCCCACATCAGGCCGAAACCTTTGTTGGAAACACCACCTGTCTGGGTAATGTTGGCGGCCAGCCGAAAGTCCTCTTTCACGTCAACATACACATTGATACTTGAGGCCCAGCCGCCGGCAGGAGAATTGAGTTGAAGTTTGCCGTTTTCAATTCGTTGAGACCCGCCATTGGACTCGCCTGTCCACCATCCGTAACGATCGTCATCAAACTCATCATTCACCGTGGGGGATTGACCCCATGCGATGCGCGTCAAACCTGCTAGCAGGAGAATAAGGAATGTGAGTCTCATAGGCGGTTGCCAAAATTGGAGATGAGAATGTTACGAATCAATAGGTTAGCCGGTTTGCTCAGTTCCGATCCCCGAATTTCGCCCGGCCTTCCCTGTAAATGCCGCTTGGTTAGGGGTTTGAATTATTTAACTTTCTTTTCTAAACCTACCTCCATGAAACGAATACTCTGGCTCTTAGTGGCCATACCGATGCTGGCGAGTGCGCAACCTGAGGTTCAACTGATTGAGAAGCTCAAATCCGAAGCGGCTCAGGAGGTTGAAAAGAACGCGGTGTTGGGTCAGCAGATCAATGACATGTTGTTCAGTTTTTCTGAATTGGGATTTCAGGAAGTGGAAACCCAGGCCTATCTCACCACGCTGCTGGAAAAGAATGGATTCAAAATCGAAAAAGGGATTGCTGGAATTCCTACGTCGTGGATGGCCAGCTGGGGTAACGGTAAGCCGGTAATTGCCCTGGGTTCAGACGTTGATTGTATTCCTAAAGCATCCCAAAAGCCAGGTGTCGCTTATCATGACCCCATCGTGGAAGGTGCGCCCGGTCATGGTGAAGGCCACAACTCCGGTCAGGCGCTGAATATTATTTCAGCACTGGCCATCAAGAAGATTATGGAGCGTGAGAAGATTTCAGGCACCCTGGTTCTTTGGCCTGGTATTGCCGAAGAGCAACTGGGTACCAAGGCATATTACATCCGGGCAGGGGCCTTCAAGCAAGTTGATGCTTGCATATTCACACACGTGGCCAGTAATCTTGGCGTGAGTTATGGCGACAGCGGTTACAATGGAATGATTTCTGTCAAATTCAATTTTGAAGGTGCTGCTGCGCATGCGGCTGGTGCGCCATGGCGTGGACGCAGTGCATTGGATGCCGTTGAACTCATGAACGTAGGATGGAACTACCGGCGCGAGCACCTCGAGTTGACTCAACGGTCGCACTACGTAATATCCGACGGTGGCGATCAACCCAACGTGGTGCCCTCGAAGGCATCGGTGTGGTATTATTTCCGTGAACGTACCTATCCCGGCATCAAAACCCTTTTCGATAAAGGGATTAAGACCGCTGAGGGTGCAGCCCTGATGACCGATACCAAATTCACTTATGAGATTATGGGTTCGGCATGGCCTGCTCATTTTAACAAGCCTATGGCAGAGGCCGCTTACGCGAACATCAGAAAAGTAGGCTTACCGGTATGGACGGAAGCTGATCAAACGCTTGCCAAAGCAACGCAAATCGAAATGAAATCATACCGCACCAATGGGCTGGCTACGAAGCTGGATACCATCGGACTGCCGGCCCCGGTTGGTTCTGTAAATGTTATGGGCCGTCAACTTATGGCGATGGGTGGTGGCTCTGATGATATTGCGGATATTTCCTGGTCGCTTCCCACCATCACGCTGGGTTACCCGTCGAATATCCCAGGCTTGCCAGGTCACCACTGGTCTGATGCCATCGCTATGGCAACGCCTATCGCCCACAAAGGGATCGTCTATGGAGCCAAGGCAGAAGTGATGACCATTCTTGACCTGCTGTTAAAACCAGAGTTGATCAAGAATGCCTGGGAATATTACCGTACTGAACAAACCAAAGATCAACAGTATATCCCACTCATTTCGGACAAAGATCGTCCGGCCATACAATTGAATGAGCGCATCATGAAGGACTATGCGCCTAAACTAAAGCCCTTGTATTACAATCCAGCCAGGTACAAGACGTACCTGGAGCAGTTGGGCATTCAGTATCCCACCATTCGGCCGGATCAGAAAGAAGCTCTTGAAAAGTTGAATAAATCAAAATAACCTGAATATGATAAAGCGAATTTGGCTCGCGGGTCTCCTGTTGACCTGGGGCATGGTGCTACAAGCGCAGACGGAAGTACAGCAGGTAGAAAAACTGAAGGCTGAGGCAGTCGCCGAGGTGGAGCGCAATGCGCAACTGGGCCAGCAGATCAATGATATGTTGTTTAGTTTTTCTGAATTGGGATTTCAGGAATATGAGACTTTCAATTACCTCACGGCCTTGCTGGAGAAGAATGGATTTAAAATTCAAAAGGGCGTGGCCGGTATTCCTACCGCGTGGATTGCCACCTGGGGCAGTGGTAAACCAGTGATTGCCCTTGGCTCGGATGTGGATTGTATTCCCAAAGCGTCGCAGAAGCCAGGCGTGGCGTACCATGACCCGATTGTGGATGGTGCGCCCGGTCATGGCGAAGGGCATAATTCAGGGCAGGCACTCAATATCATATCTGCGCTGGCACTCAAGAAGATCATGGAGCGGGAAAAAATCCCCGGAACCATCATGCTATGGCCTGGTATTGCTGAAGAGTTGGTGGGTACCAAGGCCTTTTATATCCGTGCCGGATATTTCAAAGATGTGGATGCGTGCATTTTTACCCACGTGGCCAATAACCTGGGTGTTTCGTATGGTGATGCCGGCAATAATGGATTGGTTTCCGTAAAGTTTAGTTTTGAAGGGGCCGCTGCCCATGCGGCCGGCGCTCCATGGAGGGGCAGAAGTGCCCTGGATGCGGTCGAGCTGATGAATATTGGATGGAATTTCCGGCGTGAACACCTGGAACTGACACAACGATCTCACTATGTGATCAGCGATGGAGGAGATCAACCTAACGTAGTGCCTTCCAAAGCTTCGGTGTGGTATTATTTCCGTGAACGCACCTACCCGGATATCCGCAAACTCTTTGATGTGGGTGTGAAGATGGCAGAAGGTGCATCCCTCATGACAGACACCAAATTCACCTATGAAATACTGGGTTCCGCATGGCCAGGACATTTCAACAAGCCGATGGCTGAAGCGATGTACAGCAACATCAAAAAAGTAGGCCTGCCTGCCTGGTCTGCTGAAGATCAACTATTGGCCAAGGCGTCACAGATAGAATTGAAAGCTCCCAAGGTGGATGGCCTTGCGACAAAACTAGATACACTTGGATTGCCAACACCTACGGGTCCGGTTAATGTCATGGGCCGGCAATTAATGGCCATGGGCGGTGGTTCGGATGACATTGCCGACATCAGTTGGTCGTTACCTACCATCGTGTTGCGTTATCCTTCAAATATTCCCGGGCTACCTGGTCACCATTGGAGCAATGCGATCTCTATGGCGACACCGATCGCTCACAAGGGAATTGTGTACGGCGCCAAGGCAGAGGTAATGACCTTGCTTGATCTTTTGCTCAAGCCGGAGATATTGAAAAACGCCTGGGAATATTACCGTTCAGAACAGACCAAAGACATCAAGTATACGCCGCTGATAGGTGAGAAGGATATTCCGGCGATTTACCTGAACCAAAAAATCATGGGTGAATTTGCGCCTAAGCTTAAGCCGCTTTATTACAACCCTGCTAAGTACAAGACCTACCTGGACCAGTTGGGCATTCAATACCCGACGGTACGTCAGGATCAAAAGGAGGCTATTCAAAAACTAGACGCCAACAAGAAGCCATGAAAGTGCGCATGCTATTGCTGTTATCCCTGTTGATGTGCTCAACGGTTGGTAAAGCACAAGAGGTAACTTCAATAGTAGCCAGAGAAGGCACCAACATGGCGTTGGCCCTGAGTCCGGACGGGCAATGGCTAACCTTTGATGTGCAGGGAACGATTTATCTGTTGCCAGCAGCAGGCGGAAACGCAAAGGCCCTGACTGATGGGATGGGCGACGACCGTCAGCCTGCCTGGTCCGCCGATGGAAAGTATATTGTATTTCAATCCTATCGCGACGGCAACTATCACATATGGAAAGTCAACAAGGATGGCACTGACCTCAGGCAATTGACTTTTGGCCGATACGACGATCGCGAGCCACATTGCTCTGCTGATGGCAATCATATGGCGTTTGCCTCTGACCGCAATGGCAACTACGACATCTGGGAGTTAACCTTATCGACTGGTGAATTGCGGGCACGTACCCTCGATGTGGCCCATGATATACAACCGGCGTATGCCCCGGATGGAAGCACCATCGCATTTTCTTCGACCCGAAGTGCCGGAGGCATCATGACGGTAGGGCAAGACGGCAGGGAGCAACTGATTGCACCGGCCAAGGGTGCCTTACTAAATGCGCCCGCCTGGAGCACGGATGGCAGTACTCTTTCTTTCAACAGCTATGCCGATGGCGTAAGTGACCTGATGGTCGTCCAACTCCGCGATCAGCTTATTCGCAAACTCAGTGATGCAGGTGAAGATGTGTTCCCCTTCAGGGCGGCATGGACCTCACCACAGGAAATCATCTATACATCAACTGGTAAGGTCTTGCGCAGGATGGTAGGTGGTAAGTCGTCTCCCATACCGTTTACGGTTACCATGCAGGTTAGTCATTCCGCTTACAGTTCGCGGGTTAGGGACTTTGATACCGAAGCTGGACAAAAAGCCAAAGGCATCTCTGGTCCGGTCGTCTCACCCGATGGTACGTCAACTGTATTTGCTGCGCTGGGAGATATCTGGTTGTTGAAGCATGGGCAGGCCCCCGTACAACTTACCCATGATGCCGCTCTCGATGCAGACCCTGCCTGGACACCTGATGGAAAATCAATTGTGTTTAGTTCAGATCGCGCCCATGATCAGGTGATGAACCTCTGGTGGATGAATGTTCAAACCGGCGACGTACGGCAAATCACAAAGTCTAATCGCCATGCCCTCGTACCTGCTGTGTCGCCTGACGGAAAAAAGATTGCTTTCCTGCTCAGCGATAGTCCAATGGGATTCTCAACGGCAACCTTACACGTGATGGATATTGAAGGTGGTATCCCGACGCCTTATCACAAACCCATGTTTACCAGCGGACGTCCTTCCTGGTCGTCGGATGGAAGCCTCATCGTGCTTTCGGCTTTGCAGGCGTACTCCAGTCGCTTTCGCGAAGGATTGTCCAAAGTACTGGTGGTTCCTGTATCCGGCGCTCCGGTGCAATTTTGGTCACCAACCGAAGGGCGGGCCATTGGTCAACGAGGAAAGAATGGCCCTGTGTGGTCCCCGGCTGCCAACCAGATTGCCTTTGTAGAGGCTGGTGTGCTCTGGACCCAGCGATTAAATGAAAATGGGTTAGCCATTGCACCACCCGTTCGAGTGAACAATGAAATAACGGAATCACCATCATGGACTGCAGATGGTAAACATTTGATGTACCTCAGCCATGATGAACTGCATCGGCTGGACGTAGTAACAGGTCAGGTGAGCGCAGTGCCCTGTAATTTGGAATGGAAGCAAAAGAAGAATCACGAGACCTGGGTCATTCATGCCGGTCAGGTGCTGGATGGTGTGTCTTCCGGATACAGGAAAAACATGGATATCGTGATCGTCGACAACCGCATCAAGGAAATTGTTCCACACCAACCGGGACGATCCGGCAAGGTGGTTGATGCGTCTTCGAAGACGGTCATTCCGGGGCTTGTCGAAATGCATACGCATCAGAACGCCACGGGTGGTGAGCGTCTCGGAAGAATCTGGTTGTCGTATGGCATTACGACGGTGCGCGAAACCGGCGGTGATCCATATGATGCGCTTGAGCGCAAAGAGGCGTGGGGCAGTGGTGTACGAATGGGTCCCCGGTTATTCTTTACCGGTCCTTTGATGGATGGCGAACGCGTGTACTACGACCTGGCGACCAGCATTGTCAGTGGTGCCCACCTGGACATGGAGCTTAACCGCGCAGATCGTCTGGAATATGATTTCATGAAGACCTATGTCCGGTTTCCGGATATATATCAGCAGCGTGTTACCGCCTTTGCTCATGCCCATGGAATCCCGGTGTCTTCGCATGAAATATTTCCAGCCACACGATATGGTGTGGACGGGGTAGAGCACCTCAGTGCCACCAGCCGTCGTGGGTATTCACCCAAGATGACAGCCATTGGCCGCAGTTACGATGATGTGCTGCAGGTCCTTCGTGGATCTGGCATGAACCTGACGCCCACCATATCCCTGCAAGGAGGATTCAACACCAAGTGGAGACTTGACCCTGACCTGAAGGGTAATCAACAGGTGACCGATTTGTTTGGCAAAGATTATGTGGAGTTTGTCTCTGCGTCAGTTCAACAACAGTTGAAGACCACACCTGATTTACCACAACGGTATGAAAACTCAATTCGCACCCTGAATGGTTACATCAAAGGGGGTGTTCATATCACCCCTGGTACTGATTCACCATTCATTACCTATGGACTAAGCTTGCACGTGGAGATGCAATGCCTGGTGGATGCGGGGTATTCGCCGTTGCAGGCCATACAGGCAGCAACGATCAAGGCAGCCCAGGCCTTGGGTGTAGAAAAGGATCTGGGTACGCTAGAGGCGGGAAAGTTAGCTGATCTGGTGATCGTAAGCGGTGACCCGCTCAAGCAAATCAAAGATCTTTGGAATGTCCAGGGCGTTGTAAAGAACGGGATACTGTATTCATATACTGAATTATTGAATCGCCCTTAGTTTGTTGCAGATCTTTTCCGCAGTTTTGCGTCCTATGTTTACCGGTATTATCGAAGCTACTGCCACTGTCGATCGGGTTGAAAAGGATGGGGCAAACAAAAATTTTTGTTTGTCCAGCACCCTGGCGTCAGAACTCAAGGTAGATCAAAGTCTGGCACACAACGGTGTTTGTCTTACGGTGACGCGGGTCGGCCCCAATCAGTATTGGGTCACCGCCATTGACGAGACACTTCAGAAATCAAATCTGGGTAACTGGAAGGCGGGCGACCGTGTCAACCTGGAAAGGTCGATGCCGGCCCACGGGAGGTTTGATGGACATATTGTCCAGGGTCATGTCGATCAGGTGGGGGTTTGTGAAAAAGTTACCGAAGCCGATGGCAGTTGGGTTTTTGACTTCAAATATGATGCAGCGGTTGGCAACATTACCGTTGAGAAAGGTTCTATTGCAATCAACGGAGTTAGTCTCACTTGTTTCAATGCGCGCCCCGGTGGCTTTACAGTGGCCATCATTCCATACACATTTGAGCATACAAACTTTGGTACGCTGCGTGCCGGTGATCAGGTTAATCTTGAATTTGACATCCTCGGAAAGTACATCAAACATCTTGTTGATAAGGCTTAACAGCTTTCTGAACC
>JBGAMI010000083.1:0-8695 GCA_044223085.1 Cyclobacteriaceae bacterium
GTACTCCTTCACCCGGTCCGTGCCGGTAATCCCAAAGTATCCGTCTTTGATTTGGTTGGTAATCGAAACAAACGCTCCTCCCTCCTGCTGATTGGTGAGTACGATAATGCCCAGGTTCAATTCCGGGATCATGGTAATCTGGGTGACCATACCTTCCAATCCCCCCGTATGACTTAGCTGCTTATAGCCTTTTACATCACTTACCCCGAAGCCCAGGCCATAGGCGGAGAAGTGGGTATTGTATGCACCGGGGTTTCGCACCGGAATAATGGTCTGCGGCGTCCACATCTCCTCATGCACCTTATCAGAGAACAGCGTCTTCTTGTTGCCTTCACCATACTTGCCGTGATTCAATTGAAGCAGCACCCACTTGCTCAGGTCGACGATGCTGGAGTTCAGACCGCCGGCAGCGTGACCCACCTTGAGGGTATTTCGCTTCACCACCTGCACCTTGCCATTTACGGGCGCATGACCGTCGATGACGTTGGACTTGTCTTTGAGTCGTTCATAGGAAGCGGCCGTGTGGCTCATGCCGAGGGGTTGAATAATTCTTTGTTCAACAAAATCTTCCCAGCTCATGCCGCTGACGCGGGCCACCACCTCTCCGGCAATGATGTACAGGTTGTTATCATAATCATATTTCGACCGGAAACCTGATACCGGTTTCAGGTGGCGGAGGTTATAGATAATATCCTTGAGGGTAAAGTCGCTGGAGTCCGGGAAGAACATGAGGTCACCTGCCCCCAGGCCCATTCCGCTTCGGTGGGTAAGCAGATCGCGGATGGTAAACTCTTCGGTGACGTAGGGGTTGTACAGTTTGAATTCAGGAATGTAGTCCCGGACTTTATCATCCCACTTTATTTTTCCTTCGTCCACCAGGATACCCAGCGTGGCAGCGCAGAATGCCTTGCTGTTGGAGGCGATACCAAATAGTGTATTCTCGTCCACGGGTTGCTGGGTGTTCAGGCTCCGGACGCCATACCCTTTGGCATGAATGACTTTACCGTCTTTAATGACGGCCACGGCAATGCCCGGCACGTTAAAAGCCTTCATCGAACGAACAGCCAGTTCATCGATGGCTTTGGAGGTAAGCGGCTGGGCGGTGGCTGAGAAGCAGAAAGCAGCCAGCACGAGAACAAGGTAATTTTTCATAGGATGGGCTATGGGAATAAGCAATTCCAATTTATCAAAATTGCCGGATACCGGCCATAGCCGTTTCGGTGCGGTCTGACGATAATCATGTTGCGAGAATCCGGGGAGTGGTACATTTAGAGCATGAAGATCAAGGTACTAACCACGATACTGTGTTTAATTTCTCTGCCTGTTGCCTTGGCACAGGTAAACTTTACGTCATCCAATCTGCCGATTATTGTGATCAACACTCACGGGCAGACCATTCCGGATGAACCGAAAATTGATGCAGACATGGGCATCATTTACAACGGTGTCGGCTTACGCAACAACCTCACTGACCCGTTCAATAACTTCAATGGCAAGATTGGTATTGAGTTGAGGGGTTCTACTTCTCAGGATTTATTTCCAAAAAAGCAATACGGCATTGAAATCCGGGATGTAAACGGCGCCAGTATTGATGCCTCCCTCCTGGGTTTACCCAAGAAGGATGATTGGGTGCTTTTTGCACCCTACGATGATAAGAGCCTCATGCGCGATGTGCTGGCGTACAAGTTGGGAAGGGACCTGGGCCGTTACGCATCCAGGTCTGTGTATTGCGAAATGGTGCTTAATGGAGAATACATGGGTGTCTTTGTGTTGTTGGAAAAAATCAAACGTGACAAGAACCGGGTGAATATCGACAAGCTCGACATCACCGAAAACACGGGAGACAACCTGACGGGTGGATACATTCTGAAACTCGACAAAATCGAAGGCAGCGGTGGCGCGGGATGGAACTCACCTTATCCGCCACCCAACCGCAGTGGTGGGCAAACGACTTATTTCCAATACGAGTATCCAAAACCGGCAGATATTACCGCCGAACAAAAGACATACATCATCAACTATATCACCCAGTTTGAGAATACCCTGGCCATGGACAATTTCAAAGATCCGGTAAATGGATATGCCAAATACATTGATGTGGATTCTTTCGTGGACTATTTCATCGCTAATGAACTCACCCGCAATCCGGACGCCTACCGGATCAGCACGTTTATGTACAAACGCAAGGACTCCGATGGCGGCAAACTCTTCATGGGGCCCATATGGGATTTCAACCTGGGCTTTGGCAACGTGAATTTTTGTGCGAAGGAAAAACCGGAAGGTTTTATCATTGATTACAACATGATTTGCCCCAGCGATGGTTGGCTCGTCCCGTTCTGGTGGAGTCGCCTGTTTGAAGATCCCGCCTTTAAAACCAAAGTAGTTACCCGCTGGCAGACCTTGCGCTCCAAGACCTACGCAACCTCCCGGATCACCGGCTACATCGATTCTGTGTCGAATGTTCTGAACCTTGAATCTCAGCAACGCAACTTTCAACGTTGGCCTGTCCTGGGGCAATATGTATGGCCTAACAGTTTTGTGGGACCGACCTTTCAATCAGAAGTAGATTGGCTTAAAGATTGGGTAAGCCGCAGGCTTTCCTGGATGGACGCCAACCTTCCGAATGTAATAACCACGTATGAAAACAATCCAGAGCGATTTGCCGTAACCGCTTCTCCCAATCCTTTTCAGGACAATATCACACTGCGGTATCAACAAGTTCAGTCCGGTCCGATCTACACTGAGATAGTCGACATGGCCGGTCGCAGGCTCTATGGCTTCACCCGTTTTGCAGATGCCGGTGTCTATGAAGAGAAACTTGCCGTTCCGTTGGAGTCCGGATTGTACCTGATCCAGTGCACCAGCGCAGGACAGCAGGTCATTGTAAAAGTAATCAAGCACTAAGTAAACCCATTCTGCCTAAGGCACATGGGTGTCGCCATCGTCTGCCCGTTTCTTCACGGAGCGATAGACCAGCCAGCCGAAGCCGACAAGCACAACGAATGGCAAATACTGCCCGATGGTATAGCCGATTTGGTATTGACGGTCATGCGCTACCGAATCCTGCGCCATCAGGCCGATGGAAAGCGCCAGGATACAAACAACAAGGATGCTCTTTTTCATAACTTGGGGTGGCACAAAAATAAACGCTTCCCATGATCATTCGAATCGTCCGCATGCATTTTACTGATGCATCACTCCCCCGGTTTCTGGAAATCTTCAACAACCACAAACTGGCGATACGCAATTTTCCGGGATGCACACACCTTCAGTTAATGAAGGACCCGGCCGATCCGCTCTGCCTTACCACCCTCAGTCATTGGGATCAGGCTGCTGACCTCGAACGCTATCGCACCTCCGAACTTTTTGAAGGTGTCTGGCGTCAGGTGAAGCCTTTGTTTGGCGCTCGTACCCAGGCGTTCTCGCTCGAATCATTTATCAGCGTGCCTTAGCGGTACGACGTTTCATTCCAACGCAGTTCGTTCTTCAATTGCGTCAGTGTGGTGCCGGTGCCAATGCGAATCATTTCAATACCGGCCATCTCGGCAAAATCCTCGAGGTACTCAGTGGTCAGGTTCTGACTATACACTGTATGATGCGCCCCACCGGCCAGTATCCATCCTGCGCAAGCGGTATTCATATCGGGCAGGGGTTTCCACAACACACGCGCCACCGGAAGTTTGGGCAGCGGCTGCTCCGGAGCAATGGCACTTACCTCATTCACCAGCAAGCGGAAACGATTTCCCATATCGATCATGGATGCATTCAGGGCATTGCCCGGCGCCGTATTGAACACCAAACGAACGGGGTCCGCTTTCCCGCCAATACCCAGCGGATGGATCTCACAAGTGGGCTTTCCCTCCGCAATGGACGGACATATCTCCAGCATATGCGCACCCAACACCTGGTTGTTGTTGGCGGCAAAGTGATATGTATAATCTTCCATAAATGAGTTTCCCCCCGGCAAGCCTGTGGCCATTACCTTCATCGCGCGTACCAACGCCGCAGTCTTCCAGTCTCCTTCAGCTCCAAAGCCATAGCCATCCGTCATCAGTCGCTGCACCGCGATGCCCGGCAATTGTACCAGTCCATGCAGGTCCTCAAACGTGTCAGTAAATCCCTTGAAGTCTCCATCGACGAGAAACATCCGCAAACCTACTTCGATGCGGGCTGCCTCCCGCAGCGAACTGCGGTGGGCACCATCCTTCTTCAACGAAGATGCCAACGTGTACGTGTCCTCGTATACCTTAACCAAAGCATCAATTTCCGCATCAGACACCTGCCGGATAAAAGTTACCAGGTCACCCATACCATAGCCATTGACACTATAGCCAAACTTGATCTGGGCTTCCACTTTGTCGCCTTCGGTTACTGCTACCTGACGCATATTGTCACCAAAGCGGCAGAACTTCGCATGCTGCCAGTCATGCCAGCCGAGGGCCGCACGCGACCAGACATTAATACGGGCAATTACTTCAGGATCCTGCCAATGACCGACCACCACTTTGCGGGTAAGCCGCATCCTGCTCATGATGAACCCAAACTCACGATCGCCGTGGGCTGACTGATTCAGGTTCATGAAATCCATATCAATGGCGCTCCAGGGGATATCGCGATTGAACTGGGTATGCAGGTGCAGCATCGGCTTGCTCAATATCTTCAGCCCGCCGATCCACATCTTGGCCGGTGAAAACGTATGCATCCAGGCAATTACACCAATACATGGAGCGGAGGCACTGGCTTCTCGACATACTGCTGCGATTTCATCCGGGGTTTTCACTACCGGTTTGAACAATATTCGGACAGGGATACCTGAGGCATTGAGTCCATTAACGATCACTTGCGAATGATCTGCTACTTGCTTGAGCGTTTCTTCTCCGTACAGGTGTTGTGAGCCAGTGAGAAACCAGAGTTCGGGAGTTGGAGACATAATCTGAGGATTTGAAGATTTGAGGATTTGAAGATTGGTCGCAGGTTGAATCCAGGAATAGGTGTGTCTCAAGAAGAGACAGGTTTATGTTGATATGTCAGGTTGACTGGCCGTAGTAGGAATCAGGGCCGTGTTTGCGTTGGTGGTGTTTCTGAATCAGGGAGTTCTTCAAACGCGGGGCTGCAGGGTTGATTTGTAATGTGAGGTGTGCCATCCGCGCCAACTCCTCGAGAACAGCTGCATGGTACAGGGCTTTTGCTGCAGTTTTTCCCCAGGCAAACGGAGCATGATTGCCTACCAGCATCATCTCCACTTCGGCGGGATCCAGATTTCTGGATTTGAAACAGTCGATAATCTGATGGCCGGTTTCCAACTCATAGTTTCCGGATATCCGGGTGTCGTCCATCGGAGGAGCGCATGGCACATCGACGGTCAGGTGGTCAGCATGGGTTGTTCCAAAAATAGGAATATCCTTGCCGGCCTGGGCCCAGGCAGTAGCATACGTTGAATGGGTATGAACTATGGCGCCCTGCGAAGACCAGTGCTTATACAACACCGCATGGGTCAACGTATCGGAGGAGGGTCGCAGGTTGCCCCACTGAACAATGCCATCGTAATCAACGATTACCATCTTATCGGGAGTAAGCTGATCATACGGAACGCCACTAGGCTTGATTGCGAAAACAGACGCGGCACGGTCAACCACGCTTACGTTACCGAAGGTGAACAACACCAGGCCGAGTCGTGGGAGTTGCAGGTTGGCCTCAAAGGCTTCCTCTCGCAGGGTCTTGTAATTCATAATTATAGAGCGTTCGTGTTAGTCGAAATAAATTTTCCCAATTGCTGATAGCGTTGATAACGTTTGGCGTAGATACCGGTGACCGCAGCCTGTGGCTTGTACTCAGCATCAAAGCCCTGGCCCATCGCGGCCATCGCCTCCTCGACACGTGGATACAACCCGGCGGCCGTGGCGGCAAACATGGCAGCACCGGCAGCACACGTCTGTTCTGACCGATGAATACGGATTGGCATGTTTATGACATTGGCCATCACCTGCATGATATACGGTGACTTGCGCGCTACACCGCCCAGTCCGATCAGCGCTTTGACGGGAACGCCCTGCTCATTGAACCGATCCACGATGGCTTTGGCACCAAAGCAAGTACCTTCCACCAATGATTTAAAGATAGCAGGCGCATTGGTTGCCAGGTTCAAAGACGTGATCCCTGCTTTTAACGTCTGGTCCGCATCCGGCGTACGACGACCATTGAGCCAGTCTACCGACAATTCATCTTGTTCTCCCAGTGCCAGCGACATGGCCTGCCTGCTTAATTCAGGAATTAGTTTATCTGACCACTCACTGCGCAACCGGTCGCGTTGGGCAGCGTCGAGCCAGGTACTTTGCTGAAGCAATGTTTCCATGGGCCACTGCAGCAATTTTTGAAACCAGGCGTATGTGTCACCAAAAGCAGATTGTCCTGCTTCCAACCCCATCATACCCGGAATGATTGATCCATTCACTTGTCCGCAGATACCATGAACCAACGTATCTTTTATTTCAGCAATCGGTGCAACGAGCATATCGCAGGTTGATGTGCCCATGACTTTGCTGAGGTGGTACGGTTCAATCTGGCCACCAACCGCCCCCATATGTGCATCAAATGCACCAACACCAACAATCACTTCTGTGGAAAGTCCCAGTCGCTCCGCCCAGGCACTGCTCAGTTTTCCGGCGGGCTTATCAGAGGTGAATGTTTCAGAAAATAAACGCGACGTGAATCCCTTGAGCAGCGGGTCCAGCGAACTAAAAAATTCATCCGGTGGTAATCCCCCAAACTCTTTTGCCCAGAGCGCCTTGTGACCGGCTGAACACACGCCCCTACGCAATTGAATGACATCGGTCCCTCCGGTAAGGAGAAATGGTACCCAGTCGCAGTGCTCGACCCATGAGTAGCAGGCCTTGCGCACCGATTCATCGGCACGAAGCGTGCGCAGCAATTTGGCCCAGAACCATTCGGAGGAATAGATGCCACCTACAAATTGCAGGTAGTTGGTTTTGAACTTCGTGGCGTGGCTGTTGATCTCGCCGGCTTCTTTTACGGCCGTGTGGTCCTTCCACAGCACAAACATGGCGTGGGGATTCTTTTCAAAGCCAGGCAACAGGCTAAGCGGAGTTCCTGTTGTATCTACCGCGACAGGTGAAGAGCCCGTTGTGTCTACAGCGATGGCGCGAATATTTTGTTGTACTGCACTACCGGCCTGTTTCAATGCCGATCGAACAGACTGCTCCAACCCCTCCACATAGTCGGCGGGGTGTTGTCTGAATTGAGATTGAACAGGATCGCAAAACAGACCTTCGCTCCAACGCGGATAACGCACGACGGCGCTTGCCACTTCCTTGCCATTCGCGGCGTCCACGATGAGCGTCCGCACCGAATCGGTACCGAAGTCAACGCCAATCACATAATTTTCTTTCATATCTGCTATGCAGGATTAATATTCAGGAATGTCTGGTAGCGATACTTACGCTTGTTCAGGCGGTGGTAGTAAGCCCCCTTCTTTGAATTGCTCTTTTCTTTATCGTCGGTGCGCACCAAAAGTCCGCTGGATAACACCTTGCGACTAAAATTGCGCTTGTCAAATTCCTTTTCATAGACACTTTCATACAACTGCTGCACCACAGGAAGGGTAAACCGCTCGGGCAACAATTCAAATAAGACCGGTTGCACGGCTGCTTTCTTGCGCAAGGTGGCCTTCGCTGCTTCTACCATGGCTTCATGATCAAAGATGAGGCTCGGAATCTTCTTGAGCGAAAACCACTCGGGCTTATAATCGCCGCTCAGTTGTTGCTCATACTGGTGAATGTCAATGAGTGCATAGAATGCCACCGAGATCGTGCGCTCGACGGGATCGCGCTCCGGATCACCAAAGGCGCGCAGTTGCTCCATGTACACGCCACTCAATCCGGTAAGCTGTTTCAGAATGCGGGCCGCAGCATCTTCAAGGCTTTCTTTCGACTGAACAAATCCACCCATGAGGCTCCACTTGCCGCGCTCAGGCTCAAAGCCGCGGTGGATCAACAGCAGCTTCAACTCCTTGCCATCAAAGCCGAAGATGATGCAATCAACAGCCACGAGGGCACGAAGTTGATGAGGATAGCGAGGGCCGGACATTACGAATGCAAAATGATAAATGATGAAAGTAAAATATCAAACCCGGATCAGCGCTTAACGATGCGGCAGCCGAATACCCTTCCTGCCGTCTTGCCAACATGGGCCTGCACACGCACCACCACCGTTGTCTTGTCCTTTAACAGTTGATCCGGTATGGGATACTCCACATCAAAGAAGCGACCAGTGGTGCCACCATTGAGTTCCTGGGTAGCGATCTTTACATCATTCACCAACAAATCAAAGCCTCGCTTGGTATCATCACCGATATAGGAACACAACAGGTTTGAAGCCACACCCGACTGCACCTTCATGTCGAACGAGAAGAATCCGCCACTGCGCACTTCACGTCCCATCCTGCCCAACGCATCGCTCACATACGACTTCTCGCTGGCCTTCAGGTTGTGATCTCGCTCTGGTTGCATCTCACCGATGCGGATAATATCGATGGTACGCTGCTCAATGTCGTACTGTCGCTTTTTCTCTGCTTCATACGCGGCCTGACGGTTGGTCCACTCAGCCGGTGTGAAATAGTCCCAATACACATTGAAGTATTGGTCGTAGGTCTTGTAGAAGGGTATCAACTTCACATCAT
>JBGAMI010000024.1:0-53036 GCA_044223085.1 Cyclobacteriaceae bacterium
GAGATGACAGGACAAGAATGTAGCTTTACACTATCAAATTCAAAGAATATGGACTTCAAGAACCTCACCGACCTTTTCACTCACTTTGCGGATGACCAGACCTGCCGCACGTACCTGGAAATTCAGCGTTGGGGTGGCCAGACAGTTTGCCCGTATTGCCAGCATGACGGAAAAATGTACCGTATTGAAAACGGTAAGAGGTTCAAGTGTGGGAACCCTGCCTGTCACAAGAAATTCAGCGTGACGGTCGGAACCATCTTTGAAAGTTCAAAAATCGAACTGCGTATTTGGTTCGGGGCTTTGTACCTGTGTACGGCCCACAAGAAGGGTATTTCCTCCTTACAGCTTTCCCGTGACCTTGGAGTGACCCAGAAAACCGCATGGTTCATGCTCCAGAGAATCCGCGAAATGCTCCGTAATGATGCTCCCCAAATGCTTAAAAACACGGTGGAGGCTGACGAAACGTTTATTGGTGGAAAAGAGCGCAACAAACACGCAAGCAAACGCCAAAAAGGAAAGCAGGGTGGAGTGGGTAAGGCTATGGTTTTGGGTATGGTAGAACGTGGTGGGGACATAGTGACCCGTCAAATTGAAAACCGGGAGGGTGGAGTTATAGAGTTCTTGGTTAACAAGTATGTAGAAAGGGGCTCCGAATTAATGACGGACGAGGCACAGGTTTACGATGCCATGAGGAAGGGATATATCCACAGGGTAGTAAATCACAGCGCAAATGAATACGTCAAGGGAATGTGCCATACTAATACCGTAGAGGGATTTTGGAGCCTGTTAAAACGTGGAATTGTAGGGATTTACCACTCTGTCAGCTACAAGCATTTGAGCCGTTATTGTGACGAGTTTTCTTTCCGTTATAATACCCGGAAGGTGACAGACGTTCAACGGTTTCACTATTCGGTGACTAAGGCAGAAGGGAAGCGTTTGCGGTATGCCACGGTGACCGCAAAATGACTATATTTGTATCTACAACAATGCTCATTACACCTAACACTTGTTAGGTTGCAATTTGGTATAGTTGGTTCAGCTTTTTACATTAGTAGACCTAAACCTTCTGTCAAGAATTGTAGTTGTAATGCAAACAGTGAGAAAAATGGAAGAGGCAGAAAAAGTGATTTTGAGGGTTTTTTTCTCAAGCAATGCCGTATTTACTCGGAATTGCGACAGGTATATTGATGATGAATTGAAAGACCTGTATGATAAGGTATATAAGTCTGAATTAGTGATAACGTCCATTGATGAGGATAGGAAAAACCTATACATGGATGTGCATAAGCTTAAATTGGACTTTAAACATTCACTGAGAAAATACTTGTCCCAAAAATCTGTAGATGTCGAAACAGTTCAAACAGATAAAGGGTAGCCAAGCAGTTGGCCCAAAGGGGCAAGGAGCATCATTTGAGCATCAGGAAAGCTACGATGATAGTTTGCTTCCGGATGCACAAGAATTGACGAAACTCCAGGCATTAGATCCAGATATAATGCCATGGATTAAGGATCGAACCGCAAAGGAACAAGATGCTCGTCATGATTTTAATAATAGAAGATTAGCCCTCTTAGAAAAAGGTCAGTCTAGGGCCTATAGGGTAGATTTATTATCTATCATATTGGCATTCATAATAATGATGACTGGGATGTGGTTTTCTTACGCCCTAATTTCACTTGATAAGGTGTTGTATGGAAGCGTATTTGCTGGCCTAACTATATTCTTTGCGGTAAAGTCATTTCTGAACTTCAGAAAAAACAATTCAGAACTAAAGAAAAAGCCCTAGATAAATGGGGAAAACACCAAAACAACGGGCACACAAGTACGAGGAAAAGGTCAAACTCGCTGAAAACGTGAAGTTTGAGGACCTAATCAAAGTAGCTGTGAAGGCCCCGAAAAAACCCGAATCAAAGGGTAAAAAGTAAAAAGGCCTTTTTTGGCCTCCTGGGAGCAAATCCCCCAATTCTTGTCCCGTTTTATATATAGTTACCAAGATAATCCAAAAAAATACAAATAGTACTTGGCCATACATAGTACTTTACCCGTATACGTTCCTGTGAGTGACTTACTAAATGAGGCTGTATGAATCTAGAAAACACACAAGTTCAGATGAGGAAAGGCATATTAGAATATTGCATCCTCCATATTATTTCGCGGGGTGAAGTTTACGCCTCCGATATGATCGATGAATTAACCGCCGCACGTATGATTGTCGTGGAGGGCACCCTCTACCCCTTGTTAACGCGCTTGAAAAACTCGGGACTCGTAGAATACAAATGGGTAGAATCCAAGTCCGGACCTCCCCGCAAGTATTATAAGCTTACCGAACCTGGACAGAGTTTCCTGCAGGGACTTACCGAAACCTGGAATGAACTGATTCACTCCACCCGGCAGATCACCGAAAAGTCCACCACCAACGTTTAATTCTTACCCATCTCCTATCTTTTTGATTGAGCTATGAAAAAGAACATCAGCATCAACATCAGCGGCATCATCTTTCACATCGAAGAAGACGGCTACGACACGCTGCGCAAGTACCTGGATTCCGTCAACAGCTACTTTGCCTCGTTTGAGGACAACTCCGAAATTCTGGCAGACATTGAAGGACGTATTGCTGAAATCTTTCTGTCCAAACTAAACGACGGCAAGCAGGTAATCACCGCTGAAGATGTGCAGGCGCTCATCGCCACCATGGGTAGCGTGAGTGATTTCAAGGCTGCCGAAGAGCAGGAATTTGCCGGTGGAGCTACCGCTGCACCCAAACAGGAAGCCAAAGCCAACTATTATAAAAACAAACGCCTTGTTCGCGACGCGCAACGCAAAATCCTGGGTGGTGTGTGTGCCGGCCTCGGACACTACTTCAGCGTGGATCCCGTATGGCCCCGCGTATTGCTCGCACTCCTCACGATTGGTACTTCAGGGATATTTCTGATTGTATATGTGGTGATGTGGATTGTACTGCCCGCCGAGCAGTTAGACGATGAACCAACCGTGAAGAAAATGTACCGCGACCCGGACAAAAAAGTAATTGGCGGTGTGGGTGCAGGCGTTGCCGCATTCTTCGGTGCTGATATTGCCCTGGCCCGCGTGCTGTTTGTCCTCCTCGCCTTCTTCGGTGGCGTTGGTATCCTCCTTTATATAGTGCTCTGGATTGCCTTGCCTGAAGCCCGCACCATTACTGAAAAAATGGAAATGCAGGGTGAGCCGGTTACACTTTCCAACATTGAGTCTACCGTAAAAAAAGGACTGAATGAAAAGGTGAACGAAGAAGAAAGTACCCTCAGCAAAATTATCCTGTTCCCATTCCGTGCGCTGGCCGCTATTCTGAATGCCCTTGCCGGTGTATTCGGACCTGTGCTCAAGGTATTTGTTGATGTGTTGCGCGTAGGCATTGGTCTTGTGTTCTCCCTGACAGGTCTATCGATGATCATCAGTCTGATCTTTGCCTTTGCCATCATCCTGGGTTTAATCAATGCACCCGATTGGCACATGTTTTCGGATTGGTACATCTCCACACCCAACCTTCCGCTCAATGCTTTTCGCAACAGTTTCCCGACCTGGATGTTGATCTTTGTGTTCCTGGTAGCCATTATTCCGGCATTCCTGGTGATGCTCCTGGGCAATTCGATCATCGCCAAACGGATCATCTTCAACAGCACCGTTGGTTGGACCATGTTTGTTACTTTCTTTGTGAGCCTCATCATCGTTGGCTTTAGTCTGCCACAGATGGTGTATGCCTTTAAGGAAACTGGTGAACTCCGCCGTGAACAGATCATCCCGGTCAAATCCGCAACCACCTATTTACACATCAAAGAAACTGGTCTGGATGATTACAACGTCACTGCCATTACCCTTCGCCCGTATGACGGCAAAGACATCAAGGTAGCCGAGCGATTCCAGTCGCAAGGTCCTTCCCGAAAAGTGGCTGCCGAGAATGCCGCCATGGTTGATTACGGCATCGTTGCAGCAGATAGCGCGTTAACCTTTGATTCCAACCTTACCTTTAAACCCGATGCTAAGTTCAGGGCTCAACGCCTCGATATTGACGTCTACGTGCCGGTTCACCAAAAGCTCGTAATTGATGCAGCGTTGTGGCGGCTGATTGACACCGATGTTATTTCGGATGGCTCTTACCGACGAATCATGTTGAATGAAGAAACCCAAACCTGGGAAGTAACCGAACGCGGCCTCACCTGCGCATCATGCCCACCCGCCCTTGATGGAAAGGAGTATTCGTCATCAGACAACAACGAACGACAAAGCGACCTGCGCGACTTCAATTCGCTGGACCTGCAAGGCATGTTTGATGTGCGGATTGAACAAGGCGACCATTATCAAGTAGAAGTAGATGGGGATGATGAAGAACGCAGACATTATGAAGTCTATGTGAATGGCGAGACCCTGGTGGTTGACTTTGATGACGACAAACGTTTCTGGAAGCGGAATCTGTTGAGTCGCCCTGAGATTCGCATCCGAATCACCATGCCCAACTTGAAAAACATGGATATCTCCGGTGCCGGAAAACTGAGGTTCAGTGGCTTTCAGGAAGAATCGATCAACATTGAAATGACCGGTGCCGTATCCGCAGAAGGCGATGTAGAATCCGAGAAAATGACCGTGAAACTCACGGGTGCATCAACGCTGGAATTGAACGGCCATGGTCAGTTTTTGCAGGCCGACGTGGTGGGTGCCTCGGGACTGAAGGCCTATGGGTATGAAGTCAATCATGCGGTGATCAGTGCACACGGTGCATCCAGTGCACGGGTGAATGCGGTCGACCGGCTTGAAATCGACAAAGGTGTGGCCAGCACGGTGAGTCACAAGGGAAATCCGGAAATCATCAGGGACTAGAGTCTGCAAATCCTTACTTTCGGGAATGTCGACTTCCCGATTGTTATCAATCGATGTGTTTCGCGGGGCGACCGTGATCGCGATGATTGTGGTGAATAACCCCGGCTCCTGGGACCACGTATATGCGCCCTTGCTGCACGCCCATTGGCATGGCTGTACTCCCACCGACCTTATTTTTCCCTTTTTCCTTTTTATTGTGGGGGTGTCTATTCACTTCGCCTACAAGCATAAGCGTAGCGATGGACTCACCCGCACACATTTTCTCAAAATCAGTAAGCGATCCGCCATCATCTTCGGGCTGGGCCTGCTCATGGCCTGGTATACCCTTCCCCTGAGCCGGATGATTGACGTGGAGCGGCTTAGTACCTTGAGAATTCCCGGCGTGTTGCAACGCATCAGCATTGTGTTCTTCTGTTGCTCCATCCTGTACTTCAGGTTTGGATGGTTGGGGCAACTTCGGATCACGGCGTTGTTGCTGTTTGCCTATTATGTTCTGATGAATTGGGTTCCGTTGCCCGACGGCTCAGCCCCCAACCTTGAACCCGGCACCAACCTCGCCGCCTGGTCAGATCGTTGGCTCCTGGATGGTCACTTGTGGTCTCAGTCCAAGACATGGGACCCTGAGGGTGTATTGAGTACTTTACCTGCCCTGGCTACCGGGTTGATTGGGATATTAACCGGTCATCTTTTTGATGCAGTTGAAAATCCCGCAGAACGCGTCACCTGGCTGTTCTTGTCAGGAAGTTTGTTGATCGCGACCGGACTTTTTTGGGACCTCTCATTTCCAATGAATAAATCCCTTTGGACCAGCAGTTATGTACTGTATAGTGGGGGATTGGCTATACAGATTTGGGCAGGATGTCATTGGCTTATTGATGTTAACGAATACCAATCGTGGATAAATCCTTTTCTTTATTTCGGTACGAATGCCATTTTTGCATTCGTTGCTTCGGGAATACTGGCCAAGACACTCATCCGGTGGATGGTGGCTGACGAAGCCGGGGCAAGTCAATCCATATGGAACTATTTGTTTCAACATATATATCTGAGTTGGCTGGAGCCGAAACCGGCGTCGCTACTGTTCGCGCTGTCACTGGTCGGCTTGTTCTGGCTGGGGCTTCGGTGGATGTATCGGCGAAAAATCTTTGTCAAGGTGTAGCCGAAGCAGAGCCAATAATTAGTAATTTCACTTGGTTGAAGGTGGTTTCATGAAAGTACTCCTCAGTGCAATATTGTTCTTCGGGTCATTGACCTGCCTTGCTCAGAAGCAAGGACTGCACGGGCAGGTGTTTTGGGTATCTGGCAATCAGATGCCTGGGGCTGAATCCATCCTTTCACCCAACCAAGGCACCGTTCGGGAGATATTAGTATACGAACTCACTTCGTTTAAAGATGTGACTCAGGTTGGCCCGTTTTTCCGGGATGTCAAAACCAAAATGGTGGCAACCATCGTATCTAAGCCTGATGGCACCTTTAAGATCAAGCTACCCCCCGGCGCCTATTCCGTGTTCACCAAAGAGAAAAACGGACTGTACGCCAATCTGTTCGACGACAAGAGCAACATCAACCCCGTCGTGGTCAAAGAAGGGCAATACGCCTGGAAAACCATCACCATCGACTACGAGGCCGCTTACTAGCTGCCCACGCCCTTTATTTTCTGACCCACGCAACCCCTGGCACGGGGTATGCATCTTATGGGTGTATCGCCATTAATGGAATTTCATATCTACAGCGCCAGAGAAAATGAACTGATAGAAGGCTGTCGCCGCGGCGACCGGGCTGCGCAACATGCCCTGTATCAGCTTATGGCCGGCAAAATGCTGGGCTTGTGCTGCCGCTATGTAAAGGACAGGATGGAAGCCGAGGATATTCTGGTGATGGCCTTCACCAAGGTGTTCGAGAAAATCCATCAGTTTAAGGGCGAAGGAAGTTTTGAAGGTTGGATCCGGCGGATTGTGGTGAACGAGGCCCTCACCTACCTGCGTCGGAACAAAAGCCTGTACCTGGAAACGGATTTGGCCGCCGCAGAACGGGAACCAGACTTAAACCAACTCAGTCACCACCTGGAAGCGGAAGACCTCCTCAACCTCGTGGCAGAACTACCGACCGGATACCGGATTGTATTTAACCTCTATGCCGTAGATGGATTTTCACACAAGGAAATTGCTGAAGAACTCGGCATCAGTGAAAATACTTCCAAGTCGCAGTTGAGCCGGGCGCGAACGGTTTTACAGTCACGGCTGCTGGCACACGAAAGAATGGCACAACGAAATCACTACGAATCATGAACTCCATCGACGAACTCTTTCGGAACAAACTATCCCAACACACGGTAGAACCCTCCGCTTCCGCCTGGTCGGCTATTGAAAAACAACTCGATGGTCAGCGTAAGCCAGTAGTGTTGTGGCGGTGGGCTGCTGTATTGCTGCTGGGTGGTTTGCTGTTCGGGATTTACCTGTCGCTTAGCCTTCAATCAGAACCCGTGCTCACGAAGTCTGTACCGGTGACATCTTCACCCCGTGAAGTGGTGAAGCAGGAAGCCATAACACAAACAACAACGGTAACTCCGGTGATTACCCGAAGGCCATCCATCATCAAAACAACTCCGGTTGTTGTTCCGCCCGCCATCGCCGAAACAAACGTGGCCCGTGAAGAACTTCCCGTCGAAAAAGTTGAGGTGACGGAAACTGCGGTTGTCACTGAACCTGTCATTGCTGCCAGCCAAGCAACAACAGGCATTGTACTTACCTATACGCTGGAAATTATCCCTGCGACTGCTCCGGCAACAGCAGTCGCAGCAGAAACCACTACTGAAGAAAAACCCGCCGGCACCTTGTTGGCCAAAGCGAGACGCGGCGAACTTCCGATTGGTGACTTCCGTCAACTAAAAGACAACCTTTTTGCATTCGACATTCACAGAAAGACAACGACTAAACAGCAATAGCCATGAAAGCATTCACCCTATTCACCCTGATGACGATCTGCGGATGCCTCATCACCCAGGCACAGTCCCGGGACAGTGTGGTCATCAACGTAGGAAAAGAAAGTAAAGTAGTAATCGTTATCAAAGACAAGAACGATCTCCAAACGCTAAAGCACTATAACTTTCAGGCGCTGATGGATGACATGATCACTAAACTGGAACAACGTGACTCCACTCCGTTAACCCGTCCATCCGTCGAGTATCGCAAGGACACCACCCAACAACCATCAACCATGGAGAATTGGGATAGTTCAAATGAATCGACCGGTGAGGTCGCCGAAGAAAGAAACAATAAGGGATTGCGCAACCTGAGCAATTCGTGGAAGCCACGCCGCACATACCATACCGTGAATTTTGATGTGGGCATGAATAACTATGTTTCCAACGGACAATTTCCGGACGCCTCCAATCAATTGTATGCCGTGAGGCCATGGGGATCCTGGTATGTAGGGATCAACTCTACTTTTCATTCCAGGATTTCCAATCACCTCTCCCTCGACTGGGGCGGAAGTGTAAGCTGGTACAATTTCAAGTTCAGCAATGAAAAAGTTGCCCTTGGAAAAGATGGGAATGGTGTGATCTTCAGCGAGGACACCCGGGACGCCAGCTATCGCAAGAGCAAGCTTACGGCGGTGTATATCAATGCATCCCTGGTCCCTATGATAACGTTTGGCAGTCAGGAGCGCTCCCACAACTGGCTGGGCAAAAGCAGCACCAACCGATTCCGCTTTGGCGTGGGACCTTATGTGGGATACCTGGTGGACAGCTATTCCAAGCAAATGTTCTATGCCAACAACGACAAGCAACGCGAACATCATCATGACAATTACTACCTCAACAATTTCAGGTACGGTGTCCGTGCCCAGTTCGGCTTCCGCGACACCGATATGTTTATAAGCTATGATCTGAATAGTCTCTTTGCTGATAACAAGGGACCTGAACTCCATGCCTTTGCATTTGGGTTCAACTTCTGATCTGATACAACACCACACCACGAGGCACCGGAAACCGATCCGGTGCCTTTGTTGTTCTTGGCCTGCCGATAGCAAAGCCGTTCAGCAATTATCGCGGCAAGCAATGACTTTCGTCACCTGGAGTTAACGACTGTTAGGCTGCAGATTGCAAAAATTTGGCGGGTTGAATCGGTATTGAGTAGGAGGATGAACCCGATAGTATTAAGTTTGTAGTGGTATTCATTTGAGATTGATTGTTCAGTTTGTACCTCAGTCACTGAAGACACTAAGTAACCCTACCATGGAACCCGGCTCACTGTCCCGCAAAGAGCAAGTAATACGCAAAGCCGCAGAGCTTTTCAGGGAGAAAGGCTATGCTGCCTCTTCCATGCGTGACCTGGCCCAGTTACTGGGTATTGAAGCAGCAAGCCTGTATTCACACATCAAGTCCAAAGAGGAAATTCTGCAAAACCTGTGTTTTGACATGGCTACAGAATTCAGAAAGTCCTTGGAGGAAGTGGAGAAGCAAAAGGGCCCTGCCAGTGAGAAACTGAGGAAAGGCATCGTAGGCCATATCGAAGTAATGGCCAAGGATCTGACTGCATCGGCTGTTTTCATGAACGAACACCGGCACCTCAGCCAGCCCTTCCTGCGCCAATTCCTGCTCCTCCGTATCAATTATATCAACCGGTTCAAGGATATTATCGAAGAGGGCATCCTCTCCGGTGAGTTCAAAGAGAACATTGACAAGAAACTGGCTGTGATGACCCTTTTCTCATCCCTGAACTGGATGCCCCAATGGTACGACCCCAATAGCAACATCGTGCCCGAAGACCTCGGCCAGCAACTCTCCGACATGCTGGTAAATGGCCTCAAAAAGCCCAAGGCCTGATCAACCCTCCATTTCCTCAACAATCCGGTAATTGATCCGGACTCTTTGCTATTTTTGCAAACGAGTGTTAGGTTATCCTTCACGGGAGCCGAACACCATTTCATCCCCATCTAAATCAATAGCCTATGTACGGAGGAGGAAACACCTTTGAGGGAATTAAGACCGACAGTGTGGCGCAGGAAGATCCGGTGCTCCTGGCAGCTTTTGAAGCCCGTATCAACCGGGGTGAAAAAATTGAGCCAACGGACTGGATGCCCGGTCTGTACCGGAAGCAACTCATCCGCATGATTGAACAGCATGCGCACAGTGAAATAATCGGCGCTTTGCCTGAAGGCACCTGGATTACCCGCGCACCCGGATTCAAACGCAAAATGGCTTTGATGGCCAAGGTGCAGGATGAAGTTGGGCATGCCCAATTGCTGTACTCTGCTGCTGAAACGCTGGGCAAGACCCGCGAACAAATGATCGAAGACCTTATCAACGGCAAATCTAAGTATTCCAACATTTTCAACTACCCTACATT
This sequence comes from Cyclobacteriaceae bacterium, assembly GCA_044223085.1. Taxonomy (GTDB): domain Bacteria; phylum Bacteroidota; class Bacteroidia; order Cytophagales; family Cyclobacteriaceae; genus ELB16-189. Next base: position 10,201 of record JBGAMI010000024.1, read on the forward strand.
CACCTGGGCCGACTGCTGCTTCATCTCCTGGCTGGTAGATGCGGGTGCCATCGTCAATCAGCTGGCGAATGCCAAAGGCAGCTATGGTCCTTATTGCCGTGCACTTGACCGGATTTGTGCTGAAGAATCTTTCCACCTCAAGTATGGTCATCATTGTGTTATCTACCTCGCTTCGGGTACTCCCGTTCAGCGCAATATGTTTCAGGAAGCCTTGAACCGTTGGTGGGCACCGATGATGCACTTCTTTGGACCTTCCGACAAAATCTCGGTGCACACAGAAGTATTGATGCGCTGGAAAGTAAAGATGGGATCCAATGATGACATGCGTAACCAGTTCCTCGACATGTATGTCCCCAAGATTTGGGAGTTGGGGTTTACCATCCCTGATCCGCTGCTCCGGAAAAAGGAAGACGGGCAATGGGCCTATACGGAACCTGACTGGGAAGAATTCAAACGGGTGATCAACGGAGATGGTCCCTGTAACAAAGAAAGACTCGCTGTCCGCCGCATCGCTGAAGAGCGCGGCAAATGGGTACGCGATGCGTTGCGCAAAGCACAAACTACGTACGTGACTCCTCTTGCCTAGACCATGAAATCATTAGATCCACGCATTGAACGTCTGCCAGACCTTACGGTGGCGCCACAGCCCAAAGGACCTTTGGATCAGTTTGGGTCGTACGAAGTGTTCGTGCAGCCCAAGGAAGGAAAACCGTTTCAGCACGAAGGCATTGTTCATGCACCTGACCTGGAATTGGCGTATGTATTTGCTAAAGAGAATTTCACGCGCCGATTTACATGTACCTCGCTCTATGTAGTCGATACGCGCAAGGTATTTGTCTCTGCCACCACAGAGGGAAATCAAAACGCCTATGATACGATCGCAGCGGAGGCCCTTTCCGGAAGTGACACCTACGAAATCTATCACCTCCTGCGGCGCGGCAAACAGCATGTGGCCGCTGGTACTGTTAAGGCCGGAAGTCCGTTACAGGCCATGAGTGAAGCAAAAAAACTTTTCAGCGATAAGCTGGTCTTCAACATCTGGGCCATCTTGCAGTCGGACATACGATATACCACGCCGGAAGAACAAGATCTGTGGAATACCCTTCCTGAAAAGCGATTCCGGGACGCTGCTGATTATAAGGGAGGAGATAAACTCAATAACTTTCTGGCCAAACAATCTGCATCATGAATTGGAGGGTATACCAGCGCGTGTTTGAGTTAACAGCCGTAGTGGCCATGATGATCGGCATTGTACGGATGTGGATGCACCGCGATCCCCGTCACCTGTGGGTGTACTCGGGATTTGCCCTGCTGGCAGTGGGCAAACTAATTGAATCCATGAATGTCAACGATACTTCATTCCGAATTCTGCGCATCACGATGTGTGTGAGCATCCTGTTGTTGGTCGGATACAGTCAGATCTATCAGGTGCGTTCCATGATCTACATAATGGTGCCACTGGGAATTTACTATTTGTTGCACTTTCGCTGGGTAACTGAACAGAAACGACTATGAACGAGCTTGCTTTGAAGGACCTCCTGTTCCGCATGGCGGATGACCTGCTGATTCTTGGTCACCGCAACAGCGAGTGGACCGGGCTTGGTCCATTGCTGGAGGAGGACATTGCCTTTTCATCCATGGCCCAGGACAAGATCGGTCAGAGTCTCGCACTCTATAAACTACTCCACGACCTTGGCGAAGCCGCACCTGATCCGTTGGCCTTTACACGCCCGGCTACAGAATTCAAAAATTGCCAGTTGGTGGAGCTGCCCAATGACGAATATGATTTCAGTCTCGTGCGTCACTTTCTTTTTGACAACGCCGATGCACTTCGGTGGGAAGCCCTGACGCAGTCCGCTTACGAACCATTGGCACAACTGGCGCGCAAGGTGCGCGGCGAACTCCGGTACCACACCCTGCATGCCAATACGTGGATGAAGCAATTGGGGTCAGCAACTGCCGAAAGTAAACAACGGCTTCAGCAATCACTGGACCGCCTCGCCCCCTATGCATTGGGCATGTTTGAAACAACGTCGGTTGAACAAGCCATTATTGAAAATAAGATCTTCCCGGGTGAGAAGGCATTATTTGAGCAATGGCGACTCCAGGTTAACCAGGTGCTTTCTGTTGCCGGACTAGTATCACCGGACTGGACTACCTGCAAACCCATCAATGGCGGGCGGCATGGCATTCATTCCACCCACCTGGCACCCTTGCTTGCCGAGATGACCGCTGTATTCAGTATCGATCCCAATGCAGAGTGGTAACCTCGTCAACCATCCCAACCAAAGAACAGGTATTCACCTGGCTCGATGAAGTGAAAGATCCCGAGATTCCGGTATTGTCGCTGGTCGATCTTGGGGTGATCACGGAAGTTGAAGTATCAGAAGGCACCGTCACCGTATCCATGACACCCACTTTCGTGGGATGCCCAGCCATGGATTATATGAAGACTGAAGTTATTCAGGTGCTTCAGAAGAACGGCATACCCCATCCGCACGTCAATATTAACCTGAAACAATCCTGGAGCTCAGACAGGATTACCGAACGCGGACGCGAGGCATTAAAAAAGTTTGGATATGCACCACCCCCGTCAACCGCATTTATTCAAAACGATCTCGACATCCTGGAACATGCTGTTTGCCCGCGCTGCAACGGCACCCACACCGAAATGCGCTCACCTTTTGGACCAACCCTTTGCCGCTCCTTGCACTATTGCTACGACTGCCGCGAGGCGTTTGAACAGTTCAAGCCGCTGTAACCTGTTTCGTTTCTTCCAATTTCATTACATTAGGATATGAACTTCATCAGGAAGATTGGATTCTTCAGTGCTTTCATTCTGCCGTCCCTGGTGATTTTGGGTATTTACCTTGGCGGCGGTTGGCAATGGCTAAGCGTGATTTTTGTGTTCGTCATAATCCCCCTGATCGATTTCTGGGCTGGACTTGATACCCATAATGTTCCAGCGGCAGACCGACCGATCCTGGAAGGGGAATTCTATTATCGATTCGTCACCTACCTGTGGGTGTTTGTTCAGATTGGTTTTCTGGTGTGGGCCATTGACGTTGTGGCCAGTGGTCAGTTCTCCAGGGCAGAACTTGTTTTGTTTATCGTCAGCTGCGGATTGGTCACGGGTGGCATCGGCATCACCGTAGCCCATGAGTTGGGTCACAAGAAATCCAAACTCGAACAGTTTTACAGCCAGGTGTTACTCCTTTCGGTTTGTTATATGCACTTTTTCATTGAGCATAACCGCGGACATCATGTTCATGTGGCAACGCCGGAGGATCCGGCCACAGCCAGAAAGCACCAAAACTTTTATGCCTTCTGGCTTCAATCCGTATTCGTCGGTTATGCCCATGCCTGGAAAATCGAATTACAAATACTCAGGAACCACAACCGCTCCATGTACAGCCTGTATAACCGGATGATCTGGTACACATTCATGCCCTTTCTTGTGTGCGCCGCTGCCATGTTGCCGTATAGTTCATCATCCACCAGCTGGTTGATCCCGATATTCTTTTTTGGACAGAGCGTAGTCGCATTCACTTTGCTTGAGTTGGTTAACTATGTTGAGCACTACGGTATTGTGCGGGCCGAAATTGCGCCAGGACAATTTGAACGGGTGAATCCCTTTCATTCGTGGAACGCCAGCCACCTGGTTAGCAATTTCTTTTTATTTCAACTACAGCGACACGCAGACCATCACTATAATGCCGTCAAGCGCTATCAGGTATTGGATCATTATGATGGAAGTCCGCAACTACCATTTGGCTATCCCACCATGATCCTCATTGCTTTATTTCCACCCCTGTGGTTTTCCATCATGAACCCCAGGCTCACTTCCTTTGAGCGCAGTCTTGCAACCCCGTAAATACAATCATGAAAATTATCCGATACTTTTTTTACCTCATTGGCATTTCTCTCGCCGCTGCCATACTCTATCTCGCCATTACTTTTCCGCCAATCATGGCGGGTATGGCCGCCAAGACCATGTGCTCGTGTGTATTCGTCATGGGTCGTACACCTGAAAGTGTGGTACAAAAAGAACTCTCGGTTTTCCCCGGGTTATCGAAGGCTGGCATTGAATTCAAGGACTCCAGTGCTGTAACCGCCCGGGTATTGTGGTCTGTCAGCAAGGCCATCTATCGCAAAGGACAGGGATGCACACTGCTTGCCGAACGTTCAGAACAGGAAGTACGACAACAATCGCCGGCTCTACCAACACTGCCGCCCCTGAATGCAGATACCGTGGCGTGGCCGAATGGCGATTTGGTCAGCACACCACCTGTTGCCGGGCTGAACTACGATGCCGTGCAGGCTGCACTCCGGTCGGCGTTTGAAGAAACAAATCCGGAGCAACCAAAGAACACGCATGCCGTGCTCGCCATCTACGATGGACAAATCATCAGCGAACAGTATGCGGCGGGTTTTGATAAGCACACTTTATTCATGGGATGGTCAATGACCAAGAGCCTGAACAATGCCATGGTGGCACTGATGGTGAAAGAAGGAAAACTCAACCCCGATGCGTCCGCACCTGTGGCTGCCTGGCAAAACGATGAACGAAAGAGTATCACGTTGTCCGATCTTTTGCACGGAAGCAGCGGACTGGCATGGAATGAATCCTACTTTCTGCCTGGCGACTTCCACAATATGTTCATGCACTCTGATGACAAGGGAGGGTTCGCCGCGTCGAAGGAACTTGAATATCCACCCAATACTTTCTTTGAGTACTCGAGTGGAACTGCCAACCTGCTTTCAAAAATTACCCGCGAAGCCGTGGGAGATGAAAACTATCCTCGTTTTGCCTATGAGAAATTGTTCCACAAGATAGGCATGCGGCATACCTTGATTGAGCCTGACGCTTCCGGTACTTTGGTGGGCTCATCCTACGGATATGCCAGTGCGCGCGACTGGGGACGCTTCGGCCTGCTCTTCTTGCAGGACGGAATATGGAACGGTGAACGCATTTTACCGGAGGGATGGGTAAAGTACTCGTCCACCCCGGCACCTGCTGCGCCCATCGGGCAGTACGGCGCTCAATTCTGGTTGAATGCAGGTGCCCCCAATGATCCTAATCATTGCTACCACCCGGGCCTCCCAAATGAAGAATACGGTGCCGAAGGATTTGAGGATCAATATGTATTTATCTTTCCTTCCCGAAAATTGATTGTGGTGCGCCTCGGTGTAAGTCATCACGGCTTTGACATGGTAGGATTGTGCAACCAAATTCTGGACGCGCTGCCTAAGCCCTGACCATGGGTACTTTTCGGTTTAAACAGTTTTCTGTCACCGACGATGAGGCATCCCTCAAAGTAGGCACTGATGCGGTGTTGCTCGGTGCCTGGGTACGCATCGGCGATGCCAGAAGACTATTGGACGTAGGGACAGGTTCCGGTGTCATCGCCATGATGCTCGCTCAACGAAGCCACCCCCAGGCCCAGATTGACGCCATCGACATTCAACCCAACGATGTTCGTCAGGCGCTACACAATGTTGCACGATCGCCTTGGCCAGACAAAATTTCTGTTGTAGAAGTACCCATTCAACAGTTCAATGCCAGCCAAACCTATGATCTGATTGTGAGCAACCCACCTTATTTCTCCGGAAGTCTGCTCCCTCCCGACCCGCTGCGTACATCGGCAAGGCACGACGCGTCCCTCACATATGATGAGCTGCTGCTGTCGACCAGAAGACTGCTTTCTCCCCATGGGCGGCTTGGTGTGATAATTCCGTATCTGGCAGCCGAAGATTTCGTGAAGCTGGCCGAATCGCATGTATTATATCCACATCGCCTTACGCGGTTCATAACCCGTGAAGGCAAAAAACCAGAGCGGGCACTACTGGAATTTGGCTTCACGCGCATCCATCACGCCATCGATTACATAACCCTGTACGCTTCCGAAAATCAATGGAGTGATGAATACCGGAAGTTAACCGGTAACTTTTATCTTACCTGAATAAAAGCTGTGCTGCGGGCTGGTGTTTTTTTGTATCCTTGTGGATGAAGTGTCAGGCCGTACTCGGATTTCTACTCTTTTGCGCCTCCATCAGTTATGGACAACAGCCTGGCCTTTACATCAAGCGCGCTACCGGCAAAATCAACATTGACGCGCTGATGAATGAGCCCGACTGGGAAGCCGCCGAAGTGGCCAACCAGTTCAAGCAATATTTCCCGTTTGACTCTTCGTATGCCAAAGTAAAAACCGACGTACGCATGACATATGATGACCGGTTTATTTATGTGTATGCCGTGATGTATAACCAGGGACCCAGAAAATATGTCACCACCTCTTTGCGGCGGGATTTCTTCGGTGGTTTCATCGATGCCTTCAATGTGATTATTGACACCTACAAGGACAAAACCAATGCATTTCAGTTTGGTGTTACCCCCTATGGTGTTCAACGCGAAGGACTGATTGCCAATGGCGGTGCGAATGAAAACGATCTGTCGCTGAACTGGGATAACAAATGGTACTCTGAAGTTCGGATACTCGATGACCGATGGGTGTGCGAATTGGCCATACCATTCAAGACCATCCGCTATAAACATGGTTTGGATTCCTGGAACCTGAACTTCTACCGCACCGATAGTTATTATACGGAGCGGTCTACGTGGGCTCCTGTGTCCAGGGTGTACCCGATTCTTAACCTGGCCACCCTGCGGGAATTGCATTGGGACCAGCCATTGCCGCACCCGGGCGGCAATGTGTCCGTGATTCCATATATCGCCGGCAAATCCGAACAAGACTTTGAGGCTGGCACACCCGCCAATAACCAACCCGACATCGGCGGCGACGCCAAAATTGCTGTGGGCCCCGCCCTGAACCTGGATATCACAGCCAACCCGGATTTCTCCCAGGTAGAAGTAGATCAACAGGTAACCAACCTGAACCGGTTTGAGATTTTCTACCCGGAGAAACGACAGTTCTTCCTGGAGAACGGTGATCTCTTTGCGAATTTTGGATACAGCAACATGCGCCCATTCTTTTCGAGAAGAATTGGCGTGACCCGGGATCCTTCCACCGGCCAGAACATCCAGAACCGGATCTACGGGGGCATGCGCCTGAGCGGAAAGATCAACAACAACTGGCGGGTGGGCCTGATGACCATGCAAGCCGCCGAGGACAAGTCAATCAAACTCCCGTCCATCAACTACACCGTGGCGGCGGTGCAACGCAAGATTTTCTCCCGGTCAAATGTGGGTCTCATGTACATCAACAAACAGGGGGTCAACGATACCGCGTATAATCGATTACTGGCCCTCGAGTACAATATGGCTTCGAAGGACAACCGGTGGACCGGCAAGGCATTTTATCACCGGTCATTTGATCAGCGAAAGAAAGACAGCACCTATGCTACTTCCGTCCAGTTTGTCTACCAGGTGCCCAACCTGGAAATTGATTTTTTGGCGCAGGATATCGGTGCCAACTACAATCCGGAGGTTGGCTATGCACCCCGCACGCGGTTTCGGCGGATAGCACCGGAAGCCTACTATAGCTTCTATCCCAAATCAAAATTGATCAACAACCACGGACCCGGTACAGACATCGATATTATTGGCAACGACTTGCATGGAATCACCGACTGGGACGCCAACCTCTGGTACAAAATTACTTTTCAAAGTTCAGCTCAGTTTTTCATGCGTGTACGGCGAGACTATGGACTCGCGTTCTTCGCCTTCGACCCTACCTTCCCTGCCGATGGCTCCAAAGCCGTGAACCTGCCGGCGGGTACGGGATATTATTGGAACTCTGTCATTCTGAATTTTCAGTCCAATGCACGCCGCAAGTTTTCATTTGGGTTTCAATCCCGGCTCGGACAATACTATAATGGTGAACGGCAGAACATCGATGGCACCATGAGCTACCGGCTACAGCCCCATGCTGTGATCTCGATGAACTTCAGCTATAACCGCATCCGCCTTCCGCAGCCTTATAACTCAGCTGATTTGATTCTGCTGGGTCCCAAATTTGATATTACATTTTCCAGAAGAGTATTCTGGACCACCTATCTGCAATACAACAATCAGATCAATAACCTGAACATCAACTCAAGGTTTCAATGGCGTTTCAAACCTGCCTCCGATCTGTTTTTGGTGTACACCGACAACTATTTTGCCGAAGCTTCTTCCCATGACCAGTTGTTTTATGTAGGACAACCGAAACTGCGTGCGCTCGTCCTCAAACTCACCTATTGGATCAATCTCTGATTCGGCTAAAACCGGTTAATTACTGCGATTTTACCCGCCTTCAGGTCCACCTTTGCCATTCAAATAAATTCCGAAAGCGCGGGTTTGGCATGCCCGTTAATATCCTATCTTAAATTTTATTAATCTGTTTAACCACCGTATAAACCTGGGATACCTTGAAACGAAGAGACTTCATCCAAACAACAGGCCTCGGCCTTGGCGGACTGATGCTACCCCTCAACCTGATGGGCCAGACAGTTCCTGTGGAAGCATTACTGGACCAACCACTTGATACCCGACAAAAGAAACAACTGGCCGATGTGGCCTTGAATACAGCCCGGAGCGGTGGCGCAACCTATGCCGATGTGCGCATCGGACGGTACCTGAATCAATTCATCAATACCCGGGAAGCCAAAGTGCAAAACATCGTCAACCTCGAATCATTTGGTGTTGGGATTCGCGTGATCGTCAATGGCACCTGGGGCTTTGCCGCCACCAATGAAGTGAACGACGATGGCGTCCGGAAAGCTACCACGCGCGCCGTAGCTATCGCGAAAGCCAATTCAAAATTTCAAAAGGAACAAGTTCAATTGGCGCCTAACCCCTCGCATGGCGAAGTGAGTTGGAAGACACCTATTCAAAAAAATGCTTTCGAGGTGCCTGTTGCCGACAAAGTAGCCCTCCTCCTGAATACCAATGCCATCGCGCAGAAAAATGGTGCCGCCTTCGCTTCATCCAACCTCTTCCTGGTCAACGAACAGAAATACTTTGCCTCCACCGAAGGCTCTTATATCGACCAGGACATCCACCGCATCTGGCCAACTTTTAACGTTACCGCTGTAGATAAAGCGGCAGGCAAGTTTAAGACCCGTCAGTCCCTCAGCGCACCGATGGGTCTTGGCTATGAATACATGGAGCCCAAAGCCATTGATAAAATTATGGGCGGCGGCGGCTTTACCCTGTACCGCAACAGTTACGACATGATTGAAGATGCTACCCTTGCAGCCCAGCAGGCCAAAGAAATGCTATCTGCCAAATCTGTCGAGCCAGGCAAATACGACCTCGTGCTGGAGCCCAACCACCTGGGTCTAACGATCCATGAATCCGTAGGCCACCCGCTCGAATTGGATCGCGTCCTCGGATACGAAGCCAACTATGCCGGCACCAGTTTCGCAACCCTCGACAAATGGAAAACCGGAACCTTTAATTATGGCAGCAAACAAGTGAACATTTTCGCAGACAAAACCCAGCCAGGTTCACTGGGTGCGGTAGGTTATGATGACGAAGGCGTTAAATGTAAGCGATGGGATCTGATCAAGGAAGGTATCCTCGTAAACTACCAGGCTATTCGCGATCAGGTGCATATCCTCGGTCAAAAAGAATCTCACGGCTGCTGTTATTCCCAAAGCTGGAGTGATGTCCAGTTTCAACGGATGGCCAATGTGTCATTGGCACCAGGCCAGGAACCGTATTCCGTTCAGCAGATGGTGAAGGATGTGGAGAAAGGAATTTTCATAGCCGGCCGCGGATCCTATTCCATCGATCAGCAACGGTACAATTTCCAGTTCGGGGGCACCGTATTCTATGAAATCAAGAATGGCCAGATCACAGGCATGCTGAATGATGTGGCCTACCAGTCCAACACCCAGGAGTTCTGGAATAGCTGTGTTAAGGTATGCGATGAAAAAGATTATCGCCTGTTTGGGTCGTTCTTCGATGGCAAGGGCCAACCATCACAGGTTAGTGCGGTATCCCATGGCAGCTCCACGGCACGATTCAATGGCATTAACGTAATTAATACTGGTAGAACAATCTGACAACCTTAACATGAAGAGACGAGATTTTATGCAAATGGCAGGTATGGGCGCGGGTGCCCTCCTGCTTCCCATTCCCTCCTTTGCGCATGACATCGATCCGGCGCAATTGCTTGATCCGGGACTGGATGTAAAACAAAAGAAGGCGCTGGCCGATGCTGCGCTTAACACCGCCCGCGGCAACGGTGCTACCTATGCCGACGTCCGTATCGGGAGGTACCTGAATCAATTTGTCACCACCCGCGAAAACAAAGTGCAGAACATCCGAAGCACAGAGTCATTCGGCATGGGGGTGCGCGTCATTGCCAATGGCACGTGGGGCTTTGCTTCCACCAATGATATGTCGGTAGATGGTATCCGAAAGGCCACAGAGCGCGCGGTGATCATTGCGAAAGCCAATTCCAAATTTCAGAAAGAACCGGTACGGCTGGCTCCCAACCAGGGGCACGGCGAAGTCAGCTGGACAACACCGATCAAGAAAAACGGCTTTGAAGTTCCTATCAAGGACAAGGTAGATCTGCTGCTCAAAGCCAATGCTGCCGCCATGCAGAAAGGTGCCAGCTTCATCAACAGCCTCATCTTCCTGGTCAACGAGCAGAAGTACTTCGCTTCCACGGATGGAAGTTATATCGATCAGGATATCCACCGCATTTGGCCCAACTTTAACCTGACCATGGTGGACCGTGCGAGTGGTGGATTCAAAAACCGCTCAGCATTCAGTTCCCCGGTGGGCATGGGCTATGAATACCTCGATGGCAACGCCTCGGATAAGGTTGCAGGACCCGGAGGAATCATCCTGTATAATAAGTCTTATGACATCGTTGAAGATGCCGGCATGGCCGCCGAGCAAGCCAAGCAAATGATTGCTGCAAAATCGGTAGAGCCGGGTAAATACGACCTGATGCTGGAGCCCTCACACCTCTGGCTCACCATCCATGAATCCGTCGGTCACCCGCTGGAACTGGACCGGGTATTGGGATATGAAGCCAATTACGCCGGCACCAGCTTCGCCACGCTCGATAAGTGGAAGACCAAAAACTTCAACTACGGCAGCAAGGAAGTAAATTTCGTTGCCGACAAGGTACAGCCCGGTTCACTGGGCGCTGTAGGGTATGACGATGAAGGTGTGAAGACCAAGAAATGGGACCTGGTAAAAGACGGAGTCCTGGTTAATTACCAGGCCATACGCGATCAGGCACACATTATCGGAGAGAAAGAATCCCATGGCTGCTGCTATTCTCAAAGCTGGCGCGATGTGCAGTTCCAGCGCATGGCGAACGTATCATTGCAGGCAGGGAAAACTCCGCTCACCCCGGATCAAATGGTCAGTGGTATTGAAAAAGGGATCTATATCGTCAAGGATGGTTCATTTTCAATCGACCAGCAACGCTATAACTTCCAGTTCGGAGGTGTCCTGTTCTTTGAAATCAAGAACGGCAAGATCGCAGGTATGTTGAAAGACGTTGCCTACCAATCCAACACGCAGGAGTTCTGGAATTCCTGTTCACAGGTATGCGATGAACGCGACTACCGCCTCAACGGCGCATTCAACGACGGCAAGGGTCAACCTGCACAGTCAAACGCTGTATCACACGGATCAGCCACCGCCCGCTTCAACGGCATCAATGTAATCAACACCGGTCGTACCCTATAATTTCATTAACGCTAAATCGAAATCAATCATGGCTATATACACCAAAGAAGAAGCAAAAAAGATCCTGCAAAAAGTCATCAGCTATTCAAAAGCCGACGGCTGCGAGGCCAACCTCAACGGATCCAATGGCGGCAACATTCGTTATGCCCGTAACTCGGTATCCACTGCCGGTGAAAGCAGTGATGTTACCCTTGCCGTGCAATCATACTACGGAAAAAAATCCGGCACCGCGACGATCAATGAATTTGATGATGCCTCCCTGGAGAAGGTAGTACGCCGATCAGAAGAGTTGGCCCAGCTCGCGCCGGAAAATCCGGAATTCATGGAGCCCCTCTCCCAACAAGAGTATGGTGAGTCCAAAACGTACGTAGAGGCCACCGCAAAGATCACCCCAGAGTACCGTGCTCAGGCAGCTGCCAATAGCATCAACCCTGCCGCAGCCAAGGAAGTGACCGCAGCCGGCTATCTGGAGGACAGCACGAACTTCAATTCCATGATGAACAGCAAAGGACTCTTTGCCTATAACAAATCAACTGGCGTCACGTTCACCGTGACGATGCGTACCAACGACGGAACAGGTTCAGGATGGGTGATCCGCGATTACAATGATGTCAATAAACTGGATACGGTTGAAGCCTCTAACATTGCGATCAACAAGGCTATTCAATCGCGCAATGCCAAAGCCATTGAGCCCGGTAAGTATACTGTAATCCTGGAGCCGGCAGCATCGGCTGAATTGTTACGCAACATGCTATTTGGCATGAATGCCCGCACCGCTGATGAAGGCCGCAGCTTTATGTCGAAGAAAGGTGGCGGCACCAAACTCGGTGAAAAGATCATGGATGAACGTGTCACGCTGTACACCGACCCCTGGAATGATGAAGTTCCTGCTTCACCCTGGACCGGTGATGGTCAGGCGCGAAAACGAATGGACATTATCAAGAATGGTGTGGTCAGCAATCTTTTCTATGATCGCTACTGGGCCTCAAACAAAAACGTCGCTCCCGTTCCCTTCCCTGGCAATGCTATCATGGAAGGTGGAACCGCTTCTGTGGAAGATATGATCAAAGACACGAAGCGTGGTATCCTCGTGACGCGGTTCTGGTACATCCGTTCTGTCGATCAGCAAACCCAACTGTATACGGGCCTGACACGCGACAGTACCTTCTACATTGAAAATGGCAAGATCATGTACCCGGTAAAGAACTTCCGGTTCAACGAGAGTCCGGTGATTATGCTGAACAACCTTGAGACCCTTGGCAAACAAGTCCGGGTCAGTGTCGATGGCGGACCCGGTGGTGGGGCCAATTTCCTGATTCCTTATATGAAAATTCGCGATTTCACCTTCACCAGTTTGTCCGACGCCGTTTAGGCAATCGCCACTGACAGAACAAAATCCCCGGTTATCATCGGGGATTTTTTTTGGTCCGGATCCGGACGGTATCCGGCCAAAATATTCGTTCAAATCACCTTTTGGTGCAACAACTTTTCACCACTTTGTCACGTCTTATACCCATTGAAATAACAACAAACCCCAAACCAATTGAAACGCAGAGACTTCATTTACCTGTCCGGAATGGGCGCCGCGGCGACCATGTTGCCGGGCATACCGGTGATGGGAAATCCCATTTCTCCGGAACGCGCCCTGGAAGTCATAGACCCGGCGTGGAAAAAACAAATGTCGGACGTTGCCCTTACTGCAGCGCGTTCCAAAGGCGCCACCTACACTGACGTCAGGATTGGAAGATACCTGCAGCAGTTTGTGGTGACCCGGGAAGACAAGGTGCAGAATATTGTCAACACCGAGTCGTTTGGAATGGGCATCCGGGTAGTGGCCAACGGAGGGTGGGGTTTTGCAGCAACAGACAAGTTGGACAAAGACAACATTGCCCGTACGGCTGAACTGGCGGTGGCCATCGCCAAAGAAAATTCGAGGTTACTCACCGAGCCAGTTAAACTTGCTCCGCAAAAAGGATATGGCGAGGTAACCTGGAAGGCACCGATCATTAAGAATGCCTTTGAGGTGCCTATTAAAGAAAAAGTTGACCTGCTACTCAACGTAAACAGTGAGGCGATGAAAGGAGGCGCTGACTATGCCAACTCGATTCTGTTTATGGTTAACGAGCAAAAGTACTTTGCCTCCTCAGATGGCACCTATGCCGATCAGGACATTCATCGAATCTGGCCGATCTTCTTCCTGACCAAAGTCGACAAGGCCACCGGAAAATTTGAAACAAGAAACTCCCTCGCTGCTCCCATGGGCATGGGTTACGAATACCTCGATGCCAGACCACAGGATAAGATCCAGGGTGTAACTACTTTATATAAGAACCGCTATGATATGCTGGAAGACGCCAGGCTGGCGGGCGTGCAGGTAGGCGAAAAGCTGAAGGCGAAGTCAGTGGAACCAGGAAAATATGATCTGATTCTCGACCCTTCACACCTGTGGCTTACCATCCACGAGTCTGTGGGGCACCCGACCGAACTCGACCGGGTCCTTGGCTATGAGGCAAACTATGCCGGCACCAGCTTCCTGACCCTTGACAAATGGGAGTCTAAAAAATTCAATTTTGGAAGTAAGCTTGTCAATATTGTCGCTGACAAAACCCAGAGCGGCTCGCTTGGCGCAGTAGGATATGACGATGAGGGTGTGAAATGCGGACAGTGGGACATTATTAAGGAAGGTATTCTGGTCAATTACCAGGTGATTCGCGATCAGGCACACATCCTGGGCTTAAATGCATCCCAAGGTTGTTGTTATGCCGACAACTGGAGCAGTGTACAATTCCAGCGGATGTCCAATATTTCGCTGCAACCCGGAAAAGATGGCAAGTCCGTTGACGACCTTATCAAAGGTGTAGAAAAAGGAATCTATATCGTAGGTGATGGCTCCTTCTCCATCGATCAGCAGCGATACAACTTCCAGTTTGGCGGACAGTTGTTCTATGAAATCAAAAACGGAAAAATTGTGGGTATGCTCAATGACGTAGCCTATCAATCCAACTCGCAGGAGTTCTGGAATTCCTGTGTTGGCATTGCAGATGCCCGTGACTACCGATTGGGCGGATCTTTCTTCGACGGAAAGGGACAGCCGGGACAGGTTAGCGCCGTATCACACGGATCGTCAACGAGTCGTTTCAATGGTGTCAATGTTATCAATACTTCACGCAAAATCGGATAATCCATGAGCCTACTATCACACGATGAAGCAAAAGCCCTGATGACCAAGGTTCTTTCATTCTCCAAGTCCGATGAATGCGAAGTCAACCTGAATGGCAATGATCGCGGAAATATCCGCTATGCACGCAACGCCGTGTCTACCAGCGGCAGGGTGAGTCAGAGTACCCTGGTGGTGCAATCCGCCTACGGCAAAAAGATGGGTGTAGCCACCATCAATGAATTTGATGATGCCTCCCTGGAAAAGGTGGTGAGACGGTCCGAAGAATTGGCCCGCCTCGCGCCGGAAAATCCGGAGTATATGTCCGTATTGGGTCCCCAGCAATATGCTGAATCAATCATGCACATCCCTTCAACGGCCGCAATTACTCCACGCCAGCGCAGTGAAATGGTAGCAGAGAGTATCGCCATCGCCAAAGAAAACAAAGTTGTTGCAGCCGGCTTTTTGGAGGACAGCACCCGGTATGCAGCGATGATGAATAGCAAGGGACTGTTTGCGTACAATACCGCCACCAGCATTGACTTCTCGATCACCGTTCGTACAGAAGATGGCAAAGGATCTGGATACGCTACCCGGGGCTACAACGATGTGACTAAACTCAACACGCGTGCCGTTACAGAAGTTGCCGTGCAAAAGGCCGTGATGTCAGCATCAGCGAAAGCCATAGAGCCCGGAAAATATACGGTCATTCTCGAACCGACTGCGGCTGCCGTTCTGGTTGAGCGCATTTTCTTTGGATTGGATGCACGCCAAGCGGATGAGGGACGGAGTTTCCTCAGCCTGCCCGATGGAAAAACCAGGCTCGGGGAAAAACTCGTGGATGAGCGGGTGAACTTCTACTCCGATCCACTGAATCCTGAATTGCCCACCAGCACCTGGAATGGAGATGGTCGTCCCATGGAAAAAGTAAACTGGATTGAAAAAGGAGTCGTAAAGAACTTCTCTTACTCCCGTTATTGGGCAGACAAGAAGGGCGTGAAAGCCGTACCTGGTCCGGATGCCATGATCATGGAAGGTGGCACCAAAACATTGGAAGAGTTGATACAGGGTACGAAGAAAGGAATACTCGTCACCCGGTTGTATTACATACGCGACGTAGATCCGCAGTCCCTGCTGCTTACAGGACTTACCCGGGATGGTACGTTCTATATTGAAAACGGAAAAATTCAGTACCCGGTGAAAAATTTCAGGTTCAATGAAAGTCCGGTGATTATGCTGAACAACCTCGAGGAACTGGGCAGGGTTGAACGCACCGTCAGCGATGAGTCCAACGCCAATTACCTGTTGCCTCCTATGAAAATTCGGGATTTCACATTCACGAGTTTATCGGATGCCGTGTAACCCCCCATTTTATCGCCATACACCAAATCCCCGAGCCATCGGGGATTTGTGTTTGGTGGCGATCCGTTTATATAAATTTTTAGTGTAAAAAGCGTATATAGAAAGAACTTACCCCCGCATGGCATCCCGCAATAAATTCTTTTTTACCCGCCTTCAGTACGAGTCGGGGGACTGGGATGTAGATCAGCGGATGCCTGTCAATATTCTCAATTCGCTCATCGAATACACCACCTTGCCGGTTGACACCACCGAGAACATTGTTCCGCTTAGCAGCGATGAGATTTTCCGTTGCCCGTTTTGTTACCTGAGTGGTCATAAACTCGTGGAGTTTACCAGCAAAGAGCGCGAGAACCTGGAAAAATACGTTCGCCATGGCGGATTCATCTTCGCCGACGATTGCAACCACGATATCGATGGTTTGTTCGCCAAGTCGTTCGAATCCCAAATACAAATGATCTTCGGACCGGGTTCATTGAAAAAAATTCCCAATAACCACCCAATCTACTCCGCTTTCTTTTCTTTTGAGGGCCCGCCAACAACCTCACAGGAACTCAACGGCTGGGGGGATGACATTGTCCACAATTACCTGAAAGCCATAGAAGTGAACGGAAAAATCGGTGTCCTCTACAGCAACAAAGACTATGGTTGTGAATGGGACTATGACTTCCGGAACAAACGTTTTTATCGCATAGACAACACCCGCTTTGGTGTTAACATCGTAATGTATGCACTAACCAGTTAATTAACCGCATGAATGATTTAAGAGCCTCCGAGGAATCGGTACGTAAACTGATCAGCAAACTGACTGATCTGAAAAAAGAGATCAGCAAGGTGATCGTTGGTCAGGAAGAAATTCTCGACCAGCTATTAATCAGTTTCCTGGCAGGTGGTCATGCCCTCCTGGAAGGGGTGCCGGGCCTGGCCAAAACACTAATGATACGAAGCCTGTCTGAAGCCATTCACCTCAGGTTCCGGAGAATTCAATTTACACCGGACCTGATGCCATCTGATATTATTGGCACAGAAATTCTGGAAGAAGACCACACCAGCGGCAAGCGCATTTTCAAGTTTAACAAAGGCCCCATCTTCGCCAACATTATCCTGGCTGACGAAATCAACCGTACGTCTCCAAAGACACAGTCGGCATTGCTGGAAGCCATGCAGGAATTTGAAGTCACCTATGCTGGCACAACCTATCAACTGGAGCGGCCCTTCTTCATCCTGGCTACCCAGAACCCTATAGAACAATCAGGCACCTTTCCCCTGCCGGAAGCACAACTGGACCGGTTTCTGTTGTACATACGTGTCGGCTATCCATCCGCGGATGAAGAGCGGAATATCCTGGAACGGACCACTGGTCGGACCGGCTCGGTGATTAACAAAGTGATTGAGGGCAATGAAATACTGGAAGCACAAAAACTCGTGCGCGATGTGCACATCAGTCCAGAACTGGTTGACCTGGTGAGTCGCATCGTCCGAGCCACACGGGCCGGACAAGGGGGAAGCAGCTATGTAAATGAATGGGTGCGCTGGGGAGCAGGCCCTAGGGCCGGTCAAGCCATGATCCTCACGGCAAAAGCACGTGCCCTGCTCCACGGCAATTTCTCCGTTACCGGCGACGATATCCAGCATGTTGCTTTTCCCGTCCTCCGGCACCGCATCCTCATCAATTTCAAGGCCGAAGCGGAAGGCGTAACCTCCGATGACATCACAAAGCATATCCTGAACACCGTTACACTACAAAAAAGTCTCTGATCATGGACCCCCGCATCCGGGAATTACTGCGACCTGAAATTCTTCATACCGTCAGCGGGCTTGAACTGATTGCCCGTGTGGTGGTAGAAGGGTTCATGAGCGGAAGTAACCGAAGTCAGTCGGTTGGCGCCGGCCAGGAATTTAGTCAATACCGAAGCTACCAGCCCGGCGATGATCTGCGCCAGTTGGATTGGAAGATGTTCGGCCGCACGGAACGCTACTATATCAAACAAGCTGATATTGAGACCAACATCACGGTGAAATTCATGATCGATGCCAGTGAATCGATGACCTACGCCGAAGATGGACTGAGTAAACTGCAATTCGCCAAGATTCTCACCGCAGCCTTGGCATACCTCGCCCGCAAGCAACGCGATACCTTTGGCCTCTACGCCATCAATGATGATCAAATTACCGTGGTTCAACCGCGCTTTGAACAACAACAATTTATGCGGTTTCTGAATGAACTGATCTTACTCGAAGCCCGTGGAAAATGGCAAAGCAACCAATCCATCGAACCCTTGTTTGATCACCACGGCAAGGAAATGATCATCTTCATCACTGACTTATACGACGACGCCAACGATCTCCAGCGCTTTATATCCCGGCTGAAAACACCGCGCAATGAGGTGATCGTATTTCAGCTGATGGGGAGAAAAGAATCGAACTTGGGGTTTGATGGCTCCTATACATTTGAGGACATAGAGACCGGCGTGCGAACCAAAGCAGAAACGAACGTGCTGCAAAACACATATGCCGCGCGCATGAACACCTGGCTTGCACAAACCAAAAGCTGGATGCTGGAGAAGCACCTCACCTATCACCTTATTCACCTGGATGAGCCGGTGGACCGGGTGCTCAGAAATTTTCTGACCGTGAGAAAAAGTCTGAGCAGATGATTTCCTTCAGCCATCCCTCCATGCTCTGGGCATTATCCGCCCTCGCCATTCCATGGGCCATCCACCTGCTAAGCCGCAAAGAGGGCAAAGTAATTCGCATCGGCAGCATTCGACACATTCAAGAGACTTCCACTCGTCAATTCAAAGGTATACGCCTTAATGAAATTCTCTTGCTCGCTTTGAGAAGCCTTATTGTAATCGTGTCGGTGTTGCTGCTGGCTGGATTGCAGTGGTCCAGACCGGGTAACCAGGATTGGGTACTGGCAGAACCAGGCCTGGAACACAGCTCAATGATTAAGCATGCGCTGGATAGCTTGCAGAAACAAGGCTACGAACTTCATAGTCTTACGCCAGGATTTCCAACAAAAACAACTGGTGACACTACCCAAATCTTATCCTATGCCGAACTGCTACATGACCTTCAGGAACGGCCACTGCGCAATGTGGTAGTGTTTTCTTACAATAAAGTCATTTCCTCTCCTCGCTCCGCTCAGGTTCTGCCACCGCATGTACGTTGGATTGGGGTGCCTGCTCCAACAACCGAGTTTATACTCACGCAAGTACAACACACTCCCGATACAGTAGCAACCCGAATTGGATACAGTTCGGCAGACCAAACCCGGTTCAACTCTCAACTTCAGCCCGGCGTGGTGCAAAAAGCAGATATTCCACCCACCATTACTGTTGCTTTGCTGTATGAAGCTGCCTATCAATACGATGCCACCATCATCCGGACAGCACTGGCGACACTGGAGCAATCACTGCCCGTAACTTTTGAAATCAAGGATAAGTCATCAGTCAATGAAACCTACGACTGGTGTATCGCCCTCGGCACACCGGATGGCTTAGCGAAGGCTGCTGGTATTCTGCGACTTGCAGAGCGAACAAATCAACCTTTATTAATGCAGGCGGGACCCAATGAATGGGAACTTACCAAAAGACTCAATCCGGAAACAGCCATCCACGACAACCTCATCATTCAATTAGCTGGCTTAATGATTCCTGGCAGAGGATTGCAAACCATCGCACAGCAAAATGACCGAAGGATGATGCCCGATCAAATATTGTGGGCCCCGCCACAGCATGGAGTTTCCATCCAAAACATCGAAGAGTTGGCAACATTGTACTTATGGCTTTTCCTGATTGCACTCCTGATCGCTGAACGCATGGTGGCCTATCAACGAAACCAATGACCCCGACAGAAGCCCATATCAAACTGAATACCTTGCGTCGTCGCTACTTGCTGCTGCGATGGACTGAAACTATTTTGTTGGCAGGTGCCATTACCCTGCTCACCAGCTCACTGGCCAAAGGAGAAATTACGGCGGTCTGGATAGCCGGCTTGAGCGTGGTATTTGTTGCTTCGGTACTGATCATTGCCCGGCACCTGAAACTTTTCAACATCTCAAATCGGGCCCTCACTGCCTATCTGAACCAACAATATCCCGAGTTCAAAGATAGTGCCGACCTGTTGACACAGCCCGCGAAAAACCTGACTACCCTTCAACAAATTCAGCAAGTGCAGTCCATCGCTACGCTGGACCTGATTTACCCACAAGTCAAACTACCACACCGTATTCCCGTCGCGGCTTTACTGCTCTCCCTGGCAGGCATCTTGTTCTTTGCGGTAACGCTAATTCCTGATAGTCAGCAAATGCCGTTGACATCAACGGACTTAACTGATGAATCACCAACAAAAAGAGATACCATACCCGCCAAGGTGTTGAATACAAACTTGTCAATTGCTCCACCGGCATACACCCAACTGGCATCCTTTACAGCAAAAGCACTGCATGTTGAATTTCCAGAAGGCAGTACCCTGCATTGGAAGGTGGTCTTCAGCAAACCCATTCAGCAGGCAGCAATCATTTGGGACGGTCGCGATACAACATCCCTGAAAGGAACTTCTCAAGGCTTTGAGATCCGTAGAGAGCGAACGGGATCAGGTTTCTACCAATTGCAATGGAAGGATGACCAGGGGGCCCATACGTCTGACTTTTATGAACTGAAAGCCATTGCGGATCAGGCACCAAAGATCACCATCGACAACCTGTCCCAGTTCACGCAATTGTCGGTCGACGATTCCAAAATGATTCAACTTCACACCACCCTAGCCGATGACTATGGTCTTGTTCAAAGTGATGTGATTGCGACAGTAAGCAAAGGAAGTGGTGAGTCGGTTAAGTTCAGGGAAGAAAGGTTGACCTTCAGTTCACCGACCGCCATACGAGGCAAACTGATTCATGCGACCCTCACCTTCGACCTTACAAAGATGGGGTTGGAACCCGGTGATGAATTGTACTTCTATGTTCAGTCTCTGGACAATAAGCCCAGACCTAACTATAGCCGCACAGAGACTTTCTTCATTGCTTTGAAAGATACAGCTCAGCAGGCAGTGACTGCCGATGCCGGACTTGGTGTTGACCTGATGCCGGAATACTTCCGCAGCCAGCGCCAGATTATTATCGATACGGAGAAACTGCTCCGCGATCGCAAAACCATCAGCCGGCAGATATTTAACAGCACCAGCAACGAACTCGGCTATGATCAAAAGGTATTGCGTCTGCGATATGGTCAGTTTTTGGGAGAAGAGGCAGAAGCTGGCATTGGTGTGGAGACCGGCGGGCACGCAGATGAGGAAGAAGAAGACCCGGTGAAAAAATTCGGACATACCCATGACACGAACAACGAACACAACCTTGTCGCGAAACAACCAGAGAAGGAACATGAGCACGCCAATACCGATCCCAATGCCAAGGAAGACCCGATGAAGGCCTTCATGCACACGCACGACAACGAAGAAGAAGCGACCTTCTTTATACAATCCGTGAAGGCGAAGCTTAAAGCAGCACTTACCCTGATGTGGGATGCCGAACTTCAACTCCGGCTTTACGAACCCGCCAAATCACTCCCGTTCCAATATAAGATCCTCAACCTCCTCAAAGAAATTTCCAACGACTCCAGAATCTATGTTCACCGTACAGGATTTGATCCACCTCCACTCAAGGAAGATAAACGCCTAACCGGCGACCTCGCAGAAATAAGAAATTCGGTCAATCCATACTTACTACAGGATCAGAAGTCGCTCCCGGCCATTACTGAAGCAGTGCACACAACTGAGCGTCTCATGGAACTTGAAAAGGCTACCCTCACCACAACCGATCGACAAGTATTCCGGAAAGCCGGAATCGAAGTAGCCACCATCGCGCTGAAGCAACCCGGAAAACACCTCACGCTGATGAGCATGCTCAAGAACTTGTCCGATGCTGATGCCGCTACCCGACAGGAACTCTTGTCGGTGCGAAAAGGATTGTGGCTGATGCTCCCCCCACCGACCGATATGCCGGGTGCCAAAACCACGCAATCGCATGAACTCAACCAAAAATTATTAAACGCCCTCAACCGCCAGCGTGAATAGTTTATCGCTCATATTCCACGCACCGATTGCCGCGACATGGATAATTGCCGTAATGGCAGCGGCTTGTTCTTTTTTTATCTGGAAGGAATATCAGCGGAAGATGGCCTATCGCCTGCTTCTGATGGTCGCGATGCTTGTGTTATGGATCAGCCTCACAGGTCTGGTGCTACAGCCCGGATGGACTCACCTTGTGGCAAATGAGGATATCCTACTAACAAATGGATATCAACTTTCTATGGTGGACAGTTTGATGAAGGCCAGACCCGCTGCCCGGATATTCCGCACCCCAGATGCTGCCGAATACAAAACCACCGATCAGGTGGTGTCACCACAAGACATCTCCGGTGATAAGATGCATTATCAGGTAGTGGTGGGTACCGGGCTTCCGCAAAATCTATTGACTCAAGTCGATACCGCAGGGTATTATTTCATTCCCGCGCCGATCCCTGATGATATAATTGATTTGTCCTTGCCCGAATATATTGTGCCGGGAAGAGCCTCTACAATCACGGGCACCCTGCACACCAAAGTACCATCCACCATTTCCCTGTTGGGGCCAGGTGGCCGGGAAGATTCAATAGTTCTCAGTCAGGGTGGATCATTTTCGCTCCGCTTTACACCCCACGCACCCGGTCGTTACCTGTATCGCATACAAACAACAACAGCCAAAGGCTCCACAGAAGAAACAATTCCCGTAGTTGTGCAATCGCCCAGGGTCTTGCGTCTGTTGATTCTTCAGCAATTTCCTACCGCTGAAATTCGCTACCTCAAGAATCTGCTCAGTCAACAAGGGCATCAGTTAACCATTCGGTACCAGGTATCGCGATCGCAATTCCGCTATGAATTTGCCAACCAGACAGGTAGGCAGTTCGATCGCCTGAACCAGGATTTGCTTGACGCTACCGATCTGGTGATTGGCAACCCGGAAGCGTTTGCTGCTATGTCTCGCGGCGAACTGGATATGTTGCAACAAGCCATACGCAATGGCTTAGGCATACTCCTGCTTGTGAATGAAGTGCCCGTAAAAAAAGAACCCCTGCAAAGTCTGCTCCCCCTGTCGTTTCAAACCGACAAATCAGATACCATGCACCTGAGTGGTTCGGTGTTTAACATAGCCACTGCCAGACCGGCGGCAGACCCTACCATGGTTGCCTTGATTCAGACCGGCAGACGTATCGCTGCGGGATATACTTTTTTGGGTGCCGGTAAATCCGGATTTCAATTGTTGCAGGAAACCTACCGTTTCATGCTACGCGGCGAAACAGAGGGTTACGCATCATTGTGGGTACCCTTGATCGAAGAGACTTCCCGCCGGTTTGTAGCCACCCATATCCATGTAAGGCAGCGATTCCCTCAGGTCGCCGGTGAGAGGATGGATATTGATCTGATTACTTCTAGTCCGCATCCAGCATTGTATGCTGACGGACTTCCAATCCCGATGCAGGAAGATGTTCTAGTTGACGACCTCTGGCACGCCCAGGTCAGGCTTGATCAGCCCGGGTGGCATCAATACTTGTCGTTGCCTGATTCCGGGCGGCAGGATATTTATCTCCACCCACCGGATGCATGGAAAGGGGTACGCAATGCCCGGCAGATCCAGACCAACCTGTGGAAGGCCAGGCCAGGGTCAATGGCTGGCACTCATCTGGATGAAACGCCCGTTTCTACTTTGGTGCTATTCTTATGCCTGATGCTGGCTGCCGGCATGCTGTGGCTGGCCCCAAAACTTTAGGTTGGGCTTACCGCATTTAGGGGGGTATCATTCCTTTAGAATACTATTCCAATAGAATTTTAATTTACTGTTAATCAGTGATTTACAAAAAATTATATATATGTTTAAACATATATATCAGTTTCTTCGTTACGTTTGCAACACAAAACAAAAACTATGAAAAAAATCTTCACTCTTTTTGCCCTCGTGCTGATGGCCGGCGCCGTTAACGCACAAACTACCTGGAACCTTGACCAAGGTCACTCCAGCGTTGGATTTGCTGTTTCACACATGGTTGTATCTGAAGCTACTGGTAGCTTTAAAGACTACACCGTGAAAGTGGTGAGCAACACAGCAGATTTCGACGGAGCCGATGTAGAATTTTCTGCCAAAGTAGCTTCTATCAACACCGACAACGCTCAACGCGATGGTCACCTGAAGTCACCTGACTTCTTCGAAGCTGAAAAATTCCCCGAAATTACTTTCAAAGGCAAACTGTCAAAGTCTGGCAGCAAATATCAACTGAAAGGTCAGTTCACCATGAAAGGTGTAACCAAGGATGTAGCATTTGATGTTACCTATGGTGGCACGATCGACACTGGCCGTGGTGTAAAGGCTGGTTTCAAATTGAATGGTGTCATCAACCGCCAGGATTATGGCGTGAAGTGGGCCAACAAACTGAAAGACGGTAGCGCCGTTGTAGGCGACGAAGTACAAGTGATCGTGAAACTTGAGCTGAACAAAGCTTAATCACCAATCCGGAAGAGGGGAGCTCCGGCTCCCCTTTTTTTTTGACATGAAAATCGAAGACGAGATCAAGCAGGCGAAGTTCAAGAGCCCCTACCAGAAGGCGGCTGTTAATCTCATTTTTACTGCCAATTGGCTGGAATCCAGACAGCAGGATTTCTTCAAACGATTTGGGATCACCAATTCCCAATTCAATATTCTTCGGATTCTCCGGGGACAGCACCCCAACAAGATATCCGGTGCTGAGATCAAAAGCCGTATGCTCGATCAGAATTCAGATATCCCCCGATTGCTCGACCGGCTCATCCGCAAAAACCTGATCACCAAGTCCCCATGCCCCATCGACAAGCGGGCCGCTGACATTGCCATTACCCAGGCGGGTCTGGATGTACTGGCCACGATTGATCCACACATAGACCAGTCAGAAAAATCTGCCATCTGTCTATCCCGCGAAGAAGCTACCCAACTCAGCGACCTCCTCGACAAGTGCCGTGGTGAGGCATAAAAAAAGCCCGTTCCAACCGGAACAGGCCCTCTCTAAGCAAGCAGAGAGTTTGTGATCAATAACGATAGTAGTCAGGTTTGAATGGACCCTGCTCCGGCACGCCAATGTATTTAGCCTGCTCGGGTGTGAGCACATCCAGTTCCACACCAATCTTCTTGAGGTGCAAGCGTGCTACCTTCTCATCGAGGTGCTTGGGCAGCATATAAACCTTGTTCTCGTACTTTCCGTGGTTCATCCACAACTCAAGTTGGGCCAGCGTCTGGTTGGTAAATGAGTTACTCATTACAAAAGATGGGTGGCCGGTCGCACAACCAAGGTTCACCAGGCGGCCCTCAGCGAGAAGGATCACCTGACGTCCATTTTTCAGGGTGTAAAGGTCAACTTGAGGCTTCACTTCATCCTTAGTGGCATTCTTGTTCAACCAGGCTACGTCGATTTCGTTGTCGAAGTGTCCGATGTTACACACGATGGCCTTATCCTTCATGCTCTCAAAGTGACGTCCCAATACGATGCCTGAATTGCCGGTAGCGCTTACGATAATATCGGCTTCCTTAACCGCTACATCCATTTTCTTCACCGCAAAACCATCCATAGCGGCCTGAAGGGCGCAAATAGGGTCAATTTCAGTAACTATCACGCGTGCACCGGCACCACGGAGGGAGGCAGCAGAGCCCTTGCCTACGTCACCGTATCCGGCAACAACAGCCACCTTTCCAGCCATCATCACATCGGTAGCGCGACGGATCGCATCCACCAGAGACTCTTTGCAGCCGTACTTATTATCAAACTTCGACTTCGTTACTGAGTCGTTGATGTTAATAGCAGGAAGCGGGAGTTTGCCAGCGTGCATGCGTTCGATGAGGCGGTGTACACCCGTAGTGGTCTCTTCCGAGATACCACGGATACCTTTAATCAATTGGGGATAGCGATCCAGCACCATGTTGGTAAGGTCTCCGCCATCATCCAGAATCATGTTAAGGGGTTGGCCATCAGGAAAAGCATGAAGCGTCTGTTCGATGCACCAATCAAATTCCTGTTCATTCATGCCTTTCCAGGCATAAACCGGAATACCCGCTTTGGCTATTGCCGCAGCTGCGTGGTCCTGGGTAGAAAAGATATTACAGGAAGACCAGGATACTTCTGCACCCAGTTCCTTGAGGGTCTCAATCAGTACTGCCGTTTGAATCGTCATGTGAAGGCAACCTGCGATGCGAGCTCCCTTCAGGGGCTTGCTTTGACCAAATTCCTCGCGCAGGGCCATCAGACCCGGCATTTCGGCTTCGGCAAGTTTAATTTCTTTGCGTCCCCATTCGGCCAGCGAAAGATCTTTGACCTTGTAACTCAGCTTGTTAGCTACCATAAAATAGTGGTTTCTTTGATGAAGGCGCAAAGGTAACAATAAGGAACTTAATTATTGATAATTCTGGTATCGGTGGAACTTTGGCCTGTCGCTTATGTTTAGAATCTACGATGAAACCTGAAATACACATAGAGATTGTTTCTGATGTCGTCTGCCCCTGGTGCTACATTGGCAAGCGCCGGCTCGAGCGCGCCATCGACCTGGTAAAGGATAAAATTGATGTCCACGTCAGCTACTCCCCGTTTGAACTTAACCCTGACATTCCGGCCTCCGGCATACCTCAAAGGGAGTACCTTATATCCAAGTTTGGTGGAGAAGAACGGTATCAGCAGATCACAAAGCAAGTGACCACCACCGCTGCCGGCGAAGGACTGCATTTTGATTTCGAACATCAACTCGTGTCGCCCAATACCCGCCAGGCACATCGCGTGCTTTGGCTTGCTGCTCAAACTGGTCACCAGGCTCAACTCAAAGAGGCCTACCTCAAAGCCTATTTTGAAGAAGGACAAGACCTTTCAAAGACCGATAACCTGACAAAGATTGCCACCGATGTCGGCATGGATGCAAGTCGTGTTACTCAATTACTGAATTCTGATGAGGGCCTGGCAGAAGTAATCGCCCTGGAACAACGTAACCAGCAACGCGGCATCCGGGGAGTTCCTTTCTATGTGGTCAACAATCAATATGGCATCTCAGGTGCCCAACCGACCCAATACTTTGTGGAAGCCCTGATTTCAATTTCAGCGAATGCCTGACGGCTACTTCTTACGCAGCTGCTCTTGCTTGATCACCGTCGTCATGATGGTGACAGCACCCTGATCCACGCGGCTCCACACCGGTATAATGAGTCCATCAAACGCCGAGATGGCCGGCATGCCCAGGGGTATCGATGGGTCAGGAATAAAAGGCGTCTCACTAATTTTTACTTCCCGGAATGTATTGCCTGCATCCAGGGAATAGCCCAGGTAAACATCGGTTTGAAGATCACTGTAGTTTCGCCGGTCGTAATACACCACGAAAATATTACCGGTGACCTCATCCACCGCCATAACAGGCATGTATTGGTGTTTACGGGATTCGTCTGCATTAATTCTTACCGGACGGGTCCATGTGTCGCCCCGGTTGGTAGAGCGTAAAAACCAGATATCGGTATCCTCATTGCTCTCTGCCTGATCAGCATAGGTAACATACAAACTTCCATGGCTTCTGCCCTGTCCATTGTCGATCCCAATCATTGGCTTGCCGCTGGTGGCGCCATGGCCCGGTATATTCAGTGACCATCCCGCCATTTGTTTGGCAATTCCAATGTCATTGGATAGCCACATCTCGCCACCGTCATACGAACGATCGAAGAAGATAACACCCTGACTTGCCCACGTCACAAAAATGCGACCATCAGCAGCGATGGCAGGCATCGCCCCCTCAGCGGTATTGTCCTCACCACGGCAATCGCCGGGAGTTTGGGTAATCTGAACAGGCTTGGTCCACTTGCCGCCACCATTGGTAGACATGCTGTAGAGAATATTGGAATGGCAATTTTCATCGTTCAGCAAATATTGATCAAACTCTGACCAGGTTGCATATACAATAGGCCGCCGCGGATGGACGGCCACACCCACGGCGCGCTCGTCTTTGCTTTCGTGCTCTCCCAGCACAGCACCTGCACTCCATGTCTTTCCTCCATCCGTTGATTTTTGCACAACAATGTGATCAAGGCCATTTCCCTTCGGCGGTGCATCGGCCGTATGAAAAAAGAACAGATGACCTTTAAGGTCACTGATAGCAGCGTTCTCCATGCCGGTTCCCAAGGGTGACTCCACTTGTTGATCCATCCAGTGCAGTCCGCCATCCTCCGTGCGAAAAACGTGATTGGGAGAAACCGCGATGATCGCATTGGCTGGCATTTTGGATTGAATCGCAATGGAGACCCGCACGGGCTTTTTGTCTGTCGCCTGCGGAATGGTCAGCTTCTGATTCACAAACTGAGCCCGGGATGGCAAAATGAGTCCCACACCAAGTATCAACAAAACAAAACGCATGCACTTCATGGTATCCAATTATAAGAGTTTTTGTTTCTTCAACTGCTCAAGCAAAACCTGATAGCCTGCAGGGTTCAAATGAACTCCATCGGTGGTGTAGGCAGTGTGCAGGCTATTCTGCTGATCCAGGAGCGGTGTATACACATCAACAAATGTATACCTGATGATCTCCTGGTACTTTTTCAACTGACCATTTAGTTCCCGAATGTCCTCATCCCGTGCATGCCAAGTTGGAAAATTTTTCACGGCAGCATTGACGGGCAGCAGGCTCATCACGACTACCGGTGCATTTGGCACACGGGCATGGGCCTGCCCTACCAGAGAGAAAAGGTTTTCAAGGACACGGGCAACGGGTACACCACGCGCCAGGTCATTGGCCCCCACTTGGATAATTAACTTGGCCGGCTTGAATCGGGCAGCTTCATCCAGTCTGTGCAGGACTCCAAATGTATTATCGCCTGAGATACCACGTTGAACGACAGTTGAGTCTTTCAACATTCGCCGCCAATTACCCCGCTCTACCACATCGTCTCCAAGAAACATGGTTTTACCTACCGTAACCGGCGCTTTACGAAATGCCGCCAGGCGGGAACTATAATGTTGCAATTGAAGGGGGACCGTATCCGGTCGAGCCTGGGCCATCGCTTCCCGGACAGATCCGGTCAGTCCGGCAAGTAGCAAGAAATGCACATAGATTGAAGCCTTCATCCGGGACACACGTTTCATCAAGCGAAGGCTTGAAGGTATAAAGGGCCACGGCCAATTTCAATTGTTTTTATACCCCTCAAGGAATAATTGGTCTTCCTGTCTACTTTTAAGTATGAAAATTACCACCGGGCTTTTACTCCTGATTCTCGGCGCCGCCCACGCTCAAACCAGCGCACCGTTAACCCGCATTGCATTTGGCTCCTGCAGTCGCGACGAACTGAAGCAATTGTGGCCGGACGTGGTCGCTCAAAAACCTCAATTGTGGATCTGGGGAGGAGACAACATTTACGGCGACTCCCATGATGCCTCCGTGCTGCGGAAAAAATACGATGCACAGAAACGAGAGCCTGGATATCAAATCCTGTTGAAGACATGCCCGGTGATCGGCACCTGGGATGATCACGATTACGGTGTCAACGATGGTGGTAAGTACTTCTCCAAAAAGGAGGAGAGCAAGGCAGAACTGCTTCGTTTCCTCGACGTTCCGCCCAACGACCCGGTGCGCACCCATCCGGGGGTGTACACATCCTATACTTACGGTAGCGGAAAACAGAAGATCAAAATATTGCTCCTGGATACACGGGCCTTTCGCGATACCCTGGTCGCCTCCACCACAAAAGGCAAACGATATGACCCGAATCCAACAGGTGATGTGTTGGGGGAAGCCCAATGGAAATGGCTGGAGCAGGAACTCACGCACTCCGATGCAGCCATCCACTTGATCGTTTCCAGCATACAGTTTCTGTCTGGTGAACATGGGTTTGAATGTTGGGGCAACTTCCCTATTGCACGCCAAAGGATGATTGACCTGATCAGCGCTTCGAAACCCAACCTTACTGTTATCCTGTCCGGTGACCGCCACATCGCTGAGTTTTCTAAAATGAGCATACCTGGTCTTGCTTATCCATTATATGACTTTACTTCCAGTGGCCTTACGCATACGGTCTCCAAAGAAGTCAGGGATTTTGCGGAGCCCAACCCCTACCGCGTAGGCAAGCGCGTAGCCGAAAAGAATTTTGGTCTGCTAATCATCGACTGGTCAGGCCGGAAGCCCAGGGTCACGATGGAAATCCGGGGAGAAAATAATTCCCGTTGGGAAACGCCCATCGTGGTTGAATAATGGATCTGCCTTGCCACGCGGCAGAGGCCATTTCAATAGCGTCCAAATCAAAATTTATTTGCACCTTTTCGGAAAATTGAGATGACGGATAATACCAAATACACGTTACAGGTAGGCATTGCATTGGTGATTGCCAATATGATTGGTACCGGTGTGTTCACCAGCCTGGGTTATCAGGTTGGGCCGCTGCCCTCCGGCTTCGTGATCCTCATGTTGTGGCTGCTCGGTGGCGTGGTGGCCTTATCGGGTGCGCTCGTCTACGCCGAGATATCCACTACCCTAAAGCGGTCTGGTGGTGAGTATTACTATCTCGGCGAAATTTTCCATCCCCTGCTCGGATTCCTCAGTGGCTGGATGAGCACGCTGGTTGGTTTTGCCGGCGCCATATCCGCAGTAGCGCTGGCCATTGGATCCTACTCTGCAGTGCTCATTGGACTGAATGAGAAGTGGGTGGCTATTGCAAGCATCCTGTTGATTTCATTTGTGCACCTCTTTGGGGTGAAGGCAAGTGGATGGACACAAACCCTGCTCACCGGCATTAAACTTTCTCTCATTGCCTTCTTTTGTATCGCACCCCTCTTTTTCGCCGGGGATTCCCTTTCCGGAATTTCATTCCTGCCACAACCGGGTGACTGGGACCTGATGCTCACGCCGGGCTTTGCGGTGTCTCTCGTGTTTGTGGTCTATGCTTACACCGGCTGGAATGCGGCTGCCTACATTGCTGGCAATCTGGAAAACCCAGCCAGAAACCTTCCCCTGGCATTGCTTTTAGGAACGGGGATTGTGGTGGTGATCTATCTTTCCCTGAATGCGATGTTTTTGTTTGTCGCAAACTTCAATGAACTCAATGGTCAGAATGATGTAGGCAATATCGTAGCCATCAAATTGTTCGGGGTGCGCATTGGCCAGATTTTTTCAGCGTTGTTCAGTATTGCCTTGTTGTCTACCCTGAGCGCTATGACCATTGCCGGGCCGCGGGTGACGGAAGCTATGGGCGAGGATTACCCCGCGCTGCAAAAACTCTCTACACGCAACCGGTACGGAATGCCCTATGTGGCCGTCCTCATCCAGGCAGGTTGGTCTGTGTTTCTTGTCATGGTTAGCTCATTCAAAGAGATCATTCAGTACATCTCCATTTCTCTGTCGATCTTCTCCCTGCTTACGGTAATCGGGATATTCTTTCTTCGCAAGACACACACCGATCGCCCGTTCCGGATGCCGTTTTATCCGGTTACCCCATTGATATTCATCGTAGTGACCTGTTGGATGATTTATTATATGTTTCGCGAAGATCCGAAGATAATTTTCTATTCCCTGGGAACGATGATTCCGGGAGCTATTATCTATTTTAGCGTCCGCAAAAAATAAACCCTTTGAAAACTAAACTTGCCCTCCTTTTGGTGGTGGTTGCAGCAGCTTGCGCACCCCGAAAAGAACAAACCAATAGTGCCGTTGCAGATTCACTGCGGCGCGACAGCATAGCCCGCGCCGAGGTAAAGCCCGAAGTCGTGGACACGGTAAAAAAAGACCAGGGACTGGATGCACTGGGTCGGTTTATCGCCGGTCTGGAACAGACGGATTCAACGGTTTATTCCAACCTCGAGCAGGAATCAGCCTGGAAGGAATACAAAGCTTCCGCCGACTCCAGCTGGAAAAAACTCTATGATGACCGCCTGGGCAAGATGAAAACCTGGCAGTCTGAGACGTTTTCCCACAGCATCCAGGATTCGCTGAAGATCTTTTATCCCTTTTCCGGCCCCGACTTCCTGCATGCCTATTACCTCTATCCCACCGCCAACTACTTTGTGCTGGTTGCCCTGGAGCCCATACAGGAAGCAGTGCAACTGGAAGGGTTGAGCGTACGGGACCGTTATAATTTTCTCGATAGCCTTCGTCATTCACTCCGCGACAGCTTTAAGAAGAGTTTCTTCGAAACGAATAACATGCGTGAAGACTTCAAACGGGTGAAGGGTGTACTGCCCCTGCTGTATTGGCTGATGGAGCGTACCGGGCACGAGTTGCTGCTACAGAAATTCGTGTATGTAGATGCCGACGGCAAGCCGCTGTCAACGGAGTTTGCAAAACTGTACAAGCAGAAAATTCCGGCGGTATGGGTGAAGTTCCGGGACCGCGATTCCAAACAAGTAAAAGAGCTCTACTACTTCAACATCAATATGCTCAGCAGTGAACTGAAGAAGCGACCCGGATTTGAGAAATTCCTGCAGGCCAAAAAGCCATACAATACTTTCGTGAAATCAGCTTCGTACCTGATGCACCGAGATTCCTTTGACGAGATCCGGAGGCTGATCATGGACAATTCTGCGACCTTGTTCCAGGATGATACCGGCATACCGTTTAAGGAATTCAAGCCCATGGGCTGGGACATGCAATACTACGGCGAGTACGTACGACCGATCAAGCTGTTCGAGAACCGTTACCAGGCTGACCTGGACTCCGCCTTCCGCCGGGCAAACCGCAATCCCCTGCCGTTCTCAATCGGATATCACTACGGCTCCAAACAGAATTATATGCTGGCCATCAAAGTGGGGCTCCAGCGCAACAAATAGTCAGGCAGCTTAGCCCTGCCCCATCAGGATCCAACACCCCCGTGTTGGATCCTTTTATTTTCCGGTTTTTTTGCTGTTTTAGTGAATACCAGGCATCAGGACTTTTTTATGCGGCAAATAATTATTTT
Organism: Cyclobacteriaceae bacterium; assembly: GCA_044223085.1. Classification (GTDB taxonomy): domain Bacteria; phylum Bacteroidota; class Bacteroidia; order Cytophagales; family Cyclobacteriaceae; genus ELB16-189. Next base: position 43,339 of record JBGAMI010000024.1, read on the forward strand.
AGAGTCATCTAAATTTTTATTTTTGCAGCTCTAATTAAAAGATGAAGGGTTTATTGGTCTTTGCGGGCATAGTTTTGGCCACCCTGGCGGTTGGACAGCCCCTGGAGGTACCCGGGCATGTGAGCAGCCATGGCACCCCGGTGCCATTTGCCAACCTGTGGATATCCTCTCTCAACGCGGGAACTGCCGCCGACTCAGCCGGTCGATTTGTCCTGACTGGTATCCCCCCGGGACGGCATGCTTTACGGGTTACAGCCATCGGGTATAAACCAACTGAAATCAGCTTTGATGGAGGCACCAAAAAACCAATACATCTTCGTATTGAGTTGGCAGAAGATAATGCCGCGCTGGACGAAATTGTTGTTACCGGCACGATGAAAGAAGTTACGCGACTGGCTTCTCCCATCGCCGTGGACGTGTTTAGCCCGACCTTTTTCAGGAAAAATCCAACACCGAATATTTTCGAGGCATTGTCAATCGTCAACGGCGTCCAACCACAGATCAACTGCAACGTCTGCAATACCGGCGACATCCACATCAACGGACTCGAAGGCCCCTACACCATGATTCTGATTGATGGCATGCCCATTGTCAGCAGCCTATCAACAGTCTACGGACTTTCAGGGATCCCCAATAGCCTGGTCCAACGTATGGAGGTTGTCAAGGGACCCGCTTCAACATTGTATGGATCTGAGGCTGTCGGCGGAGTCATCAACATCATTACCCAGGACCCTGCATCCTATCCTGCACTCAAAGCAGATGTATTTGCTACCAGTGTCGGTGAATACAATGCTGATTTTTCCGGCGCAGGTAAAATCGGCAAGCACAAGGGACTGCTTGGGCTCAACTACTTCAACTACACACAACCCCAGGATATCAATCATGACAATTTCACCGATGTAACTTTACAAAAACGACTAAGTCTGTTCACCAAATGGAATTTTTACCGGCCATCGGGTGCGCCCTTTTCCCTGGCGGCGCGCTTTGTTGATGAAAACCGCTGGGGCGGCGAATTGAACTGGACGCCTGCCTACCGCGGCACTGATACCTACTATGCCGAATCCATTCTCACCCGACGCGTAGAGATGATTGGCAAGTATGGCTTCGCAGCCAATACCGGGCTTTCCGTCGACTTCTCTTACAACTATCATCAACAGGATTCCTGGTATGGCACGCATCCCTTTCTGGCCAGCCAACATGTAGCCTTTGCACAATTGCGATGGATCCACCAGCTGGGCAAGCATGAATTGTTGGCGGGACTTCCCTTCCGATGGATGTGGTACGACGACAACACCCCCGGAACTGCAGGACCAACCGGCCTGAACGAACCGGCGTTGACCATGTTGCCAGGATTATTTGTCCAGGATGAAGTAAAACTAAATCGTAAAATCACGTGGCTGATGGGGGCACGCTATGATCACCACAACATTCATGGCCATATCCTTACCGGACGTGGAAGTATAAAATACAGTCCTGGACCCGCCTCCACCTTCAGACTTACGTCCGGCACCGGTTATCGTGTGGTAAACCTGTTCACGGAGGAGCATGCAGCACTCACTGGCGCACGAACGGTCGAGATCAGCCATTCCCTGTCACCAGAAAAATCATGGAATGCAAACCTGGGGTACGCCCATCAATTCACACACGGGAATGGGTTTACAAATCTTGATATCAGTGCGTTTTACACCTATTTCAGCAATAAGATTGTAGGCGACTTCAATACAGATCCGAACAAGATCATCTTCGATAACTTGTCCGGTTATGCCATTTCTCGCGGGCTTACCGTCAATGCGGATGTTTCTTTGGGGAGTCGCTGGAAGTGGATTGCAGGGATAACTTTACTGGACGTTTATCGCATTGATCACCGTATCAGCGACAACAAGATTCCGCAGTTTCATGCGCCCGCTTGGTCCGGAACCTTCAGCATCAGTTATCAGTCTGTCCAAAGCGGATGGGCCGCCGACCTTACGGGTCGCGTCAACGGCCCCATGCACCTGCCGATTGTACCTGATGACTTCAGGCCGGAATCATCGCCGGTTTATGCCTTGATCAATTTCCAGGTCACCAAGACCCTCAACGGCCGATGGGAAATCTACGGCGGGGCAAAAAATTTACTGAATTTCATTCCGGCCAATCCGCTGCTGCGGCCATTCGATCCCTTTGACAAAAACACAGCTATAGATAATCCGTTTGGCTATACTTTTGATACTGCCTACAATTATGCACCCATGCAAGGTGCCAAAGGGTTTTTGGGGGTTCGATATACCCTGCGCCGTTATTGATTGGATTCGGAATTCTGGTACAAATCCCTACTTTTGACGTTGTAATTTTTTCTCCCATGTCAAAGAACACCATTGATCCCCGCACGACCATTCTGATCATTATGATTTTGGCCGCTGCTGCCTTCCGGGTGCTGCAAGCCAGCAATTCATTCTCCTTTTTCACCAACCTGACACCTGCGGGTGCAATGGCATTATTTGGAGGCACCTATTTCCGCAACCGCTGGAAAGCCATGCTCATCCCGGTGGCTGCCATGTGGATCAGCGATATCTTCATTAACCGACTCCTTTACTTCGACCATTGGGTATTCTTCTATTCCGGCTCGTGGCTGGTGTATGGCACCTTTGCCCTGATGGCGGTAATCGGTTTCTTCATCTCTAAAGTGAATTTAACTACGGTAGCCCTCGCCGGTGTGGGTGCTGCCCTGCTGCACTGGGTGGTTTCAGACTTCGGTGTTTGGCTTGGCGGCACTGATTTTACCACAGGCCTGCCTTTTAGCAAAGATTGGAGTGGACTGGTGCGCTGCTATACTTTCGCGTTACCCTTCCTGAGGAATATGCTCATCGGAAATCTCCTTTTCTGCGGCGTGATGTTTGGGAGTTTTGAATGGATGCAGCGCCAGTTTCCATCACTGGCTCCTGAGCGGGTGCGCAGCCAGGATTAATATCCGAAAATCGTACGTGATACCGAGGCTGTCTCAGATCGAGACGGCCTTTTTTATTTGCTTACCAGCACCGCATCTTCCAACAGAAAATTGCCATGCTCGATGTTGGCTTCATTCAGCTTGAGTTTCCCCTTCACCCGCAGGTACTGGTCCATCTCAAATTTTCCGGGCTTTACCTTGAAGGTGACTTCCGCAATGGACTCCGGGCCTGCACCACCACAGAAAAAGCACTGGCTGTAAGGAAACTTGGACAGGATGATGTAGGCATCCCCCTCAATTTCGATAGGTAGATAATACCCTTCAATACTGATTTCCTTGCCCACCATATTTTTCAGTTCCGGTGCAAATACAGGATAGAGAAAATACTCAGCCGCCTTCTCATTGTATTTGGCTTCAAACTTGGTCTTGGCAAAAAGTGCCCAACTATCGGTCTGGGCAACAGCTGCCACGGCGGAGGCAGCGAAAAACAGAAGGAGAACAATCTTTTTCATCATGCTAAGGTAGCAGGCTGGTGTTAAATCTTAATTACCGGCCAGCACTTTATGAATATCTGTTCGGTAGGCTTGCAAGGCCGGCAAAAGCGAGCATAGGATGCCCAGGAAAATACTGGACACCAGCATCCAGGCCTCCTCCGGATAAAATACAATCGCCTGGAGTCCCGCCTTTTGACTGGCCTCTACGGTGTGCGTGAAAATTAATAAGACCCCATGTCCCATCAGCAAGCCCAGCACACTGCCCAACACAGATAGCAGGCTTCCCTCAAAAATGATAGCCAGGAGAAGTAACCTTCTGCGGGCACCCATCGCGCGCATGATAGCAAGGTCATACCGGCGCTCTTTCAGTGAATTATATAAGGCGATGAAAATACTTAGTCCCGATATCAGTATTAATACTCCTGCAAATCCGCGAAGCACATCAACGCCGACACCCAGAATGGAAAACAAGCGGGCAGTTTCATAGGCCGGGGCAGCTGCTTGCAACTTACTGTTACTGTTGATATACCTGGGCAATTGAATTACCGCCAACGGATTGCGGTATTGAATCAACAACGATGTTATCTCCCGCAAAGAGTCTGGTGTCATTAAACCCGGAACCAGCGTATAAACCCCACCCTGGCTGGCCGTATCAGCAGGCGACAACTGATCATGCACTTTCCATATGCTCTTGATATTGGTCAGGATCAGGTTGTCCAATACCGAGTTGTTTCTCGCCATTATACCCCTTACCAAATATAGGTTCTCTTCGTGGGCATGACCGTCAGTGGTAAGTCCATGAGCACTGACAAAAGCATCTCCGATTTTCAATTTTGCCTGTTCTGCAACGGTGGCACCGATTGTAACATCAAGCGTTTTCTCCCACCAGCTGCCGGCTTCGAGCGAGGCAGAATAACCTGCCGGATAATCATGGTTCGTTCCCACAATACGAAATCCCAGATAGCTGTCCCCCAGCGCCATGGGGATAGCTTTCTTCACCAGCCGGTGTTTTCGAAGGCGCTCTGCTTCGGCCAACTTAATATTACCGGTAGGAAAATCGATATGAAAAATACTGCTCAGGATCAGTTGAAGCGGACTCCCTTTGGCGCCTACAACCAGGTCTATGCCCTTAGCATTGGAAGCAATCTTTTCCTGTACCTGGTTGTTAAATAGCAACAGCACTGTAATAACCGAAATCCCCAGGGAGAGCAGAAAAATATTCAGGGCCGTATTCAAAGGCTTTGCCTTGAGATAATTCCAGACCAGCAGAAACAGATTCATGTGCTTCACAGATTGATCCGGTTCTTGAATTTGTCCTTTAGTCGCTGGTCGTGGGTAGCCACTACCAGCATGGCCTTATGGCGGTCCGAAGTTTCGAGGAGCAAGTCGATTACTTTGTCACAGTTGCGGTCGTCCAGGGCTGAAGTAGGTTCATCGGCGAGAATCACTGCAGGCTTATTCAATACTGCACGGGCAATGGCTACGCGTTGGGCTTGGCCGTAGCTGAGCGCATTCACCCGTGCGTCCGCTTTATCTCCCAGACCTAGTTGGGAGAGTACTTCAGCAACCCGATGATCATCTTGTGCCAAGCCGGCCAGGTAAGGAGAGAGTAACAAGTTATGCCGTACCGACAAGGCAGTGATCAGGTGGTTCTTCTGAAAAATAAATCCGTAGTGCTGACCCCGAAAGCGATCCAATGCGGCTTCAGATAACTTTGCAATGTCTGTTCCCAATACGTTAATCTGCCCATGCTGGCTCCTGAGCAATCCACCCAACAGATGCAGCAGGGTGGTCTTGCCGCTTCCTGATTCACCCAGCAAAAGCCAATGACTTCCTGACGCCAGGGACAGGTTCCTGAAGGCAATTTTCGGTTGCCCCGGATAAGCATACCCCAATCCCGACGTCTCGATCATGCTGACGATCTAGTTATGGCAGAAATCGTAATCAAAGTCACCGATGGGTGCTCCCGGCGGTGCGGGCAACAGGTTGTCAGCTTTGAACTCTTCAGGCTCGTCTTGCAGACTTCCGATCTGCTGGTTGAGATAGGTGTAGAATGCCTTCCAACTTTCGTCCGTTGTTGTGGCAGGCCGTGCCGAGAGCCATGCTTTCAATTGTCCAAGCTTCGTCGTTGTGATTGCACGTGTCTGAACCGATGCGTCCTTGTGAACAGAAAGCCTGGCCAGGTTAATAAACAACGCGTAGTCCACGGCCATTTGAATAGCGCCTTCGTATCCTGTTTTCGGTGCTGACTTCATGGTAGCGCTGATGGTTCGGTCAATAACACTTTCAAGGGATGGGAGCCGTGCATCACGGGAGTGGTGCTCAAACACACGGTTGGCACGGGCCGGATGAAATAACAAACCAAAGGTGCCATCTGCAACAGTTTCTGCCGCCGACAACGGATCAAACATCATGTCTGTGCGAAGCTTGATCAGTTCGCGGTGACGCGAATAACCCAGTGGCCGCGGCGGGATACTGCGAAGCAGGCTCTCTGATATCATCAGTGAGGAAGGCTGCACCGTCTTCAACAGCGCTTCGAGTGCATTCAACTCTTGTTGGGGCGTAAGCAATTCGGCGATCGGCTGACCATCGCCACGCAAGGCATAGCGGTAGTTAACACCGCCAACCAGTTTCACAGCTGCTTCAATTTGATATCGGTGAAAGAAATACATCGGCACCAATACTTCTTCCAGCATGGCCATGGGTGTGCCTGGCTTGATATTATTTTCTCCAAAATTTCTTAGCGCTACCGTTCTCACTTCCATAACGCGGTTGAGTTCCTCTGCTGCATCACGACCATTGTCCCACAGGTGCGTGTAGGGATGCGCACCACCAACCGGTCGGCCATCCTGGTCGGACAAAAACGTAAGTCCGGCCTTGAGGGACTGTTGAATGATATCGTTGAGTGCTTTTGATTCATCAGTTCCGGCCGGGAAATCCTGGTAGCCATAGGCGATGGTCACTTTATCGAAGGCACCAATCTTATCATCATACGCCTGGCTTAAATCAATCTTGCCATTGATCAGTTTCACTACCGGGTGTGGGTAATCCATCACCGATGCCATGTTTTCGCTGCTGGAGGAATAGGCATGCGCCAGGCCAATGGTATGGCCAACTTCATGGGCGGCCAATTGGCGCAACCGGTTAAGCGCCATTTGCTCCATCTCTTTGGACACCGGTTTACCTTGCTCATAGGGAGCCAGAAGTCCTTCCGCAATCAGGAAATCCTGTCGTACGCGGAGGGAACCGAGGGTGACATGACCTTTGATTATCTCGCCCGTACGTGGATCGGTAACGGACGAACCGTAAGACCAACCCCGTGTTGAGCGATGCACCCAGTTGATCAGGTTATAACGTACATCCATAGGATCTGCATCTTCGGGAAGCAGTTCAACCCGGAACGCATCTTTATAGCCGGCTGCCTCAAATGCCTGATTCCACCAGCGTGTGCCTTCCATGAGTGCAGTGCGAATAGGTTCGGGTGCACCGGGATCCATATAATAAACAATAGGTTTCACCGGTTCACTTATTGTGGCAGACGGGTCCTTCTTCGCCAACCGGTGGCGGGTAATAAACCGCTTCTCAATGGGTTCTGCTATTGGCGTAGCATAATCAAAATACGAAATCGAAAAGTAGCCCGCGCGTGGATCGAATTTCCTTGGCTTGAAGTTGCTGTCCGGCAATTGTACAAACGAATGATGCTCCCGTACCGTAACACTGGAAGCCGTTGGAACCACGCTGCGGATAAATCCACCGGTTGGCTGCCCGGTAAAAGTGAGCGTGACTTCAAACTCGCTGTTCAGGGGGAAGTTCTTTGTACGCGGTGCGTAAAAGGCTGACCGGGACTTATCGAGGGAGTAGCTGCCCTGTTGGGTGCTGCGCAAGGTACCGATGACGTCATGGGCATCCTGCAAGAGAAAATCACTGGCATCAACCAGCACCTTACCCGATTCTTCGGCAACGACAACAAATCCCCACAGGACAGATTGGGCAAAAGCTTCTTCCACTGCCTTTCGTTCCGCCTGGCTATCCGAAATGGCACGGTAGTTCAGGTTTATTTCCGTAAGCAGCACCTTCGGTCCGCGGCGTTGGAATTTTACCACGCGTTCGCGACCCAGTTGGTTGCGGTCAAGGCCGATGTCGTTGGAGCCTACGCCAGCAGTGAGGGATTCGATGTAGAGGAATTCCGTATCAAACTTGTCGATGACGAGATACATCTTATCCTGCTTCTCATCGAAGTAGCACTCAAAAAATCCAGGCATTCTCTTCATGCCGGATGTCTTGCTTTCTATGGCAGAAGTGACAACAGGTGTCGGCGCAGGTGCGGGTTCGGTCTTTTTCTTTTGGGCGATGGCACCGAAGGAAACGGTGATCAGAAGAATGGTGAGGTAACGTTGCATAGGGTAAGATTAATACCCCAAAAGCTAAGGAATCAGGGAAGAGTTAACAAGGTGGGCCCGGATGGGCGGGGGATAAAAAAAGAGGTGGCTGCCCCAAATCCACCCATGACTGTGAAGGCAACCACCTGACCTTACCCAAAATATAGATCAAAGATAAACCGCATCTCCGGCCGGGAAATCACCTTGGATTAGGGATTTTGACCTTACCCAGGTAAGCCTAAATCAACTTCTCCTGCGCCGCTTTTGCCAGGGCTTGCGACTTGCTGTTGACCTGCAGCTTGGAATAGATATTCTTGATGTGCGTTTTCGATGTCTCTTTGGAAATGAACAGCTCCTCGGAGATCTGGGTATAGGTTTTTCCTTCAGAGATCAATCCCAGAATCTCCGTTTCACGTTTCGTGAGCGGTGAATTGGGATTGATGTGGAAGTTGTCAATCACCATACGGGCGATCTTGCTGCTCATGGGTGCACCACCGCGTGAAATTTCTTCCAGCGCCGACAATAGCTCCAGGTGATTAGAGCTCTTGGTGATGTAGCCGGTTGCCCCGGATTTCAGTGCTTCAAAGACTTGTTCATTGTCTTCATACACCGTCACCATGATGATCTCTGTGGCCGGGCTTTTGTCTTTGATGATTTTAGAGCCTTGAATTCCATTCATTCCCGGCAGCTCAATGTCCATTAGCACATAGTCAGGTTTGTCCTGGGCCAGGTGTTTGATTGCCTCCTCACAGGAACCGTAGGCATTGACTACGGCAAATTTCTGGGAGCTGTTTACAATCAATACAAAGCTGTTGCGGATTTCTGCATCGTCTTCAACGATCAGCACGCGTTTTTTGGTAACCGGCATCATAGGCATTCTTTTTAAAAGTGGTAAATCTCAACTGAACGCGGGTACCATGTCCCGCATCAATCTTTGACAATACTAACGAAGATTCAATCTTTTCGGCCCGGGACCTGATGTTTTTTATTCCATTCGAAGACTTGATCTTTTCCGGATCAAAGCCGGCACCATCGTCTTCCAAGGCCATTTCAAAGCCCTGTTCAAATTCACGCAGGTACAACGACACGTTTTGTGCACCGGAATGTTTGAATGCGTTGGTCATGGCCTCTTTAAAAATCAGATTCACTTCCCGGCTGAACCCATAAGGCAACCGAACTTTGTGCTTAATTTCGTTATAAGCACGGAATTGCATATTCTTTTCCTCAAACAATTTCTCACCAAAGTCGCGAATGTGCAGGAAAAGCTTGGACAAGTCATCATTCACCGGGTCAATGGCCCATATAAAATCACGCGTCCCGTTGTATAAGTACTTGGCTGACTCCTCCACCTTGTGGTATAAATCGTGTCCAGATCCGGTATTGCCGGTTAATCGCATCAAACTGACATAATTGATAATGCGGGTGAGCTGATTGCCCATCTCATCGTGAAAGTCGCGGGCAATTTCCTTGCGCAACGACTCCTGCTCCTGCTGTCGGATGTGCTCCAACTCTATCAGTCGCGAAACATTGCGGCGCAACCTGACGAGGATATATAAAATCAACGAGCCCGCCAGCATACCCCCAACGATGGTGTAGAAAGCGGCGGTACGGTAGAACGGTTCCTTAATGGAAAGTTTGTATTGCAGCGGCTCTCCTTCCCAACTACCCTGCTCATTGGTGGCCAATACCATAAAAACATATTCGCCCGGTGGCAGGTTGCCATAGGTGACGTGCCCATTGGCGGTAGGCTGTGACCACGTCTTATCAAAATTCTGCAGGAAGTACTTGTATCGAACACTGCCCGGATAACGCTTGTCCACCCGATCAAAATGAAAGGTGATGTGGTTGTAGTCAGATGGCAACACGGGAGCATCCGGAATCTGGAAAAAGCCGATCCGGGAT
>JBGAMI010000084.1:0-8497 GCA_044223085.1 Cyclobacteriaceae bacterium
GAAGACCGAAGCCTCACTGCCCTGTTGATTTATCTGTTGATTGTCATTTTTGTGTTGCCCCCGCTTACTTTGTCACGGGGCTCCGAGATTGTCAATGCGGTTTTCTTCTCGATGGTTTTGGTTTCAGGCGTGTTTGCAGCCAATGAACATGGACATGTGCGGCTCCTAATTCTGATTCTGGCTGCCATTGCCATTGTCATCCATTGGCTCAACCTGAGCTCATTACACCTGCAAGAAGCCGATAACATATTCTCGATGCTATCACTTGGCACACTCGCCTCAGTGGTGTTATTCCATGTTTTCAAAGAAGGCAATTTTACACACCACCGTATTCTGGGTGCCGTTGCTGTCTACCTTTTGATTGGATTGATTTGGTCCAAGGCTTACCACCTGGTGTTCCTGGGCGATGGTAATGCATTTGTCTTTCCGCATCTGCAGATGAATGAAGAGATCGTTTATACCCGCTTCGTCTATTTTAGTTATGAAACACTGACCACACTCGGGTTTGGCGATATTATCCCCATCAATCCCATTGCCAAGTCATTGGTGATGATTGAGGGACTTACGGGTCAACTTTTTCCCGCGATCATGATTACCCGGCTGGTCTCACTGGAGATTGAGGCCCGTAAGAACCGAAACAACTAAACCTTACCCCATGCGCATATTATTATGCCTGTTGCTGTCTCTGCCATTTTCCATGCAAGCCCAACCGGCTACAGTAAAACAATTTTCGGTTGGTCAAATCAAGACAGAATTCGGGGAGATCCTCATATGGCTCTATGATCAGACGCCCAGACACAAGCAAAGTTTTATCCAACTGGCCAACCAGGGATATTGGGATTCGCTCACGTTCAACAGGGTGATCAAGAACTTTGTGGCACAGGGTGGGTGCCCGGATACCGACAAAGGCTTCTCGGACTCACCATATTTGCTTGCTCCCGAGTTTGTAGATGGCATCGGGTCATCAAAAATTTTGTGGCCCAGGGCGGTTGCCCCGATACCGACAAAGGCTTTTCAGGTTCACCGTATCTGCTGGCTCCCGAGTTTGTTGATGGCATTAAGCACGTCTATGGTGCTGTTGGCGCAGGACGTGATAACAATCCTGAAAAACTTTCGGCCGGATGTCAGTTCTACATTGTGCAGCGCAAAGAAGGACTTGCCAGGCTGGATAACAATTACACCGTCTTTGGGCAGGTGTTTAAAGGCATGGACCTGATCGATGCAATCGTGGCGGTTCCAACCGATAAGAAGGATGCGCCGATCAAGCCCATCAAATTAGACATTAATATCATTCAAATGACCCGCGATGAACTTGTCGCCCAAGGACTTACCCTGAAAATTCCGCGCTAGCCAGAGACCTTAGACTACCTCAAACGCTTCAGCGGAAGCACCCTTTATATAAGCCTCAAAATCGTAGGGCACATCTCCACCTTCCAGCAGACATCCCTCTGGAATGGTTGGATAGATATCCTCATATGTCTTGACCAGGTTCATAAAGACACGTCGGTAAACATGTGTTCTGTTGAGCTGCTCTCCATTGGCAATACCTGTAGCGGCTAATAGCTCTACAAAACTCTCGACCGTGTTTTTGTGGAAATTGGCAACACGTTGTTTTTTGTCATCGATGTTAAGTCCCTTGGCCAGCGACTTGTCCTGCGTAGCAACGCCTGTGGGGCAATGGTTCGTATTGCATTTGAGTGCCTGGATACAACCCAACGCCATCATCATGGCCCGTGCGCTGTTGCACGTGTCAGCGCCCAGTGCCATGGCGCGGATCATATGAAATCCGGTCAATACTTTGCCTGAGGCGATAAGGCGCATCTGGTTGCGAATACCAAAACCGCGCAAGCAATTATCCACAGTGGCCAGCGCATCGAGCATAGGCATTCCTACATGGTTGGAAAACTCAGGAGGTGCTGCCCCAGTACCCCCTTCCCCACCATCTACCGTGATGAAATCCGGGTACGTATTCAACTTCACCATGGCTTTGCATATACTCATAAACTCGGTTACGCGCCCAACGCAAAGTTTGAATCCAACCGGTTTGCCGCCAGAAAGTTCACGCAGGCGCGCAACAAACTGAATCAACTCAATGGGTGTTGAGAAAGCGCTGTGAAAGGGTGGAGAGAAAACTGTGGTACCTGCCTTCACCAAACGAATAGCAGCAATTTCAGGCGTATTCTTGGCGGCTGGCAGAATGCCACCGTGACCAGGCTTCGCACCTTGTGAAAGTTTGATTTCAATCATTTTCACATTGGGCAGTATCGCGTTCTTTCGGAAAGCCTCATCGGAGAATTTTCCATCTTCAGTTCGTGCACCGAAATAACCTGTACCAATCTGCCAGATGATATCGCCGCCGTTCTTGAGGTGATATGGACTTAACCCGCCCTCGCCGGTGTTATGTGCAAAATGACCCAGTTTGGCGCCCGAGTTGAGGGCTTCAATAGCGTTGGAGCTGAGCGATCCGAAACTCATGGCTGATACGTTGAGCACGCTCATGTCGTACGGTTGCTTGCAGTCTTTTCCACCAAACCGGACACGGGGGTGGTGGTTCATGGTATGGAAGTCCAGTGGTTTGATGGAATGTGTAATCCATTCATAACCTTCAGCATACACTTCCAGTTGGGTACCAAAGGGTGTAGTGTCAATCTGTTTCTTGGCGCGTTGATAAATAACCGACCGGTCGTTGCGGTTAATCGGTGCACCATCCGTATCTGATTCAACAAAGTACTGTTGAATCTCCGGACGGATCATTTCAAAAAAATATCGCAATCGCCCGATGACCGGAAAGTTGTGCTTCACCGATTGCCGTGTTTGGGTCATGTCATTGATGCCCATGAATATCAGCGGGCCAACGATCAGGAATGCAAACAAGGCTCCTTCCCAATAGTACGTCCACAGGAGAACAAGCAAAACGCTGACAATAGATGCGACGACAAAAATCTGGCGAGGATGCATAGGGGGATTGATTTAGATTTAAGGCCAAACAAATTAGCAATTTCGATGCAGAATCAAAATCGGCAAAATGCCTATGCCTGTGCCCGCTGTTCGACGATGCCCCTGCTTTTGTGTATTCTCAGCTCAAACAGATTAAGCATAACCGCATTCATACGGCCTTCAGTCAGTTGAGCAGATGGGTTTTCAGCGAGGAACACGGTGAGATCCAGTACCGCCTGAACAAATTGCGGTTGATAACAAAGTTGGATGGTCCAGGCACGGAAAGCCTCGGTCCATTCTTCCCGGTACTGGTCCGCGTGATCTTTGCCATCCCACAGAAATCCCAGTTGATTCTCACCGTGCTTGTACCGATAAATGCCGGCGAGATTTTCATAAAACCCATACAGGGGTTCGAAAGAAAGGGGTTTGAACGCCCGAATTTTATGAGAGAATGAATCCTGAAGGCCGAGTGGATTATTGCGCGCCTCATAGGCACTTCGGGCGCGATCCAGTAATTCTGAAAGCAAATCTTCCCGGCAACGAAGTTGAGACGCTTCGAGGAGGTAATTCTTATCCAGTTTGAAGAATTTCCTTACCACCAGGGAGGGGTTTTACAAAGGTAACAAATTTGATGGAGGCAGTACCGAAAGAGGATCCGATGGATGCCTAGAGGAACTTTTCAACCAACCGCATCACCTGCTCCAGGTAGCGAGCATCCAATGAAGTGAAGTCATTTAACTGATCGCTGTCGATGTCCAGCACCAGCGCAACTCTATCGTTCTTGAATGCAGGGAGAACAATTTCAGATTTGGAATCACTGCTGCAGGCAATATGTCCCGGAAACAAATCGACATCCGGTACTACAATAGTTTTCTTTTCTAACCAACTGGTGCCACATACGCCCTTGCCCAGACCGATCCGTGTACAGGCAATAGGTCCTTGAAAGGGACCCAGCACTAACTCATTGTCGCGCACCAGGTAAAATCCAATCCAAAAAAATCCAAACGTTTGCCGGATGGCCGCCACTACATTGGCCAGGTTGGCAATCAGATCTGGTTCACCGCTTGTGAGTGATTCCAGTTGCGGAATCAACTGCCGGTAGCGCGTTTCCCGATCGGCACTTTCAGCAATAATCAGGTTCTCGGCCATAATCAGGACTCCGGGTTAGGTAACGTGGACGGATCCGGAGCGGGCGTCGATGTTGTATTCGAATCACCTAACTCTGCCTTGAAAAAAGTCTTTTGATAAATCAGAATGATGGCAACACCGATAAAGATGGATGAATCTGCGATGTTAAATACGGGGCTGAAGAACAGAAAATATTCGCCCCCCACAAACGGCATCCACTCGGGCCAATAAAATTCAAACAGTGGAAAGAACAGCATGTCGATTACCTGACCATGAAACCAGGGGGTTGGCGCAGTAACGGGCGCATTGTTCAGGAAGACACCATAAAAAATGCTATCGATTACATTGCCCACTGCACCGCCGAGTATGAGCGCAAGACAAATCAGGAATCCGCGATGGGCCTGGCGTAAGATAGAGCGGTGCAGGTACCAGGCTATACCAAACATGGCAACGATCCGGAAAAGCGTAAGGGCCAGTTTGCCGAATTCATTGTTCCACCGCAACCCAAAGGCCATTCCCGGGTTGAGTAAGTAATGCAGGCGAAACCACTCCCCGATAACATTTATTTCCTCATGGATCTCCATGTACCGGTGCACCAGCAACTTGCTGGTGTGATCAATCAGAATAACCAGAACAGCAATGGCGAAATATTTGGCGACTTTCATCAATTCAGATTTCGGGGCTAAGATACGGCTTCCATGTTGACCAGAAGCACAAAATCATCCATATCGACCTCCACGCCACCCTTCACCTCATCCTGAATGGATAGTGTCTGAGCTTGTGTTTCTGTACGGATGTAATCACGGAACTGCTCCAGGGATTCTGTTCGTCCAGCCTGACGTTGTACCTGAATGACAATCTTATCCAGCACTTCCAGTCCACGATCCTTCCGCAGGTTTTGAATCCGGTTAACAAAATCACGGGCTACTCCTTCCTGTCGCAATTCTTCGGTAATGGTAATATCCAACGCAACCGTAAGACCTCCTTCAGCGGCTACCGCCCATCCGGGTATATCTTCTGAACTGATAATTACATCATCAATAGCCAGATCAAAACCGCCCAGGGCCAGTTTACCTGATTTATCGAGGATATTAATTTGCTCTTTGGTCATTGTATTGATCACCGCTGCCACCTCTTTCATACGGGGACCATACTGTTTGCCCAGCTTGGCAAAGTTTGGTTTCACCTTGCGCACCAGCAGCCCGGAAGCATCATCGATGTATTCAATCGACTTCACATTGACTTCCGACTTAATAATGCCTTCGGCTACCCGAACGCGTTGGGCAAATGCTTCATCCAGCACGGGTAACAGAACTTTCTGCAATGGGGTGCGAACCTTAATCCTGCTGTTTTTGCGAATGGAGTGCACCAGCGAACAAATTCGTTGTGCGTAATCCATGGACAATTCCAGGGAAGGTTCTTTGCGTGAGGGCTGTGCTTTTACGAGATCTGTGTGGTGAACAGATTCATGACGCAAAGGAGACTGGGTTGCATTAGCATTCGCGCGGATACTTCCGGTAAGATTCCTGTACAGGAACTCTGCGTAGAATGGCGCGATGGGTGACATCAATTGACTAACCACCACCAGGCATTCGTGAAGTGTTTCGTAAGCAGCCAGTTTATCATCGCCAAGTGCCGCAGAACTTCCGGTAGCTGATGGTTGCCAGAACCGCTTCCGATTCAGGCGGATGTACCAGTTGGACAAGTGGTCAATTACAAATGCCTGAATGGCCCTGGCGGCACGTGTAGGCTCATAGTCCTGATATGCGGCTGTCACTTCTTCAATGAGGGTCTGCAGTTTGGAGATGATCCAGCGGTCAAGGGTGCTGAGTTTTGACGGGTCGACCGGCTGTTGTTCATTTCTTTCATAGCCATCGATGTTGGCATATAAGGCAAAGAAAGAATACGTATTCATCAACGTACCGAAAAATCGACGCTGGGTTTCAACCAGGCCTTCGGCGTCAAACTTCAGGTTGTCCCAGGGTGGTGCATTCTCCATCATGTACCAGCGCACCACATCCGGGCCGAACTTCTGCAGGGTTTCAAATGGGTTTACCACATTGCCCTTGCGCTTGGACATCTTGTTGCCATCTTTGTCCAGCACCAGTCCATTCGAAATAACATTCTTAAAGGCAACACTGTCAAACAACAAAGAAGCAATGGCATGCAAGGTGAAGAACCAGCCACGGGTTTGATCGACCCCTTCAGCAATATAATCTGCCGGAAAGGCACCTGTCCAACCTGAATTAAATGGCTGCGCGTCGCCAGCCTTCAGTTTATTGATATCGAGGCCCCATTGGGCATAAGGCATCGCACCGGAATCAAACCAAACATCAATAAGGTCTGGCTCCCGGTACATGGGTTGGCCTTTGGGACTTACCAGTACTATTTCATCCACAAATGGTCGGTGGAGATCAAAATCCGGTTTATTAAAATTAACCGACGTATTTGGCTGGCCCGCTTTTCGTGCCTTTTCGATTTCTGATTTCAACTCTTCGAGAGAGCCGATACATATCTCTTCCTTACCATCTTTGGTTCGCCAGATGGGAAGGGGTGTACCCCAATACCTGGATCGCGACAAGTTCCAGTCCACCAGGTTCTCCAACCAATTACCAAAGCGGCCTGTACCCGTAGATTCAGGTTTCCAGTTAATGGTCTTGTTCAACTCCACCATCCTGTCTTTGATGGCTGTGGTCCTGATAAACCAGGCATCCAAAGGATAGTACAATACCGGTTTATCAGTTCTCCAGGAGTGTGGATACGTGTGCTCATACTTCTCCACCTTGAAGGCTTTATTCTCTTCCTTCAGGATGATGGAAATGATCACATCGGTATTCTTATAGTCCGGATGCGATTCATCTTCATCGGTATAGTTCTTTACATAAAAATCATCCTCCCCCAGTGGCTTATGGGTTTTGATCTTATAGCGACTCACTCCTTCCTGAAGCCGTTTGCCAATGACGGAAACAAATTTTCCTTTTTTGTCAACGGTGGGAACCTCATTGCCTGCCTCATCGCGCAATGTCAATGGAGGTATGCCGTGTTGCTTGGCCACCCGAAAGTCATCGGCGCCGAAAGTGGGTGAACTGTGGACTACGCCAGTACCATCTTCGGTGGTAACAAAATCACCTGAAACAACCTGGAATGCTTTGTCCGCATCATAGGGCACGGGCACATACGGCATCAGTTGTTCGTAGCGTATCCCCACCAACTTAGATCCTTCAAATTCCTGAACCACCTCAAACGGAATTTGCTTATCACCTGGTTTATAGTCAGCCAACACAAGCTCTTTATTCTTGGCCGGAAAGTATTTTTCCATCAGCACCCGAGCCAGTACTACGCTCACTGGTTTGAAGGTGTAAGGGTTATATGTATTCACCTGCACATAACGAATGTGAGCACCAACAACGAGGGCTGTATTTGAGGGCAGTGTCCATGGAGTTGTGGTCCAGGCGAGGATCATGGTGTCACCCTTCGCACCGGGGAAAAGAAATGCCGATTTCGTATCGTTGATCACTTTAAATTGAGCTACGATAGAGGTGTCTTTGACGTCCTTATAGCAGCCTGGCTGGTTCAATTCGTGTGAACTGAGGCCAGTGCCGTCCGATGGAGAATACGGTTGGATGGTAAATCCCTTGTACAGCAGTCCTTTCTGGTAGAATTTTTTGAGAATCCACCACAGTGTTTCTATGTACCCGTTGTTGTAGGTAACATAAGGATGTTCGAGGTCCACCCAATAGCCCATTTTGCGGGTAAGGTCATCCCATTGGTCCTTATACTTCATTACCGTTTCGCGGCACTTGCGGTTGTAATCTTCGATGGAAATCTTCTTGCCGATGTCATCCTTGGTGATTCCCAGTTCTTTCTCTACCTGCAATTCTACAGGCAGACCGTGGGTGTCCCATCCGCCTTTTCGCTTTACCTGATATCCTTGCAGCGTTTTGAATCTGCAGAAAATGTCTTTTACAGTGCGCGCCATCACATGGTGAATTCCGGGCGTGCCATTGGCAGAGGGCGGTCCCTCGTAGAAGGTAAAGGGCGTGTGGCTCTCGCGGAGGGAGATGGATTTCTCAAATATCTTTTCCTTGTCCCAGAAGGCCAGCATTTCGTCGGCTACTTGGGCAAAGTGAAGGTCTTTGAATTCGGGATACCTGGTTTTCATCTTGTATTTAACTTAATCGGAAGAACACAGTCTTCCGTAAATCTGTTTGGTCTGGTTTTTGAATGGGTCGCCGGAAGGCTATTCAGACATTCCGTTGCGGTCGTGAATTTTGATCTTGTCTAGGTCAATCTCCTCATCTTCCCCTTCGCCGTAGAAGGTGGCGTCAAAGTCGTCGATGGGCAGCTTTTCCGAATTCTCCTTGCGGGGCTTGTCGAATGTCAGGATCAACGCCGGCAGCAGTATCAGGTTGGTGAACATGGAAATCACCAA
>JBGAMI010000025.1:0-52637 GCA_044223085.1 Cyclobacteriaceae bacterium
GTAAAGGCGGTCTGCGTCCTCGTATTGGTGGCCTATAGCACCCCTTCAATTGCCCAATTTTCGAATGAATGGATCAATTTCGGTCAGACCTACTATAAGATACCGGTCGCCGAGACGGGGATATACAAGTTAACATACGCCGATCTCCAGGCAGCAGGATTACCTCTTTCGGGCATTGACCCGCGCAGGATTAATTTATTCCACCGAGGTAAAGAGCAGGCCATTTTTGTAAGCGGTGAAAATGATGCTGTTTTTGATCCAACCGATTTCATCGAGTTCTACGGAAGAAAAAATGATGGCACACTCGACACCGATCTGTACAAACCCAATGCGCAACCGCATACCCTTTATAATTTATACAGTGATACCGCCGCCTATTTCCTGACGTGGAATCCCTTGCCTGTGCTGGGCCGGCGAATGACAGTGTTTTCTCAGCCAAACCCTGGCGCTTTGGTGAAAGACGATTATGCCTATGAGGACAAGTTGGTGTTGCAGACAATTTCCTATGCGGAGGGTTATACATTGGGTGGTGAAATTCAAGATGCTGCATTTGACCTGGGAGAGGGTTGGACGGGTTCACCTGTATGTGTGGGCACCAGCGGGTGTACTGGTTTTACAGATATTACCCTTAGCAACCTGACCGGGACGTTTACCAATGCCAGTGGTCCTGTGCTTGAAGTGCTGTTGGTAGGTCAATCCGACCAGCCCCATACCGTAAACATTTATGCAGGCCCAACCGGTGGGTCGGCTCAACTGGTGACGACCACGACCCTCAATGGGTATAGCGCCACGCCCATCACGCTGGGTTTGAACTGGTCAGCCATCGGCGTTGATGGCAAGTTGGTGGTGCGGACACAGTTGGTCAGCAGTGGTGTTCGTGATCAGATCAGCGTATCGTATGTGAGATTGACCTATGCACGGAATTTTGACCTTGCCGGAGCCTCTGAAAAAACGCTGAACCTGCAGTTGAATGCAAGTGGACAATCGTACGCAATTCTGACCAACCCGCCCGCCAATGCACGCGTGTGGGATATTACCAATCCACAAAATGTGGGGCAGCTAGGAACCACATCGGTGCCCGGTGGTATAGGTGTCGTTGTGGATGGTACCAATTCGCAGCGCACCATCTACTTGGCTGCTGGTACACGATCTTCTACGCTTCGCAAGGTGGCCTTCAGGCCTGTCCAACTTTCTGCTGCGGAATATGTGGTGGTAACACATCGTTCATTAAGAAAGAGTGCCCTGGGTTATCCCGATCCGGTAAGGGCCTATGCGGGATACAGGGCCTCCGCAGCTGGGGGTGATTACGATACGCTGGTCATGAATATTGACCAGCTATATGATCAATTCAATTATGGTGAGAGCTCACCGCGTGCCATCTATCAGTTTGCAAAATACCTGGTAAATGGCGGGCATACCCGATTCCTGTTTTTGGTGGGGAAGGGACTTGATGTGACACAGGGGTTTTATCGCAACACCGCCATCACGCCGACTGACTTTCGCGATCTCGTGCCCACGGCCGGATGGCCAGCGAGTGATATGCTTTTCAGTGCCGGCCTTAAGGGAGTGGCTCATGTGGCGGCTATTGCCACCGGGAGGTTAACAGCCAGCACACCCGATCAGGTGGCGGGGTACCTGAACAAGATAAAGGAAACAGAAGCAACACCCTTTGATGCGCTATGGAGGAAGAACTTGTTGCACCTCAGCGGCGGTATTCATGAAGGTGAGCCAGCCGTATTTCGTTCATATACCGATGGCTTTAAGTCAGTAGCTGAGGGCTTTTACCTGGGCGGAAAAGTTGAAACCATCGGCAAGCAAAGCCTGAATGTGGAGCTGGTCAATGTCAAAGACCAGGTTAACCAAGGACTCAACCTGATTACCTTTTTTGGCCACTCCGGCCCCGGTACCATTGACATTGACATCGGCAATGTGAGTGATCCAAAGTTGGGTTACAATAACAAAGGAAAGTACCCGGGTTTTCTGATCAACGGATGTAATGCCGGTCAGTTTTTTTCTAACCGAACCTCTTTTGGTGAAGACTGGATGCTTACACCGGGTAAGGGTGCAAGGCTCTTTATTGCGCATAGTTCTTTCGGCTTCACGACAACCCTAAAACAATACTCTGATATTTTTTATTCAGTGGCCTTTGGTGATTCAACCTTCCAGCACCGTGGTATTGGAGAGATTCAGCAAGAGGTGGCGATCAGGTACCTGGCGTCTGGTACCGATTTGATGTCTACCACGCAAGTACAACAAATGGTACTGCTTGGTGATCCTGCTGTTCCACTGTTTGGCGCAACTGCACCGGACTACGAGATCAACTCAGGTACAGTATCTATTCAAAGCCTGGATGGGAAACCTGTCAATGCCCTCTCGAAGTCATTTGCTGTTAATTTTACGGTCCGGAACTTTGGACGTGCACAACATACCCCGTTGCCGGTGCGGATCACGCGTACCCTCAGCGACAATACAACCATTGTCAAGGACACAACCTATGCACCGGTGCTCTATCAGGATGTGTTGCAATATGTAGTGCATCGCGGCAGGACTGATAAAGAGTTCGGACAAAATGGCTTTGCTATTGAACTGGATCCGGCACATACTGTGACCGAACTCAATGAGACCAACAACAAGGCCACCATTGGTTTTTTTATTCCAACCAATGGCACGCGCAATATCTTTCCAGTCAATTACGCCGTACTTAACAAGTCCGCAGCAGACCTGATGTTTCAGCATACCGATCTGTTGGCAGGTTCAAGGTCTTTTCAGGTGGAGGTGGATACCGCTGCTACTTTCGACAGCCCTTATTTGAAACGGCAGGTGGTGACCGGCAAAGTGCTGGCGCGTTTATCAGTCAACCTGCTGCCGAGTGATTCTACCACTTATTTCTGGCGCACGCGATTGGCCAATCCCCAATCAGGAGAAAGCACCAGCTGGACGGGCAGTACCTTTTCCTATATTAAACAAGGTGAAGAAGGTTGGGCGCAGTTGTCGTTCGCCCAGACCGCCGACAATGCGCTTACGGGCCTGACGCGCAACGAGGGGATACGGAGACTTGTTTTCCCACAAACAACTTCAACACTGGATGTCACTACGTTTGGGTCAGCGAATAGTAATCCATTTACGAACGTTTCGCTCAAGCTCAACGGCGATGAACTGAATATTGCAACCCAGGAACAACCATGCAGAAACAACTCCCTTAACCTGCTCGCATTTGATAAATTCTCATCGGCACCGTACGCGGGAATTGATTTTGAGAGTTTCTTCGATCCGCGCGCATGCGGCCGGGCACCGCAGGTGATCAATAACTTTTTGTCGAATGAACTTGAAACCGGTACCAATGATCTGCTGACGTGGATAAGCCAGGTAAAGGCAGGTGACTCGGTGCTTTTGTATTCGATGGGTGATGCCGGCTATGCCTCGTGGTCAACGAATGTGAAGGTGGCCCTCACACAGCTTGGTATTGGTGCGGGGCAGTTGTCCACTCTTTCACCCGGTGAGCCGTTTATTATTTTTGGCTTGAAAGGGGCACCGGCCAATGCCGCGAAGGTAGTCCGGCCAACGACCTCACCGGTCAATGCGCAATCGCTTTCTGCAAGCCGGACGATTACTGGCCTGGGCGCTTCCGGGTCCATGGCTACGGTCACCATCGGTCCGGCCCAAGCGTGGAGTCAATTGACCCAGCACTTTGGAGAAGTTGGGCCATCGGATAAATTCTCCGTTTCGGTGGAGGGGTTGGATATCAATGGTAACGCCACGCCTTTGAAAACAGCCGTTGGCGGTAGTACCCTCCTGACAGATATTAGTGCTGTTACATATCCATACCTGCGCTTGAAACTTTATTCTGCTGACTCTATCGACTTGTCACCAGTTCGTTTGCGGCATTGGTTGGTTTCGTACACCCCGATGGCGGAAGGGATGTTGACCTACCATGGAATAAAATCCACGGAAGTGTTGCAGGAAGGGCAACCCTGGTCGGCGACCTATGGCTTTGCAAACCTGTCGGCGATCAACTTTACAGATTCCATCACGGTTTCGGTGGATGTATTTTCCTCAGATGCGGGTATACGGGAAGTGAATCGGTTCCGGATCAAGGCTCCGGCCCCTTCTGACACAACACACTTTATCGTGCGCACATCCACCCTGGGTAAGGCCGGAAACAACGATGTTACCGTATTTGCGAACCCCCGCATACTTCCTGAACCAGGATTCGATAATAACGTCTTGTCGCTGCAAGATCGTCTGCAGGTGAACCTGGACCAGACACCGCCAATACTCGACGTTACCATCGATGGGCGAACCATATTGAACGGCGACGTGGTTTCTTCCTCCCCGCACATGCTTATTCGCGTACGCGATGCCAACCCTTTCCGATTGAAAACGGATACGCTCGGTATAGATCTTTTTATGCAATACCCCTGCACCCGAAACTGCGTGTATCGCCGCATTGTCTTTTCAGACAAGACCCATGTGCAGTGGCACCCGGCTACGGCGTCATCAGATTTTTTGGTGGAGATCAATCCAACTGACCTGCCACCAGGCACGTACCGGCTGTCGGCGCAGGCCGTTGATGGCAGCGGCAACAGCAGTGGATCTTTGCCGTATGAAGTGTCCTTTGTGGTGGAAGATACCAATGGGTTTGCCGTGAAATCAGTTTATCCCAACCCGGCATCAGATTTATTCCGGTTTACCGTTGAACTGCAGACCCTTTCTGATCCATCCGATTATTCGTTGCAACTGTTCTCAGCAACTGGCAGCCTTGTGCGTGATCTTTCCGCGTCGGATTTACCGGTTCTACATCCGGGAACAAATACCATTGTGCTCCCGGCCACCGACGCCTATGGAAATCCGTTGTTTGAAGGAGTATACGTTTATCGGCTTACCGTGAACCTACCGGGGCAGGTGCGGGTAAGGACCGGACGACTCGTTGTGCAACGCTAATCAGCGAGGGTTCCCAATTTCTTCCTGACGACAAGCAACCACGCTGCGGCAATTGCAGTGTGCAGGGTAATCAGCAGGGGAGTGCCCAATATCCAGGGTTCACTCATGAACCCTGACTTCAGCAGTGAGTTGAGTCCGATAAGGGTGTACACCAGCAAGAATGCCAAAGGCAAGGTCATAAACCCCAGGATATAGAGCCAGGACCTGCGGTTACTCACGGCCAGGTATGCTTTATAGATCGGAGGCACGCCAATGATCAGCAGTAGCGCACTACCAATCCAAATTTGTGATGACCTGTCAAGAGACGGAAGTAAACTTCTCAACACTACCATTTCATCGCCACCGCCCATCATCACGGTCGTGATTCTACCGAACGGGATATTGGCAAAGATCAATGAGAACGCGATTGACTTGCGGACTGGGTCTGTCGAGCGGAGTCCCAGCATACCCAGATACATGATCACGAAAGAGAAAAGCGGTCCTGTAAAGGTGGCTACCCATGCGTAGGGCTGCGATGACTCACAACCCTCACACAGGTTCCAGACATTAAAGTCCCTGGGTCCCCAGCATCCGCACAACCAGCGACCAACGGTGATGTGTGCTAATTCGTGCAGTTCCATCATAACGATGAGGAGCAGTAGAAAACTAACGGTGTAAGCGGGTGTGATGCGAATTCTCATCGGCGCATATGTTGTGAAACCTCGCTGCCTGTCCATTCAATGCTATAAATATTGTGGTCACCCAGTTCTACGCCGAGATGTACCTGACCGGTCTGAACGAAACCGTAGGAGCCGGCATCCAGGGCAAGGGAGGCAGCGAACGTTTCGCTTGAACTAATGCTTCCGGTGATGGTCAGGTCGTAGATCTTGTTCAGCAACGTGGAGTGATCCCCGGTCATCATCTTTTTTCCGTTTACATGTTGGATGGTAACAGGACCTGCATGTAGCCCAATCCGGTATCCGGACTGCTTGCTACGCTGATGAATGAGCTGTACGAGATCTTTGGTGAAACGAATAGCCCGATGAGATGAGGTAAAACCAGCGCGAACCCTGTCGGGTTCAAGTTCCAGTGCAATCAATTCTTGCAAAGTTTCTTCCTGCATTTTACGGGCGGCATGGGTTACTTCCAGCATGATGGGGCCACTGAACGAAAGGGTAACCATATATGCAACAAACCGATTTGGCTGTCCGCCGGGAACGGTTTCTGCAGGTGCAGATTCTTTTGGGGCAGGAGCAACCGGCAACCATTTGGATGGATCGATAGGATGGATGTTTTTAGGAAATGGCCAAAGCTTCAACAGATCTCGTGTGCCACCTTCTTTGAGGGTGCGGTCACGTTCAGACAGGATGGTGACGAGGTGAGGTTCGGAATGCAATAACTTTCCTCGCAGGGTGGCAAGTCCGAAGAGTATTCGGCCGTGAAATGAAAAGAGCTCGTCATTACCGAGGTATCCTTCGCGGGTGAGGAAGTGAACGGTATGGTTGTCGGCCAATTGATGGAAGCGCCCGACCCAGCTTTCACCTGCAAAGCGGACGCTGGTATCGATGAAGTCTGCCTGACGGAACGGAACGTAAAGATTGATTTCTCCCCCGAATGCAAGAACAGCCTCAGCAAACATAATATCACTTCCACAGGCAAGGGACGTATATCCGATTTTAATATTGGAGGCCTTGATAACGGCATTGAGTTCCTCCTGTACTTTGCCTTCAATCGATGCGGGGAAGCGCGGGACAGCACGGGTAGGGCTGTCGATCATGTGTCCGACCAGCACAGCAACCGTAGGGGGGCTGTATAGTTTCAGGATTTCGGCTGGCACCAGCAGATAGTGGTTCAGCATCCACAACTGATTATAAACAATGTTGAGCTTGCCCCAATCGGGGCCTGCCAGCTGGTGTGCCTGATAATACAAAGAGATGGCTTGGCGCGGATCTTTGTTGAGCAACACGGCTTCTCCTTTTGTTACGAGCTCCCAGAAGTCGGTGGGTTGTTCCGGGAGCTGCGCAATTACTTCCTGAGCCAATTCACGGCCCCGTTGAAATTTGCCGGCTATTGCTGACATCGTGGCAGCATTGATGCCGGTGTAATAATTTCTTGTAATCGTAAAATTGTTCTGATAGGCATCCCGCGAAAGAATGGTAAAAGATTGTTGGCGCGTTTGCCTGAATAATTCTTTATAGATGCCACCCATGATACCCGCCGTCTCAGCATCATCCGGATGTTCGCGGTAGATGGGTTCAAAAAATTCAACTGCGGCTTGCGGGGTACCGGATTTGGAGAGTGCCAGTGCATGCAATTGCTTTATCCTGAGTTCCGAAGAATTCGCTAATTGCTGTGTGGTCAGGGTACGCGCTTCGAGATAGCGCCCCTGATTCAACAAGTTGTTAATATGTTCTGTGGGATTCAGGCTGTAGTCAGATAGAAACAAATATAATCCATAACTTTCTTACTGTTAACCTCCTTGTATGAAAACACTGTTTATCGCTGCGATGCTCATCAGCGTCAGTTTGCGCGCCCAGGATGGCGGATTCAATGGATTGAGTACCAACATGGGTAATCTCTTCCGGTTATCGGATGCAAAATCCAGATCCATCAGTGCCGAGAACCCGACGGGTGAAAAGGGAAAAGGAGGAATGGATAAGGAAGGGGTTGCGTCCCGCAATGCGAAAGACCTGGGTCAGGGCTGGAAGGTGAGCCCCTATATATGGATTGAGCCGGGCAAGACGGCCGTGCTTGCTGACATTACCGGACCCGGCGCTGTACAACATATCTGGCTTACGCCAACTGGGCATTGGCGGTTTTCAATTCTGCGGATTTATTGGGATGATGAACCGACACCTTCTGTGGAGGCCCCGCTGGGAGACTTCTTCGGCATGGGATGGGAGCAATATGCCCATCTCAATTCACTGGCCATATGTGTGAATCCGGGCAGCGCATTCAATAGTTATTGGGTAATGCCGTTCCGGAAGAAATGCAGGATCACCCTCGAAAACCTCGATCATGAAAAGGTGCGGATGTTCTATCAGGTGGATTACACGCTGACCAAGGTTCCTGATGATGCGGCCTATTTCCATGCACAGTTCCGCCGTACCAATCCGGTGAAGTACAAGGATGTGTATACACTGGTTGATAACATCAAAGGCAAAGGCCAATATGTGGGTACTTACATGGCCTGGGGTGTGCACAACAATGGCTGGTGGGGTGAAGGGGAGATTAAGTTCTTCATGGATGGGGATAAAGAATTTTCCACCATCAATGGCACGGGCACAGAAGATTACTTCTGCGGCAGTTATGATTTTGACACAAACAAAAAGAATAGTGCCGGGGTGGAGGAATCACTCTACACCGAATTCTGTACTCCGTATGCCGGCCTTCATCAGGTAATCCGCGGTGATGGACATTATCAGGTGATGCAGCGCTTTGGGATGTATCGCTGGCATATCACGGACCCGATCCGGTTTGATTCGGACCTCAAAGTGACCATTCAGGATCTGGGGTGGCGTTATGATGGGCGTTACCTGCCTCAACAATCGGATATATCCAGTGTTGTGTTTTGGTATCAGACCGAGCCGCATGCTCCGTTTCCGAAATTGCCGACGAAAGATGAGTTGGAGGTGAACTAATACCGGAAATTTGAAGATTTGAAGATTTGAATGATTTGAAGGTGGCGAGAACTAAAACCAGTAATCTAAAATTGGAAGATTTGAAAATTTGAAGATGGTGTGAGTTTGGTGGTAGATATCCAGTAGCACTCGACCAAATTGACCTTGGCTTATCTTACTGTTGAAGCGCTTGCTGGGCGGATTAACATCCAAACGATCAACACCAATTGCTGTAATCCAAATGGCATAAGCATCAACATGTTGGTGGGTTTGCCAAACATTGACAATACCATTTCTGTAATCAGCAAGCCGGCGCCGATGATTCCCCAAACTGAAATGAAGCGCGGCACCAGCCGCGATTGAAACAAGAGTATGTTAAGTACTGCGAACAAGGGGCCAGCCATCAGCAGGGTTAAGTAATGCGTCCACCACCTTGTGTGATAAAACACGATGCTTACGTTTTGCAGTGTCGGATCGGATGTCTTCACAAATTCCCGACTGAGTCCGAGGATTGTCAGGACTGCCAAATCATCGACCAGGACGGTCACAAAACCAATTAAGGAGAGGCCGATGTAGAGCGCAGCCATGAACCGGTTGGTTGTTTTGAACACGGGCCAGAGGAGAATAGCGATGGACAGGCCTGTTATTCCGTCCACTACGGACAACAAAACGCCGGTAATAATTCTCGAATCGTTGGAGGCAGCACCGGTGAGGAAGTCCTTTGCAAAGATCACCGGCCCGACAAGATACTGATTGAACAGCGCGCCGAGTATCACGGTGACCAGCATCATCACCGCAACAATTCGAATGGTGGAGATTGAGAGCATGGAATTAGGTTTACACCATAGACGAATAAGCTGTCGGATTTGTTACGTGATTGTCGAATGAGTAAGGGCCTTATTACAAATCTGGCCCAACGGTTGATCAATAAGCCAACGGACGGATTATTCATCTATTAGCTTGATCCAGTCCTTGATCACCTTCTTCAGTTGTTGTTCTTTCGACTTCACATCGGCAAGGTCAGCAAACACCACAAGCCGTCTGCCATCCTTGTAGTCACCGGTCAGTAAGCCGGATGTTTCCTTCACCTTAGCACCCGATGGAAATACCAGCATAATGCGTCCCTTGTGAAGGTTCATCACGATGAGTTCGCGCTTGTATTCCTTCGGATCAAAGACTTTCATTTCCCCGGTGTAATAGAAACTGGGGTTATTCCATTTGATGCGCTCACCAATGATCTTGTCCGTGCTCATAATTACCTTGCGCAAATACGTGATCACTTTGCCAAGCTGGGGATCAAGCTGTGCAATGTGATCCGTCACTTGTTGTGTATCTGATAATTTTGTCATGGATTTCCGATTACTTTTTGAATTCATGAGTATGGATTGCAAATCCGGACTAACCAGCCCGGTTACAACAATTATCGTTGCCTCATTTTCCGCAACACCTTTCCGCCACGCTCATTGGTCATCTGGCCATCGGAGACAGTGACTACACCATTGACAATAACATAAGGAATTCCTCCCGGATACTGATGTGGTTGTTCAAAGGTCGCTTTGTCAATCACGGTTTCGGGATTGAACAAAGTAATGTCAGCGACATATCCTTCCCTGATCAACCCTCTGTCTGTGAGCCCCAGTCGTTGGGCTGGCAAACCAGTCATTTTGCGAATAGCCTCTTCAAGGGGTATGACTTTCAATTCGCGGACATAATGTCCAAGCACGCGGGGGAATGTGCCATATGCGCGGGGGTGGGGATGGGCGACACCAAACTTCACCGTTTCACCATCCGAAGCATGCATCGCAAATGGATGCTTCATGATGCGTTGAACATCGTCTTCGTTGATGGCGTGAAAGATGCAACTGGCACTTCCTTTCAATTCCATTTCAAGTACCAGCTTCGCGCCATTCTCCACATCGGGTTTTACACCCTTAAGCACGGCATAATCATAAAGAGTTTTGCCATTCAGGGATGGATCCCAATCCACGGTGGAAAACTGAATCAGTTTCAGGTCGCCGCTGCCGCGGTCATTGAGTAAATTAAAACGGATGCCGGCCAGTACACTATCCTTGAATGACTTGCGTTCGATGCGTTTCTTGAAATCGGCTGATGACCCGGCCATCGCTGAGGTGGGAATGAGCACTGACAAACCGGTGCTGCTGGCTGTGTAAGGATACTGGTCCATCATCACGTCGATACCTGCAGCCCGTGCAGAATCAACCAGTCCCAGCGTCACCACGCTTTTGCCCCACATGGGTTTGCCAATGGCTTTGTGGTGCGTGAGTACGATGGGAATATTCGCTTCTTGGCCAATCATGATCGCCTCTTTTACACCGGCAATCAAACCAAGTCCTTCTTCGCGCAAATGAGAGGTATAGAAACCACCCTGCGCTGCCGCCACTTTGGATAGTTCGATGACCTCGGATGTCTCGGAGAAGGTGCCAGGCATGTACTTGAGACCGGTTGATATACCAAACGCTCCGGCGTCCATGGCATCTTTCACCAGTGCTTTCATTTTCTCCAGTTCTTCAGGCGTCGGCTTGCGGTTGTCATTTTTCATTACCGCATACCGAATAGCGTTGTGTCCCGTTAGGTAAGCTACATTGATACCCAGCCTGAACTTATCGAGCGAATCGAGATACGGCTTAAACGGCATGGGTCCGCCGCCATCCGGGCCGCCCACTGCTGTGGTTACGCCTTGCCTCACATTGCTTTCGGCATCGGGCAAAGACATGATGGGCTCGATGTGGGCGTGCAAGTCAATGAACCCCGGCGAAACGATCAGGCCTGTGGCGTCAATTGTTTTGGTTGCCTTTGTAGCGCTCAGGTCACCAATCTTAACAATCTTTCCATTTTGAATGGCTACATCTGCTTTTATGGCTGATGCACCGGTTCCATCCAATACGTTTCCTCCCTTGATGATGATGTCAAACGATGGGGAAGAGCAGGAAAACAGAAAAAGGAGGATAAGAAGGAGGAGATTTCTCATAGGGCTAGGACTTAGGGCTTAGGACTTAGATCTTTAGGTATACTCTTTCATTTCACTCAACTTCCACTTACCACTTACTTAATTCTGTTAATCCCAAGAAATCCAATCGGCAACTCTGTCTTCCCCTTCATCGACAGATCCGCCAGAATCTCTCCAACCACCGGTACGAACTTGAATCCATGTCCGCTGAATCCGGTGGCGATGGTCACCCGTTTATCCGAGCCGGGGAGGTGATCGATGATAAAATTTTGGTCCTTGCTATTCGTGTAGAGACAGCTCTTGACACTGAGGATGGAGCCCACCGCTTCCGGGATATACTTTCTAAGAATAGACATCAGGTCTTCTTCGGTTCCGGGGGTTACGGCCCGGTTCACATTCCTGGCATCCGTCACCTCACCATGCTGATGGTGGGCCAGTTTAAGTCCGAGTGGACCGCCAAATTCTTTCGTGGGCACAATCGGGAATCCATAGTATGACCCGCGTTCGGGATCTTCCATGATCCAGCACGGGAAGTTGCCATAGGCAAAGGGCTTCCAGGATTTGGGATTCACCCACATGATCATTTGCTTGGTCACCGTCAACTCCTGTTTCAGTTGGGGTATCAGGTGCGGCGCCCAACCTCCGGCAGTTATGATGAGTTTGTCTGCCGTATACTCACCCTTGTCAGTAATGACTCTTATCTGGTTGCCTTCCTGTTTCCACGACTGTACTGATTCTTTGGTTTGAATGGTAGCGCCAAATCGGATGGCTTCCTCGGTGTAGGTAAGTATAGTACGCTCTGGCGTCATGAATCCCGCATCCGGTTCAAAGATGATATCGAAATCAGCGGGGATAGCGAAGGACGGAAATTGCTTGGCCGCCTCCTGATGTCCGGGTTTTTGGATGGGAAGTTTATAGATATTTGCCGACTTCTCCACACCAGCGGTCAGTTCGTTGCCACGCTTTCCGAAGTAGAGCACGCCAGCTTTATGAAAAATCTTTGCACCGGTTTCTTTTTCAAATGCGGCAAGGTTGCTGTAAGAACGTTGCAGCAGCGGCACATAATCCGGATGCTCAAAGTAGGATTGGCGGATGATGCGGCTTTGACCTGCATGCGAACCCTGGTCATGGGAAATATCAAATTGTTCGATGCCGAGTACGCGGTGGCCGCGCTGGGCCAGTTGCCATACGGTGGCAGAACCCATAGAACCGACACCAAGCACGATGGCGTCAAAATGAGAATTGGCAGGAGACATAGGCGAAAGAGATTCTAGTTGAGCGTTGGATTGGTTGGTGGTCAGCAAAGGAAGCCCTACTGCGGCCGTGGCCGTAGCCAGAAATTTTCTGCGTTTCATAAAAGTAAGATAATACTATTTCCCGGTGCCCGGAAGGGCCTTGTTGGTGCCCGGGCTAAATCCTATATTGGTTGCATGGATGGCTTTACCCTGTTTACCGAGTACTTCTTTACCCGACTGCTCATCAACACCGTAGCCATGATCGTGCTGGTGAGGGTGGTGTACTACCACACGTATCAGAAAAGGGACTCCTTCTTCACGTTCTTCCTGCTCAACTTCATCGTGTTTCTTCTTTCCTATATGTTGGAGAAGACAAAAGCCTTTGATTCAATGGGTAGTGCGTTTGGGTTGCTTGCTGCGTTTTCGTTGTTGCGTTTTCGTACCGACACCATCACCTCCAAAGACATGACGTATTTGTTCATTGTCATGACCATCGGGCTTACCAACTCCATTATGAAGGGCAGTGTCACCGAGATTGTGTCGCTCAACGCCATGATTGTGGCGGCGGTGTACCTGGTGGACGGCAATCAATTGATGAAGAATCAGAAGTCAAAGACCATTGACTATCCATCGTTGGAAAATATCCGACCTGAATTACACCCCAAACTCATTGAAGATTTGAAATCCCGCACGGGACTCGATATTCGTAAGATTACTATTGAGCATATCGACTTCACGAAAGACCGTGCACAAATCCGGATATTCTACTACTAATAACAACTGCCATGATAGAGAACCCATTTCCCCAGTCGCGCCGGCAATTCCTTGGAACCCTGGCCGCTCTTTCAGTAACACCAGCCTTTGCCACCCGAGAGGCGGATTTGGTTCTGCTCAATGGAAACATAGTTACTATGGGCAATACACCCAATGCCCAGGCGGTTGCTATTGCGGATGGGAAATTTATTGCCGTGGGTACCAATGATGAGATAAAAAATCTTGTTACTGGCCGGACCAGGAAAATCGATTTGGGTGGCAAGACCGTATTGCCCGGTTTTATCGATGCCCATTCACATCCAGGCAGTTCCGGATTAAATCATTTACGTGAAGTAGACTGTGACCTGCGTTCCATCAAGGCCATCCAGGATGCTATTCGCGATCGTGCCGCGAATACCCCGAAGGGAAGTTGGGTGCTGGGCTTCAAATACGATGATACCAAAACTACCGAGGGTCGCTTTCTTACCATCGCCGACCTGGATGCCTGTGCACCCGAGCACCCGGTACGCATTTCACACCGCGGCGGACACACGATGTATGTCAATACGCTGGCGATGAAGCTCGCGGGCGTTACCCATGAAACACCGGACCCTTCCGGAGGTATGTTCGATCGCGACCCCGCTTCGAAGAAGATGACGGGGCGCGTGAAGGAAAGTGCATGTGATGCATTTGAGAAAGTGATCCCTTATGCCTACACCCGCAATGACCTGCGCGAAGGCGTGAAGTTGATTTCAAAGATGATGACAAAGACGGGTGTCACTTCCGTACACGATGCCTATGGTTCACCCGAATATCTTCGGGCCTATCAGGATGCACATGAAAACGGGGACCTTGGCCTTCGGGTATACTGCCTGATTGGGTTCACCCACATCAGCAAGATGATCGATGCGGGAATTCGGACGGGCATGGGCAATGAGTGGGTGCGTGTCGGTGCCATGAAGATGACGTGTGACGGCTCCATCTCGGAACGCACAGCCCGGTTGTCGCAGCCTTACCTCGGCAGGCCCAATGACTATGGTATCATGGTAATGGACTATGACAAGCTTTATCCCATTGCGAAGAAAGCCCATGAGGCCGATTGGCAAATTGGAATCCATGCCAATGGGGATGTTGGGATTGATACCACCATGCGGCTGTATGAGCAGTTGCAGAAGGATTATCCGCGCAAGGATCCGCGTTTCCGTATTGAACATTGCACGGTGATCAATGATGACTTGATCCGACGTATGAAGAACCTGGGCGTGATTCCAACTCCTTTCTCGACCTATGTGTACTACCACGGCGAAAAAATGAAGGAATACGGACAGGAGCGTTTGAAGAATATGTTTGCTCTTCGTTCGTTCCTTGACGCCGGTATCCGGGCCACGCAAGCCAGTGATTATCCACCCGGACCCTTTGAGCCGATGATGGCGTTGCAGAGCAGTGTTACACGCACGGATATTAAAGGAACTGTTTGGGGTGCCAATCAGAAAGTGACGGTGGAAGAGGCAATCCGTATCGGAACAATCCACGGAGCATATGCTTCTTACGAGGAAAACACCAAGGGTTCAATAGACCTTGGCAAGCATGCAGACCTCGTTGTTCTCGGCAGGGATCCTTTTAAAGAAGATCCATCGACTTTGGTGACGATTCCGATTGAAAGAACAATGACTGGAGGGAAGTGGGTGTGGGAAGGGTAGGGGGTGAGTGGTGAGTAGTAAGTAGTGAGTAGTAAGTAGTAAGTAGTAAGTAGTGAGTGGAAGTTGGAAGTTGGAAAATAGAAGTTGGTGAGTGGTTGGGAGGATGAAGGAAGTTGGTAGTGGTAAGTGGGGGGATGAGGGAAGTTGGAAGTTGGAGGTTGGAAGTTGAGAGGAGGAAGCTGGAGAATTTGGAGGTTGGAGTAGTGAAAAGAGTGTTCTATCTCCAAAACGTCATCCCGGACAAGCTAGCCGTAGCCTGGCGAAGTTCAGTCAATTATCAATCACAAGTTATGTTCCTATTGGAAATAAGGCTTGTGGCATAGATAAGTCTCCCGCAGATTTTCAGGGATTGAAATGCAGGAAAAGGCGCAGATCAATGCGCGGCAAGATGAAGCTATTGAGTCTGATCAGCGATGATCATGAAATTGATCCGCGACCATCAGCGGGAAACTGATCCTTAGCTTGAACAGGTTCTACACTCAATTACAAGTGGTGTTCCTTTTTGAAGATGTTCCTTTGGCATAGGGTTAATCTCCCGCAGATTTTCGGGGATTGAAATGTAGTAACAGGCGCAGTTCAATGCGCCGCTCGATGAAGACATCGAGTCTGATCAGCGATAATCATGAAATTGATCTGCGACCATCAGCGGGAAACTGATCCTTAGCTTGAACAGGTTCTGTGCTCAATTACAAGTTGTGTTCCATTTTGAAGATCTTCCTTTGGCAAAGATTAGTCTCCCGCAGATTTTCGGGGATTGAAGTGCAGGAAAAGACGCAGATCAATGTGCTACCGGGTAGTTGCTGAACTGACGCCTTCCCTACATCTTTAGGATGAGATAAGCAACAAAGCTTAGTACTGTTTACTTTGATGTTGAGATTTGTAGTAAATTAACAAAGGTAATACTTGTGTTTATGCAATGGTGCTATAAGCGTACTGGTTGGCAGCAATTTGGCTGTGACAAGGACACATGACAATTAAGGGCTTTATGAAAGTGGAAGTTTTGTATTGGTATCTCCTCCCAACGCTAATTGGACTGATTCTTCTGATATTTACTACCAGACTGATTCTAAGAAGTAGAAATGTCAGAAGTATTTTCTTTTCGAGTGCGATAGCGCTAATCCTCGCGTTCTCACAGTGGGGATTGATTCAAATATTTTTCCTTGATGCATGGCCGACATTTCTTCCTCACATTGGTACCGGACTTGCGACTACACTTTTAACAATACAAATCATTTGGGGCAAAAAAAGTTGCGAGTGATAACAATCCTATTAACCTTAGTAATTCCCGGTGAATAATTCCAATTCTAAACTCATGTGGAGCGTCAACCAATGGTATTCACAGGGAGCCCGGTTCAAATACCAGGGCCATGATGTGTTTTACCGGCAGGAAGGCGTGGGCGATACGCTCGTACTGCTCCATGGATTCCCTACGGCGTCGTGGGACTGGCATCGGGTGTGGGACAACCTTACGCGGCATAACAGGGTAATCGCAGCTGACTTTATCGGCTTTGGTCACAGTGCCAAACCCACCAATTTTGATTATTCCCTTAAGTCACAAGCTGATATGGTGGAGGCGTTGCTGAAGGACCGCGGCGTGGAACAATACCATATCCTCGCGCACGACATTGGGGATAGCGTAGCACAGGAGTTACTGGCGCGGGACCTTGAAAGAAATCAGCATCGTATCGCATCTTGCTGTCTGCTCAATGGCGGGTTGTTCCCGGAGACCCATCGCCCCACGCGCACCCAGCAGTTGTTGCTGGGGCCATTTGGCTTTATGGTGTCGCGCCTGATGAACCTCAAAAGATTCACTGAATCGTTTTCAATCCTCTTCCAGCCAGCTACAAGGCCGAGACTTTCCGAACTGGAAGACTTGTATAGTCTGATTCGGTTCAACAATGGTACCCGCATCACCCACAAACTCATTCAGTACATTATCGAACGACGCGAGAACCGGGAGCGCTGGCTTAACGCGCTTCGGCAGGCCAGGTGTCCGTTGCGCTTGATCGATGGAGTCAACGACCCGGTTTCGGGGCAGCATATGGCGGACCGCTACAGAGAGCTAGTTCCAAATGCTGATATTGTTGAGATACCCGATTGCGGTCACTATCCGCAATGGGAGCGACCCGATGAAGTGCTGAAAAGCTATTTTGAATTCAGGGGCCATTGACCCCTGTTTTGATCCTGCAATTTCTTACGTCTGGTATTCCGAAATCACCGGGGCTTTGTTTACCGGATCAATGATGATATCGTATTGGATCACCGAACCCGGAGGTTCATCTTCATCCCGGGTTCGGGCTTGAATCCAATAACCAATTAATCATTGTTCAACCAAAACAAAAAATCGTATGAAGATGAATGAATTTTCAGACGACCTGCGCCTCTTAACGGAGGAGGAGATGCGGTCGATCAACGGGGGGGAGTCCCTGTGGTACTGGATCGCCTATGGCATAGGTGCCACGGGCCGGTTTTTCTATGAACTGTGGAAGTTCTGTGAAGAGCACCCGTTTGAGGTATTTAATGCCTGAGACACGAAAATCTCTCCTCCAGCCTGTTGCCCCCCGGCACGGGCTTTTTTATTTCCAACCTGCAGGGTTGCCGCCTGACATATTTTGTCAACGCGTATTGGTGTTTTTCCTACTTTGGATCAGCAAATAAAACACCTATGAAAAAATTACTGATACTGATCTTCCTCGGCTGTACGCTCATCACCTATGGCCAGTCTGATGCGTCCAAATCGGATTCAAAGACCAATGCAGAAGCGGAGGTTTCCACTACCCAGCAATCCGTGAAAATAAACGGAGTGATCATCAACCTTACGGCAAAAGCCGGGACGATGGCCCTCCGGGATGAGACCAATAATCCGATGGCGTTGTTCGGGTTCACCAGCTATACCAAGGATGGTGGCGGCAACAGGCCGATTATTTTTTCTTACAATGGCGGTCCGGGTTCGTCATCCTATTGGCTCCATATGGGAATCATGGGACCTAAACGCGTGGTAGTGAATGACCCGGGTAATACACCCGCCGCACCCTACAAAGTTGTAAATAACGATTACTCTTTGCTGGACATTGCCGATGTGGTGATGATGGATCCGGTGGGCACAGGCCTCAGCGTTCCTTCTGGCAAATACAAGTTTGAAGATTTCTGGGGAGTTGACCAGGATATCCGGAGTATCAGCCTGTTCATCAAGCAATACCTCATTGAAAATGGCCGGATGAATTCATCTAAATACCTGTTGGGAGAAAGCTATGGCACCTTCCGCAATGCAGGCGTCATGGACAAACTATTGGATGATGGCATCGCTATGAATGGCGTGGTGATGGTGTCTGCCGTCTTCGACCTGCGGACCCTTTTGTTTCCGCCAAATGACGACATGCCGTATGTAGTTCATTTTCCCACCTATGCCGCCACGGCCTGGTATCATAATAAAGTAGCGAATAAACCTGCCAACCTGGAAGCATTCCTGGCTGATGTCAGGTCATTTACAGAAAAGGAGTATGTACCTGCTCTTTATAAAGGTGATCGCCTGACGGCTGATGAGAAGAAATCCATGGCCAATAAACTGGCCGCGTACTCAGGCGTGAGTGCTGATTTTTGGATGCGTGCGGACCTGCGCGTGCAGGCCGGTGAGTTCTTTGCTGAGTTGCTCCGGGGTGAAGGCAATACGGTTGGTCGACTGGACTCCCGATTCAAGGGCATCAACCAGGATTTGGTAAGTCAGTTCGCGGACTATGATCCCCAAAGTGCTGCGATCAGCCCGGCGTATACTGCAGGATTTCTGAACTATTTTTATAACGACCTGAAGGTGAACAAGAAATTGAATTACATGACCAGTGCCGGAGGCCGAGAAGGATTTCGCTGGGATTGGAAGCACCAGGGTAATTTGCGTTGGGGAACTTCTGCCGCTATCAATACCGGAATCGACATGGCGAGCGCGCTCACCAAAGATCCCAACATGAAGGTGATGATCCTCAACGGATACTATGATATAGCCACGGTATTTTATGGCGTCGAATACACCATCGACCACCTGGGCTTGCCTCCGAACATCAAGAACAACATTATCATGAAGTACTATGAAGCCGGGCACATGATGTACACCCATCAGGCTTCCATGGAGAAGTTCAAGAAAGACGTTGCGGAGTTCATACTCTCGACCGCAAGACAGTAACACATAAGCCTATTAAGTTCCACAGTGTGTTCATGCATGCTGTGGAATTTTTTTCCTACACGATCCCCGCCAATCATTGTATTGAATCTGTGCACATCTGCGGGAGACTGCTCTTAACAACTGGAGAATCGTCCCCGTTCGTCTTTGATTTGGTTAAAGCCATGATTAGTTTCCCGTAGAATTGCGCTGATTTGACCCAATGATTTTCGCCGATCAATTCATTTGGTAGTGAAATTAATTTTAACGATCCGCGCCAATCATTGTATTGAATCTGTGAACATCTGCGGGAGACTACTCATACCACTGTGGAATGGCATGATGGTTAACTTACTCCCAGTCTAGTCTGATATTTAGTTGAAGCCAGGATTAGTTTCCCGCAGAATTACGCTGATTTGCGTGCAACGATTTTCCGCTGATCAATGCGTGTGATAGTTGAATTCACTTTAGCGATCCGCGCCAATCATTGTATTGAATCTGTGCACATCTGCGGGAGACTGATTTGCAATACGTGGGAACTATCGGAAGGGTATGGAAAAATGTTTTCCGGACAAAAAATCAAATGGAAACCCTTTTGACCAAACGAATGGTCCAACATCTTTTCTTCCCAAATTTAACCATGACAGAAAACGAAATCTCCTACCTGATCAGGAAAGGGATATTTATGGTCTACAACAGACTTGGTCCGGGATTACTCGAATCAACTTACGAGGCCTCGCTGGCCTATGAGCTGCAGAAATTGGGATTAAAGGTTTCCCTCCAGGTTCCCATACCAATGGTTTATGAAGAAGTGCGACTCAATATAGGCTTTCGTGTCGATATGATAGTTGAAGATAAGGTAATGGTTGAGATAAAGTCTATTGAAGGCCTTGCCGACGTACACCATCAGCAATTATTGACGTATCTCAAATTTGAGTAAACTCAAACTGGGTCTTCTTGTCAATTTCAACACTACCGAGATAACCAATAGCATTATCCGTAAAGTCAATGGGCTGTAGGTTGTTCACTACCCCTCATCCTCTTCTTCGACCAGGACTTCAGGCACTGTTTCAGAGGTTCCCATCAGATAGTGGTGAATGGCTTTGGCTGCTTTTTTTGCCTGACCCATGGCCAGGATCACGGTTGAACCGCCGGTAATGGCGTCGCCCGCGGCGAATACACCTTTCTTGCTGGTTTGGTTGGTGTTGGCATCAACGGTGATTACACCCCACTTGTTCGTATGGATCTCGTTATCGGTGGATGGAATGATGGGGTTCACGCTGCAGCCAAGCGACATGACTACCGTGTCACAGTCTTCGACAAAGAACTCTCCCGTGGAAATGGGCTTGCGACGACCGGTTTCATCCGGTTCGGACAACGCCATCTTCTCACACTTGATTTGTTTTACAAAGTTGTTCTCGTCCACAATGAACTCCACCGGATTGGACAACCACCGCCAGATCATGCCTTCCTGTTCGGCATGCGTAAGTTCTTCAGAGCGGGCAGGTGCTTCGTCTTTAGACCGGCGGTAATAGCAGGTTGCGTCAGCACCCAGGCGGCGCGCCGTGCGCAAGACATCCATGGCTGTGTTGCCGGCACCGATCACGGCAATTTTCTTGCCGCTGGAGACGGGGGTGCTGTATTGCGGAAAGTGGTGTGCATCCATCAGATAGATCCGGGTGAGGTACTCATTCGCTGAATAGACACCGTTGGCGTTGGAGCCTGGAACATCCAGCATCCGGGGAAGTCCGGCACCGGTGCCAATCATAATCGCGTGAAACCCTTCTTTGTTCAACAAGTCCTCTAAGGTGAGTACTTTACCGATCACCATGTTGTACACGAATTTGACGCCGAGTTCGGTGAGTAGTTTTACATCTTCATCCACGATTTCCAGCGGTAGACGGAAGCGTGGAATGCCATACACCATGACGCCACCGGCGCGGTGCGAAGCTTCGAACACCACTACTTCATGACCACGGGTCACCAGTTCATAGGCGGCGGAAAGACCAGCAGGTCCCGAACCGATGATGGCTACTCGTTTACCGGTAGACTCAGGGATGCGTGGCAACTGCACCAATCCATTCTTGCGTTCGTAATCGGCGGCAAAGCGTTCGAGGTTACCGATGCCAACCGGATGATTCTTGCGTCCCACCACACACACAGCCTGGCATTGTTTATCCTGCGGGCACACACGACCACAAACAGCGGGCAGGAAGTTGGTCTCCCTGATTTTGCGGGCAGCGCCTGCGGGGTCACCGCGTTCAATGAGGCGAAGGAAACCTGGTATGTCGATACCCACCGGGCAGGCACCCACACAAGCTGGTCGCTTGCAATGCAGGCAGCGCAATGCTTCCTGCATGGCTTGCTCATCGCTATATCCTACAGGTACTTCGTCGAAGTTGCCAACGCGATGTTGGGCATCCTGCAAGGGCATCTCCTGGTGAGAAATCTTGCTGCGCTCTTTGTTGCTTAGGGTAGCGGGTACGGTTATCATGGTAATATTGCTTAAACGTGAAGGCTGGCCATCGCCAGTTTCTCTTGTTGTACAAACATTTTCTGACGTTTCATGAGGTTCTCAAAGTCTACTTTATGCCCATCGAAATCAGGGCCGTGGAAACAGGCGAATTTGGTTTCACCGCCTACGGTGACACGACAGGCGCCGCACATACCGGTGCCGTCGACCATGATTGCATTCAATGATACATAGGTGGTGATGCCCAGCGGGCGTGTCATTTCGCTGATGGCTTTCATCATCGGGACCGGGCCTACCGCGAGGACATATACTACTTTCTCCCGATCCAGCACCTGTCGCAGGGCATCGGTTACCAGACCATGCATCCCAACCGAGCCGTCATTGGTAGTGATGATCACCTCATCGCATACCTGTTTGAGTTCATCTGTCATGATCAGGTTGTCAGTGCCGCGGGCGCCAACAATACCGATAGCCTTGTAGCCCAGGTTACGGATGTCGCGGGCAGTGGGTATAACCGCTCCGGTTCCATAGCCACCACCAACGACAACGCAAGTTCCCTTTTCGCGGGGCAGGGCAGAGCGTTCGCCCAGCGGGCCAACGACGTCCTGTAGGGTTTGACCAGGAACCATGGCATTCAGTTCGGTCGTGGTCTTGCCGACGGCTGAGATAATTATATCAATGGTTCCTTTTTCGCGATCCCATCCGCAGATGGACAGTGGGATTCGCTCACTGTAGGCATGCGGCCTCACAATGATAAATTGTCCCGCCTCAATTTTTCGTGCGATGAGCGGAGCTTCAATGGTGTAATGATAGGTATTGGCGCACAGCAGTCGCTTGGTGACGATGGTGAAGCTTTGGTTATATGCGGAAGAAGAAGCCGCCTGCATATGGAAGAATGGCAGAAAGCTTTCTGCTTCACGACGCACGATGAAGGCACGGTCCCAGTTGTGGTGTTCATCCCTGCCTGTGATGGAAAGGAAAGCTTTGTGCAGTTTGTCTTCCTGCTCGCGGAATAGGATTCCACGACGGAGCATTTTTCCAAGGGTTCTGGCTGCGTTCTTGCGAACAAGACCATGTGAACTGGCAAGGAAAGCGAAACTTGAATCAAACAGCTTCTTGCGTATTTCGGTAGGAAAGAATTGAGCTTTGAGTTTTTGTACCAGTCGTCCGGCGCAATACAAGGCCATGGCTGTAACGTGATGGCGATTTGATTTAGCTGCTTCCAGTATTTGTGGTACTGATTGTACGGCTTCCGGTGTTCGGAAGAAGGATAGGGCCTGAAGAATGTTGATTGGATCTTCACCTTGTTCGTTTAATTCCACCACTTTGTTCAGGCATTGATCCAGGCCGATGTTGCCGAAGCGTGCCAGGGTCTTGCCAAAGAATACCGCGGACTCACTGTCCACCTCGCGCATTTCTTCCAACAAGACCAGTATGATGTCAGGACCGAAACTGGCCAGCAGTACTTCAACATGCACTGCAAGTCTCGGCATCGAGCTGGATTTGGTGTGGTGGGCATGAAAGAACACTTCAGCAAAAGCCCGGACAAGTTCAGTTTTTTCATCGAGGGAGAGGTCAGTAAAGCCGCCTGCTTCGTCGAGGGCATGGGATACCGATTCAACAGAATCAGTGTCGAGGTGATGGAGAAGTTGGTTAATCCGGTCAGTCATGGCAATTTCCGGCTGCCAAACCGCATTTGGTCAGGCGTTGGCCGTAGTACGATTTACCAAGATTGACCCCGCTGGATAATGACCAAAATCAGCCATTTTCCTAACCGAAGTCGGAACAAATCCGCAAGATTGGGGATTTCTAAGTCTAAAACAGAAAGGGTGCGATTGCAAATTAGTTCACGGTGCCAAGGTACTTATCATACCAGTTAAGTGATTCGCGGATCAATTCCGTTCGGGGTACTAAATGCCCTGCATCATAGATATTAATCTTTTTGTCTTTGGCAGGTGTCCCCAACAAATTGAACATGGGTTTCTGTGCTGTTTCTACAGGAAAAAATAAATCATGTTTTCCATTGAGCATCAGTACGGGCTGCTTAACACGAGGCAGAAAATTGAGCTGATCGACTTCGGGAAGAGATGGGTTCATGACCATACCGCCAACGTGAAGTACAATGCACTTGATGCGTGTTTCAATAGCGGGGATAATTCCTCCCAGGTAACCGCCCCAGCTCCAGCCGAAGTATCCGATCTTATTGGCGGCGATATCCGTTCGGGTCTCCAGGTAGTCGATGGTTCGGCTCAGGTCTTTGCGCCACATGATGACGTGGTCTTTATAGAATACCGTGTTGTCAGGCAAATCTGATTTCAACTCATCATGACGTTCAAAGGTTCCCTTGAAAACCGGTATCGCGATGGCCCGACCACTGCGAATGATGAATTCCAAACGGTTCACATATGTGTTGGTGAATTTCTGTTCATAAATTACGTTTGATCCCGGATAATAGATCACGGGCTGAACAGGAACCTTTCCGTTCCTTGGCATAAACAGATAAATCACCAATCGCTCCTTGTTGTATGCTGCATCCATGGTGATTTGCTCCACATGCCAGATGCCGGTGTCGGCCATCACTTTGACCTGGGCATTGATTGGCCCCGGGTCGTAAGCGTATTGTCGGCGGAAGAACTCAAAAGTCTGGTCGTCAACGGGTTTTTCTTTGGTGTAGTCCCTAAACATCATAGAGACCGGTCTGGAGGTCTCCGCGAAACTCTGGCCTTCTTTTAATAGTTGGATGCAACGGAATCCGTTTCCTACAGAACGATCCATGGCCCGGACAATGTAGGCGTCATTGAAAGCGTACGTGGCATCATTCCAGGCCCCTCCCAGGGAAA
Source organism: Cyclobacteriaceae bacterium (assembly GCA_044223085.1). Classification (GTDB taxonomy): domain Bacteria; phylum Bacteroidota; class Bacteroidia; order Cytophagales; family Cyclobacteriaceae; genus ELB16-189. The sequence continues at coordinate 24,660 of JBGAMI010000025.1, forward strand.
AATAAAGACCATTTGTGCCGGAAGGGTTGGCGCACCATTCCCTGACGTTTCCTGCCAGATCATAGATACCGAATGAAGAAATACCTTCAAGGCTTCCCACCGGCACGGTAGATTGTCCGTTGTAGTTGCTCTTGGGGACTATCACCATGGTACGATTGGTTTCGGCGATTACACTCCAATGGAATACGGTTGGCAGCTGTTTGCCGGCAAAACGCGCATAGGCATCAGCTTCATACCAGGAGATGCCGGAAACCGGATGATTCTCCAATCCATTGGGATAACTGCCTACTTCCCAGCCTGCGGGTCCGGGCTTTCCGGTCTTATCAACGAAAGTCTTTAGTGCTTCTTCTCTTGAAATGGCCTTTCCGTCTTTAATAAACTTGTTGGGCCAAAAGGTTGGGTTCTGATAGCCACCAGCGTCGACAAATTCTTTGAATTGAGCATTCGTTACTTCGTATTTGTCGGCCAGAAATTCAGGTACCGACTGTCCCTGATACTGCTCGAGTCCAACGATCAGCATCGGTGTGGTTCGGGCAGGTATCCTGACCATGTTGGCAGGAATGGTACCGATACTGTCGAGTTTTAAGTTATTCTCGGGGCCTATCCGCCCGGTAGTGACGTGCAAAGTTTCAAAGCCAGACCGCTCGATCTTGAATCGGACACCAAAGGGTATCCGGACATCCATCATTGGTGTGGTTCCCAGTTTTTTCCAGGCATCCGCCGGACGCTCATAGTCTTTCCAATAAACGTCTGCACCAGAAGGTATGGTTTCCAACTTTACTTTGCGGGACACCTTGGGCCAAAGGTTAATCAGAACCGAGTCGTCTGCAATGACTTTATCGGCTTCTAAGGCCAGTTCAAACGCTCTGGAGGGAGCGGTAAAATTATTGTTAACCATTTCTTGAATGGCCGGAAGCACTTCGTTCCTCATGTGGTTCTTTTTCAGGTAGCCCGGCACGGTGAAATAAGCAGTAGCAGCCACCATGGCGAAGAGCGCAGCTCCCAGAATTAATTTGGGATTTGATCGGGAAGGGTGCGCAGGGGCGTCAACGGTTTGTGGTGCGGGTATTGTTTTTTGTTTAGGTGTGGTAGCTCCCGAAGGTTGATCCGCCTGTTTGAGTCCTTGTACAATTTCCTTGATTGCCCGAGCGACTTTATTTATTTGGTCACGATAGATGGTCTGGTTTGTTCCTTTTACCTGCTCGTCATCTTTCGCCCTCAATTGGCGGTTCACACCTGGCAGGCGATAAATGAAATCTACCGATCGGAGTAACTCCCCGGTTTCATTTTCAAACAGGGCCAGGTCTTCCGGCTCGAGGTCATGAATACGTACGGGTAATATCCGGCTGGCTACGTTGCCATTGGCAAGCTTCACGTGCTGACCGAAACGATCATTGCGTATGAGTTTGAGGAAAGCCAGAAATTCATGTTGCCAGGCAAAGCTCTTGGGATCGCAATAAGTTTGCGACACAATGGGAATGACGATCAGGCTGTTTAATCGTTTACTGAGCGACAAGTCTACGTTATGGGTCTCCAGCAATCCGTCATGCGGATTTTCATCAAAGTAGATGGACACATCATCCTTGAAGGTGGCCTCCAGTTCTTTCTTCAAGTTGGTCACAAATTCAGTCACCCAACCATCGTACTTATTGTCTTTCTGACGGTAGGAAATAAAGATATCGTGTTCGAAGCCTTGAAGTAGTGCCATGGACAGGTCAGGGTAGGGGGTATTACCAAAGATAAGATTTATCCTGAAAACGGGATGACCCTCAGGATGATTCAGCCTGGCTTCTCTGAAACAACAAAAAACCCGGCTCATCACCGGGTCTTTTATGTGTTGGTCAATAAACCAGATTATTTGATATGACCATATTTTCTGGAGAAGCGTTCGTACAGTTCTTCCTGCTTGTTGGGCAGGGTGACCAGTTTGCCACGGATAAACGCAACAGATACTTTGCTTACGCGGATCTCCAGGATATCGCCGTCGCTCACAAAGAGTGATGCGTCTTTGCCTACTTCCAATGAGCCCACACGACCTTCAATGCCGAGGGCCTTAGCGGGATTCAGGGTAATGGCTTGAATAGCTTCTTCGGGCTTCATGCCATAGGCAACCGCGGTACCGGCATAAAAGGGCAAGTTGCGCGCACCAGCCAGCATGCCTTCATGTGACAGCGATACGTTAACACCTGCTTGTGTGAGGAGAAAAGGTTGCTTGTACGGCATGTCAACATCATCATCCGGACGCTCCGGCAGATCATGGACCGCAGTGAGTATAACCGGAATCTTGTTATCCTTTAGGAATTCAGCCGCGAGGTAGGCTCCGGTGGTAGTTACCACGGTGATGCGGGGCACACCCTGACGCTGTGCAAAGCGAACACCTTCAACGATTTCCTTGGCATTATCGGCATGAAGCATCAGGGTCTTCTTGCCACTGAACAAACCCTGCATCGCCTCCAACTTGAGGTTCCTGGCTTTTGATGACTGATTGGCATAGGCCTTTGACGCAGCGAAGAACTCATCCAGTTGTTGAACGGTTTTATCATAGTCCTTATTCGGATTCTCTGAGAAAGAGAAAGTAGCGAAGTCAAATTCACGCTTCATCCGGGGAGGCCAGTTCATGTGCACGGCAATGTCTATGCTGTGTGCAGCGTCTTCCCAGTTCCAGCCTTCCATTTCCATCACTGAGGATGTCCCTGAAATGATTCCGCCCGTCGGGGTGGCTTCCGCCAAAAGGACGCCATTGAAACGGAACGTAGCCTGGAACTCCGTGTCGGTATTGTATCCCGGCAAGGCGCGCACGTTGGGGTTGAGGTCACCGTGCTCCTGGTTGTCACTCATGGCGCGGATGGAGCTTACCTCCATTAAACCCACCTGTGAGTTGGGCAGAATGAATCCGGGGTACACATGTTTTCCGGTGATCTTCACTTCGTCATAACCGCTCAGGTCGGGGCGGGTGGATGCGTCAGCTACAATCACGAGTTTACCCTTGTCAAAGGCGATCACAGAGTTTTGTATCACCTGACCATTGCCAAGGTGAGCGATGCCGCCGGTAAGGGCGATCTTTTTTGTCTGGTCCGGTGCCGGTACGGGTTGTTGGGCCATCATCCCGGTCGACACAGCGAACAGGAAGAGTATGGAGAGGAATATCTTTTTCATGTCTTTGCGATTTTGAATCGTTGATTATTTCTGCTCACTGGTTTCTTCGTACTCATCTTCGCAATGGTACTCAGCCTGCATGCGTGAACCGCCGCGGGTAACCGGTGCACCGCCCTTCTTGGCGTTTTTCATTTTCTGAATCAGACGTGCGCGCTCAAGTTCGATCTCTTTGTTGCGTGCCTTATCTTGCTCCATGTCAAAATACACCTTGCCATCGATGATGGTTTTTTCAGCCCGTGCAAAGGTTGACAGGGGGTGTGCAGTCCATAGCACCACGTCTGCTGACTTGCCCACTTTGATGGACCCCATCGAGTTATCGAGGTGGAGCATCTTGGCCGGATTGAGCGTAACCATCTTCCAGGCATCTTCTTCTGTCATGTTGCCGTATTTGATGGTCTTGGCCGCTTCCTGGTTCAAACGACGGCCCATATTGGCATCATCCGAGTTGATGGCAGTCAGCACACCTTCCCGCTGCATGATGGCGGCATTGTATGGGATGGCATAGCGCACCTCCCACTTGTAGTTCCACCAGTCAGAGAACGTAGAGGCGCCAACACCGTGGGCCTTCATCTTGTCAGCTACCTTATAGCCCTCCAGGATGTGTGTAAATGTGTTGATCCGGAAATTGAATTGCTCAGCCACCTTCATCATCATGTTGATTTCAGACTGCACATAAGAGTGGCAGGTGATGAAACGCTTCTTGTTGATAATCTCCAGCATCGTCTCGTTGGCGAGATCGCGGCGCGGCTTGAGCGCAGTAGCTTTGTCTTTGGGGGCAAGTGCATTGTATGCATTCCAGGCTTTTTGGTATTCAAGGGCTTCGTTGAAAGCATCTACATACACCTGCTCCACACCCATGCGGGTTTGTGGGAAGCGAATGGATGCTGGGTTTGACGTGCGCTTCACGTTTTCACCCAACGCAAACTTGATGAAGGGATCTGCCCCCTGAATCTTCAGGTTCTCGGGTGATTCGCCCCAGCGCAATTTGATCAGGGCAGATTGTCCGCCGATCGGGTTGGCGGATCCGTGCAACACCTGAACAGCGACTACACCACCTGCGAGTGCATGATAGATGTTGATGTCTTCTGAGTTCAATACATCGCCTATGCGCACCATACCGGAGTTGGTAGCCACGTCATTGCCACCACCGCCTATGTGTGAATGCTCATCGATAATTCCGGAAGTCAGGTGCTTGCCGGTGCCATCAATAACCTTGGCACCAGGTTCAGATAAGTTCTTACCGATGCGGGCGATTTTCCCATCTTTCAGCAACACATCGGTGTTGGTAAGGATGCCTTCTGCTTCTCCCGTCCATACCGTAGCATTTTTGATCAACAGGGTCTCCTGAGCAGGCAAAGTTGGAGTGCCATGTGCAATGAAGGGGAAGTATACCTTGCCCAGTTCTTCTTTCTTGCCGCCGTCAGCAGAAGCTCCGCCTTTGTTGCCGCCAGCAGGCTTCTCATCGAGATTGCCTGTACGGGTTGCAGACCAATCTACCCAACTGCCGTCGGTAAGTTGTCCTTTGCCTTTCCAGGTGTCACCTGTCCATCCGGACAACCGTACACTACCCGGGTTTTTCTTTTCGGGTTTGAAATTCATACTTACCAGGTCATTGCTCAGCGTCAGGTTGACGTCAATGGACGTGGTGTCGTTCACCTTGATTTTTGCTTTAGGTGCCCCTGCTTCACCTGAAATCTCCAGATTATAGGACTGTCCCTTCACCGAAAGGCTGTACTTGCCATTCGCATCTTTGGTATCCAGTGCTTTGATGGAAAAATTCTGACCCTGAACCCAGTTTTGATAAATGGTCGTCTTTTCATCGAACAGTTTGCCAGAGGCAATGATAAAGTTTGCCAGCATACCCTTCTTCAGGGATCCTACTTTGTCGGCTACATTCAGCAGCGTGGCTGGACCCGTGGTCACTGCTTTCAAGGCTGCGGTCTCGCTAAGTCCATTTTCAATGGCCTTGCGGATGTTGGGCAGGAAGTCGCTTACTTTTTTCAGGCCGTTGGAGGTGATCACGAAGTTCACGCCGTTTTTCTCCAGGGTGGCCAGGTTGGTGGGTGCCAGTTCCCAATGCTTCATGTCAGCGAGGGAGACGCGTACAGCGTCGAATGGATCGTCCACGTCGTTTGCGTCAGGATAACTTACGGGGATGATCAGCGTTGCTTTTGTGCCTTTGATTTCTTCGATGCGTTTGTACTCATCGCCGCCTCCTTTGATGATATATTGTACGCCAAATTCATCGCCTAATTTATCAGCGCGAAGCACATCGCCCCAGTTGGAGCCTTCAAAGATCTGTGGAAGTTTCTGGTTTTGAATCCATGCTTCCAGGGCTTGATCTGCGAAGGGGCGTGGGTTTTGACTTCCGAACCAATCCGCGTCCATGTAGGTCTGACGCAGCAGTGCCACATAACCCATCATGGAACGCGGATAATTCTGGGTGGAAGTTCCCCGGTTAAATGAATAATGGGCAGCGGCACGACCCTTTAATAATGATGTATTTTCATTGACTTCACCCAACGTTACGAAAGCAGATGTCCCACGGGCGAAACCGTCTGGTTTGAAAGTGAGTACCGATCCGAAGCCGGCCTTGCGCCACTCATCAGCCACCTTGGCGTTGATGGTAAATTCATCGGCAGCATGGTAGAAGGAGCGAATCGCCTGATTGGCATTGTAGGCACCTTTGTTTCGGGGTTCAATTTGTTCAACACCACCAAAGGCATTGCCACCACGGCCACGCTCCAGTTCAGGAACACCGTAGTTGGTATAGGCATCGATCATGGAAGGGTAAATGTATTTTCCTTTGAGGTCGATGGTGGTATAACCTGCCGGCACGGCCAGTCCGCTACCCACGCCTTCAATCTTACCGCCCTTGATCAGGAGGGTGGCGTTAGTGAGTGTGGTCTGCGGGTCTGCGACGATGGTAGCGTTGGTAAACGCCCAGGCCTCTGCCCGATTGTCTTTCACGTCATTGCGTGGGAAGGTCTCCTGGGCTCGTAGTTGTCCGCAAAGGACAACGACTAAACCCAGAATCAGGGTGATGGATTTTTTCATAAGCATGTTGGGGAAATCAATTGATGATATGGGCAAAGTAGCCAATATTCATAAAGTTAAAAACAAGAAATGCCGGAAACGGCAACTCCATGCTCAGGGGCTGAACATGGAGTTGTCAGTTATGATGACTCCCTTCGTTGAAGGGACAATTCTTTATCTGAACGGTATTAGTGATGACCGCCTGGGCCGTGAACGTGGCCGTGTGCGATTTCATCCGAGGTTGCAGCGCGCACTTCCATTACTTCCACGTCGAAATTCAGTTCAACACCAGCCAACGCGTGATTAGCATCTACGGTAACCTGATCGAGGGAAACCTCAGTCACGGTAACGATCATGCCATTATTGGCCTGAAATTGCATTCCTTTTTCAACCCGCTCTCCACCAAAAGCTGTACGTGGCAACTTTTGAATGAGTTTTTCATCGCGCACACCGTATCCTTTTTCAGGGCTGATTTTAAGCTTTAATTTTTTACCAATTTCCTGTCCTTCCAATCCCTCTTCCATACCAGGGATCAGGTTTCCCTCGCCATGGAGGTAATACAAGGGATCACGACCCGCACTGCTGTCCAATACTTTTCCGGTATTGTCGGTGAGGGTATAATGAATGGCTGCAACGCTATGCTTGGCGATTTTCATAAGGCCTGAAATGAAGTAAGAAATAGGATTTAGTACCAAAGGCGGGAATCGAACCCGCACATCCGAAGATACACGATTTTGAGTCGTGCGCGTCTACCAGTTCCGCCACTTTGGCTTGTGCATTTCCCGTTCAGGAGGCCACGTTTGGCTCTTTCCCAAGAGGGCTGCAAATATGCCTAAAGTTTGAATGTTTCACAAAACGCCGGGGCCAAAAAACCCGGTCGTTATTTGGGTGAAGCATTAAATGCGACTTTCACAGTTGCCTCGGTGTAGAAGGGGCGGCCATCAGTTGTGATACCCCGCACGAGTACCCGTACCGTGCCCACATCATCCGACGCAAAAAATACATCGGAGGCCCGACCGTTAATGTCATTGCGCTCCATCGGATTCCACAACAGTGTGGAGCGGAGGTCGGGGAGCCGGCGACCCAGGCTGTTCTCATTGTACTGCACAACAAATGGGAGGGCTTGCTTGCTCAAGCCAATCACGGGAAACAACGTTGGCTCCAGTTCGCGGCTGGTCCGGTCGCGCTTGCGCGTCTCTACGAAGATTACTCCGTTTTCACCCAACCGACTTAACTGGGCAAGTTTGTTCGGGTTATTGATCACCTTGATGGTGACGATGTCCTCGGGCTTCAGTGCACAGAAGTAGGTGGTGTTTTTGGTGAGGATCCCATCGATAACATAAAGCGGATCGTCTCTATAGGTACGCGTTTGTCCTTCCCAGCGATAGGATATACGTACGGACTCTTCCGTACCGCGCTTCCGGTAGCCAGCAAAGGGAACAATCTCGCGGAGCAGATCTTCCATTTTAGGAAACACAACGTAGTCGGCGACATTCACTGATTGATCAGCGCCATTGAATTCTTCTTCAATCGGTGCGTTGGGGCTCTTGTCGCGAAGAGACACCTGTTGTTGATTCGTTCCGAAGAAGGCGTATGACTTGGTTACGAGCTCTTTGCTCAGGGCATAATCACCATATACCGATGGCTTATTCAACTCGGTTGTCTCCCAACGGGCCGTAATGGAGATGGTATCTTTGGGAATGGTGATGTTATAGCTGCGGTCTACATTGCGCCCACGACTTTGCAGGGTACAGAACACCTTGTCATCGCCCCAAAAGTCAAACACAAATGGCACTTCAAATTGTCCGTTCCGGGTATATGCTTCAAAGCCTACGTTGTTGCCATGTAGATAGGAGATGATAACGGTCGAGTCAGGAGGTGGAGTTCCTTTGGTGGGAGAAATGACCATGCCTTTCAGTTTAGCTTCACTTTGGAATGCATAATTGCCAGCAGGTGATTTTTCTTTAAGCACATTCTCCCAATTGATGCGTTGCCATTTTTGGGTAATCAGAAAGTCATTCACATTGGATTCCACGGCGGTACCAAATCGCTCTGCGCGTTCAGACAAACCTGGAAGATCCGTCCAGCTCAGGTTGCGCAGCAAAGAACTTCCGGGGAACAGCCCGTCGTTGACCACGGTCACGGACGCCGTGGCTTCCACCGGATTACCCGATGCATCCACCAATTCCCAGCTGCTGGAAACCTTATCGCGTTGTTTCACTTCAGCGGGCACCTGCAATTTTACCTGCAGGGTACTGACCGGATTGGGGATGAATACCCGCTCCGCCACCACCTGACCATCGGCGGTGAACACAAAAAGTTGATGGAATGATTCGCCGCGGTTGGGATAAGGCACATTGAGCCGGGTTTCTTCATCATTGCCTTTGATCCGCTGTCGCACCACCATCGTACCGCGGTTAAGAACAACTGCAAAGAGGTCTTTCTTGCTCAGGCTGGATTCACGCGGGATCGTTATTACAAGATCACATTGGCTGGTGACTTCCAGCCGAACGCCAACTCCTGCATTGCTGTTTGCCGGCAGTGCAAAGGTTTTTCCTCCGGCCTCCGCCGAATAGGACTGACCCGATTTTGCTGTGAGCATGAAGGTAGCAAACCCGGTGGAGTCTGTGGTGACGCGGGCAACCTCTGCGCCACTGGTCTCGCGGACTACATATTCCACGGCCGGGGGGCCAACGAGTGCAATGCGGTTATTATATCCTTCGACCATCTGCCCACCCTCCGGATAGAAGCCGGGCTGTTCAGCGAATGATGTGGCAAGTTTCTTCTTGGTTACAATCCTGAGTTTCTTTTGATAAAACCAGCTATCGCCTACGTTCTTCATCCAATCGGTATAGGCCAGTAGTCGGTATTCTCCGGGAGGAAGTCGCTTGCTGATAGCGAGCTGATTGTTGCCTTTGCCTTCTTTCACTTTGAACCGGGCACGCTGAACAGTACTGCCGTTTCCGGCGATGAGGTCAACGTTGATCAACTGATTGCCTTTGACGGGGGTTAGGTCTTCCTGGGTATACCAGATGGCAAAGAAGGCGGTGTCACCTGGAGCATATAGCGGTTGGTTGAATGCCATGCTGATCCGTACCGGTTGATAGCGAACCCGGTATTGTTCATAACTGCGTTGGAGGTCTTGCAAAAAATCAGCAGGCGCCAGCGCTGAAGAAGCAATTAGAACGATGGTTATGAATGGAAGGAGATGCCGGGTAGTTTTCATGCGTTAAAAAATCGGATTCAAGTTAAATAAAATAAGTGCCGCAGCCTATCCGCCGCTCAGGGTAATTGAGTTTGGAAAGAGACCCTGGCAAGTATTTTTGGAAGGATCGTAATTGGCAGTCGCGGGCGACAATTGCAGTACCGGAATGTACTCAGGCCTGGGAACATCGCTCTTATCTATATAGATGCCATTGGAGTTCGAAGATGTGGCATAAAATAACCCATATAGCGGGGTCTCTTGACCGGCCAGCTGTATGAAGTTGTTTGGCACCCTACCCGTGATGGGCTGGAATAAACTGGTGGTGCCGGTTAGCTGCGCGCCCACGATTCTCCAGAAGTCATAGGCTTGTCGTGAAAGACTGCGCTGACTTACTTTGGCATAAACGCCATGTTGGAAGGTCCAGCCGGTGACGGGAACATACATGGCCTTAACGCCTTTGAATTGGCCTTCATGAACCAGTTGATCATTGCTCACGACAGGTACCGGGTTCACCAGATCTGCGAGACAGGAGCAGCACGGAATGTCTGTTTGATAAAGTCCGTTAAATTTCCAGAGGAAGTTGTAGTGGTTGCGGGTTCCGGACGTCGCGTCAAAGAAAATGTCATATCCGTACTCCGTGGTGCCATTGGATCTTTGGGTCTGGCGGAAGGTGTAGTATACTTTTTCAACAACGCCAGAGGGGTAGAGGGTGTCTGGTTTGGATTCGTAGATACGGCCGTCTAGCAGTTCAATGTGCAATGTGTACACCCGTCCCACTATGCCGGTAATGAAATTGGTATAATAGAATCCTTTGTTCCCCTTTTCTGTCAGAACGTCCGTTATTCCCTGGTTGTCGCGAAGGGTCATCGATTTTACTGATATGGGTATTCGGAAGGACGATTTGGATTCAATATCAAAGGCTTGGGTTACTTTGATCAGGTAGGGTCCGGGTTCGTCTGAAATAAAACCATCAATGACAACCGGATAAGCAGCCGGGGTAGGAACGGGTATGGTGATCCGATCAACACAGGCGGCGCAACCGATGATGAGTAGTATTCCTGTGAATGTGCTTCGGCAAAACATGTCACTAATCTACCCAGAAATCCGGTTTGACGTTTGTGGCATTCGGATAAAGCTCCAGGCAATTAATATCTGTGCCGGATAATGGAATATCTGCAAATAAGGACTGAGGTATAACCATGTCCCTGGTTATTTCTATGGTTAATTTTCGGGTGCCTGCAGTATAGAACATCCCTGTAATAGGAGCAGGCGATCCGCCAGTCTGAATAAATTGACTGGCAATCTTGCCAGTGATGGGTTGGAAGATGCTTCCAACTGCCTCCTGCTGATTCCGGATTACCTTCCAGAAGCGATATGATTGTTGTGTGAGCGAAAGCATGTTGACATCCACATACATCTTATGCATCAGGAGCAAAGGACTGACCGGTATCCGGAAGACATTAACCCGGGGAAAAGCGGTTGATCCGGTCCGGAATGCATTGTCACTTAGAATCAGTTTGTTGCTGTACATTTCATACCAGCAGGTGCAGCAGGTACAAGGTCCTACTGTCTTGTATACCGGTAATCTGGTGGTCCCAAAGTTATACAGTCCTGAACAAGGCGGGATGAAGCTGCATTGTCCGTTGTCCGGATCCTGTCGGTAGCACTTGGTCTTTGCAGGATTGACCCGTTCGGGATGGGTGTCCACGCGAAAAGTGCCTTTGGTCGTCCACAGAAATGCATTGGTGCCTGCTTCTCCTGATGATGATTTGGCGAGGATATCAAAACCCCAGCCACTGGCATTGGCGTACAGACCATTTCCATGTTCATTGAGTTCATAAAAGAGGCTGTCCAGGTTTCCGCCGTGGTGCAGGGTATCCGGAATGGATTCATAGGAACGTCCATTGTACAATTCTATGCTGATCTTGTAAACCCTGCCAACTATCCCCTGAATTGAGTTGGTTTTGTAGACACCTTCGCCTTGGGGAATCAGTTCTTCAGTTGTACCGGCATTGTCAGAGATCACCATGCGCTTGACTTCTTCTGCTATTCGCGTTGAAACCTTGGCGTCAATATCAAACGAGCTGCTTACCCGTACCGTATAGGGGCCAGGCTGATCACTGATATAGCCATCAATCACCAACGGCATATCGTCAAGCCTGCCTGTATCGAAGCTGATCCGGTCCACGCAAGCGCCCATGGCCAGGAAACCAAAGAAATATGAAATGATTTTCTTCACGTTTAGATTTTGAAACTGTAAGTAATGGAAGGCAGCGCTGATCCGATTATAGCCAGACGATAAGGGCGAAGTATTCCTGGCCGGACCTCCTTGAAGAAAACGCTATAGGGGTTCTTTCGGCCATAAACATTGTAAATGGAGAAAGTCCACGTCCCGTCGAGAATGCGTCTGCGCTTATGATTTCCTTCTATCACCAATGCGAGATCCAGCCGGTGATAATCGGGGATCCGATATTGGTTGCGATCGGAGAAGGAGGATACGGTGACATAATTGATGGTAAAGGCTGACAAGGGTAGTGTGATTGGTCTGCCGGTGCGATACGTGAAGATTCCGGTAAAGAAGAATCTTCTGCTGATGTTGTAACGCCATTGCAGGTTGACCACATGAGGCTGGTCGTAGTTGGAGGCATACTCCTTCCCATTGTTTATGGTTTCCACAGGATATAGTCCCTGAAATGTGCGCAAGGATCGGGAATAGGCATAACTCAACGACCCGACCAATCGACCCTGGTTCTTCGCCACCTGGAACTCGGCTCCGTAGGCCCTTGCTTTTCCTTGTAGCAGGGCGGTTTCTACCTGGGGATTCAGGATAAGCGAGTATCCATCCTTGAAATCAAGTACGTTGTCAATTTTCTTGTAATACACTTCGGCAAATGCTTCATACGCCCGTTGTTTGAAATTGCGGAAGTACCCGATTGAAACCTGATCTGCCATTTGCGGCTTAAAGTATGGCCCGCTGGGTTGCCAGATGTCAACCGGTGTAACAGCCGTGGTGTTGGTCACCAGGTGCAGGTACTGGAAAATACGGTTGTATCCAATCTTGATCGATGACTCTCCGGATAATTCATAGCGGATGGCCAAACGCGGTTCTGGATTGAGAAAGGACGTAACGGACTGACCACTGCCATACTTTACCGTATCGATGAGGTTGATGGTTTCACGCGGTACACCGGGAGCATATATGTTTATATTGGATGGCCCCAGCGCATGGAAAGCAGACAATCGAAGTCCGGCATCTACATGCATTCGGGGGAAGACATCAAACTGGTCTGTTATGAACAACGCAGACTCCAACGACCTTTGGGGATCCATTCTTACAAACTTCCTGTTTGACGCAGCGCCGTTAGGGGAGAGGGTGCCCGGATTGAAGTCGTAATACATGGTCTGACCACCGAAACTCAGCTTTTGTTTTCCCTGGGCCAGGTGGAGTTCAACCCGGGCGGAAGGGTAGTTGATGCGATAGTTCAGGGTAAATCCCGAGAGTTCATTATCATCGGAAACTTCATAGGAATAGCTTCCCCACCCGGCGCTCAGTGAGCCGGTGAGTCGTTTATTGAATTCATGGTCCAGACGCAGACTTGCTAATTTACTATCCCAACTGTAGGATGAATCCCCGGCTACCTTGAATTTGTCATGACTGATATACCCGGACAAGGTCAGTTTGGTTCGTTCGCTGAATTGATGGGTGACTTTGGCGGTAGCATCGTAAAATGATACTGAACTGTTGTTTAGTTTCAGGTAGTTGCTGCGGATGCTGTTCATCAGAAAGTCAGAGTAGGTAGTTCGCAAAGACAGCGCCACGGAGGTCTTGTCTTTCCGAATGGGTCCCTGTATCATAAAATTGCTGGCAATTATCCCAATCCCTGCGCCGCCGGTCCATTTCTCGTAGCTCCCCTCCTTTGAACGGATATCTAGTACCGAGGAGATGCGGCCACCGTAATCCGCAGGAATTCCCCCGCGGTAGAAAGTCACATCTCGAATGGCTTCTGCATTGAATGAGCTGAAGAAGCCGAACACATGCGAGCTATTGAATATAGGCATCCCGTCGTAAAGGATGAGATTTTGATCGACACTTCCACCGCGTACATTATAACCGGAAGCAGCCTCACCAACCGACGTTACTCCGGGTAGAATTTGAATTTGCTTAACCAGATCCACTTCACCGAGCATCGCGGGCGCCCGTTTTACCTCCTTCATGCTAATCTGGGTTTGCCCCAGTCCGGTTGTAGTAATGTCCCGCCGACTGTCCTGAATCAATACTTCGTCCAGTACCGTGGGAACTTCTTCGAGCTCTATGCGGATTGACCCTGTGGCAAAGATTTCGAGATCCAGGACTTTCTCTTCAAAGCTCACATAATTGAAGGTCAGTACATGCTCGCCTGCCGGTAATTTGAATTCGAAACGACCCTGACTATCGGTGGCACTACCTACTTTAAGATCCGTGGCCATTACATTCACTCCCACCAAAGGATTTCTTGTTTTAGCGTCAGTGACAGTACCAGATAAAGTCACCCGTTGCTTGCGGTTGTTTTCACGCCGTCCGATCAGGATCTTTTCGATTTTTGCCTGACTTCGTGTGGCGGCTGCCGAGAGTAATTGATTCCGTAATAATTGTTGGGCGGGATCCTTGACAAAAACAATGGCATGTGGATTTACTTCGATAAAGTTCACATCTGTGCCTAGTAAGAGATCATACAGCGCATCGCGAAGGGGGGTTCCTTTTAGTTCACCTCTCAAGGACAGTGAGTCCAACCAGTTGTTGAGGAAATAGAACCGGACCGGATGACTTTGCTCGAATTCCTGCAGGTACTCTGTAAGGGCCTTGCCTTGCTCACTTCCATCAAGGCGGGTGTCAAGCACCGATTGGCCATACCCTGCCTGACAAACCATCAGGGCAAGGCAAATCAGGAATTCAATAGCTAGCCAGCGTGTTTTCAAGGAAATATATATCAACTTAATATAGGCATATGGTGATTTCAGCCTTATGATCTATTGGGTAATATTTATTGTCCTACCTAAAGGAACGTGATGGAATGATTCAATCTGTCCAAAATTCAGGCCGTACCGTTGTCGCATTGGGAAATAGCTCGTAGCAACTTAAATTGGTTGCACCTGTGGAGATGGAATTCCACAACGTTACAGGTAAGACCATATCACGGGTGATGAGTATACGGAGTTCTTTTGCGCCAGCTGCATAAAACATTCCCGTGATGGGTTCAGGTGAACCACTAACTTGTTTGAATTGCGTTGCTATTTTGCCTGTAATGGGTTGAAAGATACTCCCGACGGCTTCCTGTTGATTCCTAATTACCCTCCAGAAATGATATGATTGTTGGCTTAGAGTCAACATAGAGACACTGACATACATCTTGTACATAAGTAAGAGTGGATTTACCGGTACCCGGAATACTGGCATTGCAACAAACTTGGAAATGCCAGTCCTGCGGGAATTGTCGCTCAGAATCAGTTTGCTGTTGTATAGATCATACCAGCATGTACAGCAGGTGCAAGGCCCCACCCGTGTATAGGACGGGAATCGGGTAGTACCGGTGTTGTAGAGCCCGGAGCAAGGAGGAATGAAGCTACATTGATTATTGTCCTGAAAATAACACTTACTCTTGGACGGATCTACCAGTTCGGGATGGGTGTCTACCCGAAATGTGCCCCTGGTCGCCCACAGAAATGCACTCGTTGGTGCGCCACCGGAATTTGCATTTGCAAAAATATCAAATCCCCAGCCAGTGGATGTGGCAAATAACCCATTACCGTTTTCGTTCAATTCATAGAAAAGGCTGTCAAGGTTCCCGGCTTGCAAAAGGGTATCCGGAAATGAATCATATTTCCGGCCGTTAAACAGTTCTATATGGAGGGTATATACCCGCCCGGGTACGCCCTGAATGGACAAAGTTTTGTACAAGCCATTTCCCTGTGGAACCAGTTCTTCCACTGTGCCCATGTTATCGGAGATGGTCATTTTTCTGACCTCTTCTGCAATTCGGGTGGACACCTTTGAATCAATGTCAAATGAACTGCTTACCTGTACCGTATATGGACCGGGCAGGTCGGTAATATGTCCATCGATCACCAAGGGCATATCTTGGAGTCGTCCCGTATCGAAGCTGATCCGATCAACGCAGGCACCGAGTACCGCGAACAAGAGGAAATACTTGAACATCTTGCTCATTTTCCTGAATTGCCAGGGAATGCTAAGGATTTTCAAAAGTAATCAGGGCATTCATTTTTCCGATTACCATCAGCATAAATCAGGACGTATCAGTCCGCCCAAAACGCAGGCTTCGTGGTACTTGAATTTCCGTATTTCTTCAGGCAACTATTTTTGTAGGGAAAATCAGGTTGCGTAAGGATAACATATTTCTCCAGGTCCAACCGGTCTATAAACAAAGCATGTTTCGAAATGGAAGCTGCATAGAACAGGCCCTCAACAGCCACAGGATTACCGGCAGTCTGTACAAAGTTGCCCGGTATTTTGCCGGTGATGGGCTGAAACAAGCTACCCGTTCCTTTACGCTGATCATTAACGGCTTTCCAGAAGCGGAATGCCCGATCGGATAAACTTAGTTGTTGTACTTCTGCATGCACTTTATGCATGAAGGTAAATTCATCCACCGGCATATATCCTACCTTGATTCCTATGAAACGCCCGCCATTCACAAACTGATTTTCGCTCAATACGAGATCGGGATTTACCATGGTGGCCCAACATTGACAACAGGTGCATGCACGCACCTGGATAAGTCGGGATGAGTCATCTAAACGCCAGCCACTGCAAGGCAATGGTTTGGGACAACGGCCATCTGCACAGATGGTGTCATACAACTCAGGATTCGTTTCGATCTGAAAGGTGCCGTTAAACTTCCACATGAATCTGAAGTTGCTGCCTTGTTCAGGAGAAGAGTCAAAAAGAATATCCAAACCCTGACGCATGGTGCCATCTTCATTGACGGTGGTATGAAAACTATAATACACGCTGTCCACATGACCGGGTCGTACGAGGGTATCGGGTGTAGATTCATATACCCTGCCATCGAGCAATTCAACCTTAATATGATAGGCCCTGCCCTGCACTCCACGGATGCTGTTGCCGCCCCCCCGGGTCCGATACACTCCCGGGGATACCTGCGAAAGAACTTCACTGTTGCCAACATTGTCCAGGAGCGTTACCCGCCTGGCAGAAAAAGTGGATTTGAATACGAGACTGGATTGGACGTCGAAGGAAGAATTGAGCCGTACTTCATACGGGCCTGGCTGATCAGAAATGTAACCATCGATGGCTAGCGGAAAGGTAGCAGGCAACGGAAGCGAAATATCCAGCGGGTCAATGCATGTGACCATCACCAATCCGATGAATACCAGCAGCAGCGAGACAATCCTCATAACAGTAGAACTGCAAAGTTATAGGTCATGGTTCACCACCGGATACACCCAATGGGGTGGTTTTTGTCAGTCGGTCCAGTAAGCCGGCTTAATCGTTGTTGCATTGGGAAACAACTTGCGGCAATCATCAGTGAAAGGCAATGATACATCGGGGATGATGTTCTTCAGTGGCACGTCTTCGCGGGTTATGAAGGTACTGGCTTTCACAACTGAGGTCGCATAGAACAACCCGTCGATGGGTGCCTCCGGACCGCTGATCTGTACGAAGTTCCCGGCCACCTTTCCGGTAATGGGTTGAAACAAACTTGAGGATGCACTCTTCTGTGCCTTTACGCCTTTCCAGAATTCATAGGCCTGGCGGGAGAGGCTAAACTGTTGTACCTCCGCATGTACTTTGTGTAAGAACGTCCATTGGTTCACCGGAACATAATTCGCCACCACGCCCGTGTAGGTACCATCCTTTACAAATTGTCCTTCGGAAAGAACCAACTCCGTATTATAAAAATCAAACCAGCAAGTGCAGCAGGTACAGGGTCCGGTTTGTACCAGTGAAGTATTAAAACCACTGCACGCAGGTGGTCTAGGGCAAGTGCTCTCTCCACAAGTTTCCGTGTGCAGGGAGGGGACCGTTTCAGCCTGGAAGGTGCCTACAAATTTCCAGAGGAAGAAATAACTCTTCTTTGACCCGGCACTGGAGTTAAATAAAACATCAAAACCATATTTTTCTGATCCGTCCGTATTGGTTTCTGCCTTAAACTGGGTATACACCTTGTCGATGGTTCCGCCTGATTGCAGTGTATCCGGAATGGATTCATAAATCCTTCCATCCAGCAACTCGAGATGAATCTTGTAGGCTCTCCCTACAGTACCCCGAATACCATTGACGGAGGTGGTATATACCCCTGTTGATGGGTTGGATAAATCTTCCTTGTTGCCCAGGTTATCAGAGATGGTAAGTTTCTTGAGGTTGATGGGAGTCTTTATGGATTGCTTGGACTCGATATCAAATGCCTTGGTAACCTGAATGGTGTAAGGCCCTGGCTGGTCTGAGATAAAACCATCAATTACGATGGCGTAATTGGCAACTGTGCCGGTGTCGATAATGATTCGATCCACGCAGGCAGCACATAGCAATATCAGGACAATGGAAATTGAGCGAAAACGGTGCATGGGCACTTAGATCTTAAAGCTGTAAGAGATGGAAGGAAGTGCAGTGCCGATGATGGCAAGGCGATAAGGCCTCAGGATACCCGGTCGAACTTCCTTAAAGAAGATGGTATACGGATTCTTTCTTCCATACACATTGTAAATGGAAATGGTCCAGGTGCCGTCCCAGAACTTCTTGCGTTTATGGTTGCCCTCAATGACCAAGGCAAGGTCTAGCCGGTGATAGTCCGGAATGCGGAACTGGTTTCGGTCTGAGAATGAGGACACGGTAAAGTTATCGACAGTAAATGCTGAAAGTGGCAGGGTGATGGGTCGCCCGGTACGGTAGGTAAAGCCACCGGTAAAGAAGAACCGTCGGGTGATATTGTATTTCCAGTTCAGGTTCACTACATGGGGCTGGTCATAATTGGAGGCATATTCTTTTCCATTGTTAATGGTCTCAGTAGGATAGAGGCCTTGGATGGTGCGAAGTGAACGGGAATATGCGTAGCTGATCGATCCCACCATCCGACCCTGGGTTTTTGAAATCTGAAACTCTGCTCCATAGGCGCGGGCCTTGCCCTGCAACAACGCGGTTTCAATCTGTGGATTCAAAATGAGCGAAGCGCCATCCTTAAAATCGAGTACGTTTTCTATGATTTTGTAATACCCTTCAATGAACGTCTCATATTTCCGGTCTTTGAAGTTCCGGAAGTAGCCCAAAGATACCTGATCCGCCATCTGGGGTTTGAAATAGGGTCCACTCGGTTGCCAAATGTCTACGGGCGTCACAGCAGTGGTGTTGGTAACGAGGTGCAGGTACTGGAACACCCGGTTGTAACCGAGCTTGATGGAGGCATCCTGTGATATTTCATACCGGAGTCCTAGTCGCGGTTCCCAGTTGTAAAATGACTTTACGGTTTGGCCACTGCCATACCGCACGGTATCGATCAGGCTGAGGGTTTCTCGCGGACCACCCGGGGCATAGATATTTACATTGGCAGGTCCGAGGGAATTAAATACAGAGAATCGAAGTCCGGCATCGATGTGCATGCGCTTGAACAGGTCGAATTGATCAGCGATAAACAATCCAGACTCAAGCGACTTCTGCACGTCCATTTGAACAAATTTCTTGTTTGATTCAGCCGATGAAGGGCTAAATGTTCCTGGATTGAAATCGTAGTAGGTCGATTGCGCACCAAAGCCAATCTTGTGCTTTTCGCGATTGATGTGGAAATCCAGCTTGGCCGAAGGATAATTGATTTTATAGTTCAATTTGAATCCGGCCAACGGATCTTTATCGGACACTTCATACCCATAGCTTCCGTAGCCGGCCATCAGTGAACCGCTGAATGATTTAGAGAATTCATGGTCGAGGCGAACGCTGGCCATTTTGCTGTCCCAACTGTACGTGGAGTCTCCGGCCAGCCTGAACTGGTCATGGCTTATATAACCCGAGGCAGTCAGCTTGGTGCGTTCGCTGAAGAGGTGGGTAACCTTTGCGGTTGCATCATAGAAAGAAACACTGCTCTTGTTCAGGTTGACGTAGTTGCTCTTGATGGTATTGATCAGGTAATCCGAATAGGTGGTCCGTGCAGAAACGGCAATGGATGTCTTATCCTTTACAATCGGGCCATTCACCATCAGGTTGCTGGAAATCATCCCTATACCGCCGCTGGCGCCCCATTTTTCATAGCTTCCTTCTTTAGACCGGATGTCCAGCACCGAAGAAACCCGTCCGCCAAATTCAGCCGGGATACCCCCGCGATAGAAGGTAACATCGCGTATGGCCTCGGAGTTAAACGACGAAAAGAAGCCAAACACGTGAGAACTGTTGAATACGGGCAAGCCATCATACAGAATGAGGTTCTGATCTACGCCACCACCGCGCACGTTGAAGCCGGAAGCAGCTTCTCCTACGGTGGTTACACCAGGCAGCACCTGAATCTGTTTGATGAGGTCGACCTCACCAAGCAGGGCAGGGGCTCGCTTCACTTCTTTCATGCTGATCTGCGTCTGACCGATACCGCTGGTTGTAATTTCCCGAGCCGACCGGTCCTGAATAACTACTTCGTCGAGTACGGTGGGCGTTTCTTCCATTTCGATCTTTACCGAACCGTCGGCATAGATTTCAAGGTCGATCACCCGTTCTTCGAAATTCACATAGTTGAAATTGATCACGTGCGACCCAACCGGCAAACGCAATTCAAACTTACCTTCAACATTGGTCACTCCGCCAACCTGAATATCGCTGGCCACTACGCTGGCGCCCACAAGCGGGTCGCGGG
Organism: Cyclobacteriaceae bacterium; assembly: GCA_044223085.1. Taxonomy (GTDB): domain Bacteria; phylum Bacteroidota; class Bacteroidia; order Cytophagales; family Cyclobacteriaceae; genus ELB16-189. Next base: position 44,904 of record JBGAMI010000025.1, read on the forward strand.
ATTTTGAGTCGGTAATTATGCCTGAAAAGGTGACTTTTTGCCTGGGATTGGTGTTGGCCCTGGCGCCAAAAACCATCTTTTCAATTTTCTTCTGGCTGCGGACCGCCGCATTTATTATCGTGTTGCGCTGCAGGGCCTGCGCCGGATCCTTGACTAGCACAATGGTGTTGGAATTGACTTCTGTATAATTAATGTCTGAGCCAAGGAACAGGTCGTACAGGACCTCCCGCAAGGTCATTCCTGCCGATCCATCCTTAATGGTGAGGTTAGAAATCCAATCTTCGATGAAGTAAAAGCGGACTGGATGCGTCTTTTCCAGTTCCTGCAGATATAAATCCAGGCGCTTGCCTTTTTCGGAACCATCAAGCTTAAGGTCGAGCACAGATTGGGAGAACGCTGTAGTCCCAATGAATAAGCAGAATAAGAATAGAAGCCTTCTCAAGTCAGGTGGGGTAACGATGAATAAGGATATACCGAATATTGGTTGATATAGAAAAAACCGATTTTCCGAAAAATAGAACAGTTTTGATTCAGTTGAAAGGCCTGCATCAAAAAGCCTTTCAAGGAATCAAGCGATGGAATGGGCAGTCGTTTCAACCAGTTGCCAGCCTTCCTGTACATCAGCCAAGGTTAATCGCTCGCTTCCGCCCACAAAGCGCAAGGTGTATTGGTTGTTGAGTTTGGTCTGGGTCAGGAGAATCTTGCCGCTGTCGTTCAGGGTTTGGAGCAGCCGCATGTTGATTTCGTCCAATTTCTTTTCGTCGGTTACGCCTTTAGGATGATATCGGAAACAGACCAGGTTTAGCGGTACCGGTGCGAGGCGTTCGAAATCGGGCAGGCTGTCCACTTTGTCTTTCAGCCACTGACCGAAGCGGATGTGCTCCCGGATCTTTTGGCGGAGGCCTTCAGCGCCAAAGCTTCGCATGACGAACCAGAGTTTCAGTGCCCGGAACCTCCGCCCTAGGGGCACGCCCCAGTCGCGGTAATTGTTGACAAGATGGTCTTCGGGTGTCTTCAGGTATTCGGGCAGGATACTGAAGGTGTTGGTGAGCGCACGTCTGTCGCGCACATAATACGCTGAGCAATCAAAGTTGGTGAACATCCATTTATGGGGATTTAACACAAAGCTATCCACCCCTTCAACCCCTTTGCTCATCCAGCGCATTTCGGGCAGGAGTAGCGCTGTGCCTGCGTACGAAGCATCGACGTGGTGCCAGCAACCAAATTGCTTGCAGATCGCATCAATCGCATGTACCGGGTCAATGGCTGTTGAACTCGTAGAACCGATGGTGGACACAACGCAGAGTGGATGATACCCCAATGCTACATCTTTCTCAATGGCTGCGCGAAGGGCATCTGGTTTCATGGCAAATTCAGCATCCACATCGACCTTCACCAGGTTGTCAACGCCAATGCCTGCGATGCGCACGTCTTTGTCTACCGAGGAATGTGCATGCGTTGAAGTATAAACGCGGAAACGTTGGTTGGTAAATCCCTTTTGATTGATTTCGTAGTTCGTATGTTTTTCACGGGCGGTTAGCAGAGCCACCAGGGTAGCTGAAGAAGAGCTGTCCTGAATCACGCCAACAAATTCTTTGGGCAAGCCAAGCAGGTCACGCAACCACTCCATCATTCTTTCTTCCACTTCTTCTGCAGCTGGTGATGTAAGCCAGATCATACATTGCGCACCCAGGGTGGCGCTCAACATTTCCGCAAGCACCGAAGGCGCACTGGCACCGGTAGGGAAGTAGGCAAAGAAGCGGGGGTGCTGCCAATGGGTCATTCCCGGCATCACGATTTCATTAAAGTCCTTAAACACCTGTTCAAAAGACTCGGGTTTTTCCGGGGCGGCTGCTGGAAGTTGTTTCTTGATGTCGCCGGGGCGCATGGCTGGCTTCACCGGGTATTGCTGGGTGCCTTCCATGTAATCCGCCATCCAGTCTACTAATTGGTGGGCGGCTTTTCGAAATTCGCTGGTTTCCATGCCCCAAGAAAATCAAATATTTTCTATTCGCGGAAACAAATGGGTTGGAGGTCGTGATGCGATTGTGTACTTTAAGTGTCATTTATACATTTATTCCCCTTTCCTTATGCGCAAACTCATTCTCCTGATGTTGTGGCTGGTGTCGGTCACCATACAGGCACAACCCCTGAAGGCCCGCGTAAAAATTGATGCCGAACGCAAGATTGGTACCATCGACAAGAACCTGTATGGAAACTTTACGGAGCACCTGGGTCGCTGTATTTATGGTGGCATCTATGAGCCGACTTCCCCCGAAGCCAATGGCGAGGGATTCAGAAAAGATGTCATCACCGCTACCCGTGACCTCGGTGTATCGGTAGTGCGGTGGCCCGGAGGCAATTTTGTTTCCGGCTATCACTGGCAGGACGGCATCGGTCCGAAAGCAGACCGCCCTAAGCGCAAAGACCTGGCGTGGGGAGATGTCGAGCCCAACACCGTAGGTACCGATGAGTTCCTTCGGTTTGCTCAATCAGCCGGCGTTGAACCTTACCTGTGTGTAAACATGGGCACCGGTACCCTGGATGAAGCCCGCAACTGGGTAGAATATTGCAACGCACCCACCGGTCTTTATTATTCAGACCTCCGCGCGCGCAATGGCCACCCGGCACCCTACAAAGTAAAATACTGGGGACTGGGCAATGAGATGGATGGCGAATGGCAGATCGGTCACAAGAATGCCGAAGACTACAGCAAGTTTGCCCTGGAGGCCGCTAAGATGATGAAATGGGCCGACGACAGTATCAAACTGATTGCTTCCGGGTCCAGCAACTATGTGCGCGACTGGGCGGAATGGGACCGAACGGTGCTGAACGCCATGCATGAGTATATCGACTATATCTCCCTGCACCACTATGCCAACAACCACGACAAGAACCACAACAAGTTCATGGCCGCGACCGTGCCGGTGGAAAACTCCATCAGAATTACCGAAGGCATCATCAATGAAGTGCGCAGTAAGTACAAAATGAAGAAGCCGATCTACATTGCCTTCGATGAATATAATGTGTGGTACAGGGCTTGGAATGATCAAAAGCTGGAAGAACATTACAATATGCAGGATGCGCTGGTGGTTGCTTTATACTTAAATGTATTTGTCCGTAATGCGCATATCGTGAAGATGGCCAACATGGCTCAGTTGGTGAATGTTATTGCGCCCATGATGATCACTGGTGGTAAGCTCTGGCGCCAACCGATCTATTTTCCGCTGCAACTATTTGCACAGAACTGCCAGGGTCAGTCGCTCCAGACGTATGTACAATGCGACACCTATGATGTGGAAAACCTCAAGCGTGTGCCTTACCTCGATGTGACTTCGGTGTACAACGATAAGACGCAGGAATTGATCATCAACGTTGTTAACCGTCATGAAACCAAATCCATAGAGACCATCCTTTCGAATCAGTACGGCAAGCTGGCCGGAAAAATGCAGGTGATGGAAGTCAATTCGCCCAACCTGATGGATGAGAACAATGAGAAGGAACAAAAGGTAAAATCCACCAGCCGTGAAATGAGTGTGGGTGGCGATACATTTACATATACCTTTCCTGCTCATTCCTTTACCCAACTGAAAGTCAACCTTAAACTATAATCTCCATGCGGAAACTCATTTTATTACTCCTCCTGCCGGTTATCGGGGTGAATGCACAGGCACCTACACGCAAACTGGAGCCGGTCAACTTCTCCCAGGTAAACATCACGGATGCTTTCTGGAAACCCACGATGGAGAAGGTGGCTACCACCACGTTGCAAGCCTGCATCTACCAGACGGAAGTAAAGACCCCTCGCATCCGGAATTTTGAGAAAGTTGCGCGCAATAAGAATGAGAAGCACGAGGGTATCTTTTACGATGACTCTGATGTGTACAAGGCGCTGGAAGCGATTGCTTACTCACTAAAGACTCATCCCGATCCGGCCATTGAAGCGAAAGCCGATGAGTGGATTGATAAGATCGCCGCAGCGCAGTTGCCGGATGGTTATATCGGCACCTATTATACCCTCGGCCGGCTCAATGAGCGTTGGTCCGACATGAGTATGCACGAAGACTACAACGGTGGACATTTGCTCGAAGCAGCGGTGGCATATTACAACGCTACCGGAAAGCGAAAGCTCCTGGATGTGGCGATCAGGTTTGCAGACCACTTTGATTCTCAGTTTGGCCCCGGCCGCAAACACTGGGTGACGGGCCATCAGGAACTCGAACTGGCACTCGTGAAACTGTATCGGGTGACACACAACAAGAAATATCTCGATATGGCCCATTGGCTGCTCGAAGAACGCGGCCATAAGTATGCCAAAGGCTACACGTGGACGGATTGGAAGGACACCGCCTATGCACAGGATGTGGTGCCGGTGCGTGATCAAAAGGAAATAACGGGCCATGCAGTCCGTGCTATGTATATGTATACCGGCGCCGCTGATGTGGCAGCCCTTACCGGTGATGCTGGTTACATGAAAGCCATGAACACCGTTTGGGAGGATGTGGTATTCCGCAATATGTACATCACCGGGGGTATTGGCTCTTCGGGCAACAACGAGGGTTTTAGCAATGACTTTGACTTGCCCAATGAACAAGCCTACTGCGAGACCTGCGCCTCGGTAGGTATGGTATTTTGGAATCAGCGCATGAACCTCCTTACCGGCGACAGCAAATTCATTGATGTACTGGAGCGTAGTCTGTACAATGGTGCCAGGGATGGTCTTTCCTTGTCGGGTGATCATTTCTTCTATGGCAATCCGTTGGCGTCGAATGGCCGTCATTTCCGGAGGGAATGGTTTGGTACGGCTTGTTGTCCTGCCAATATCGCACGGCTGGTAGCCTCATTGGGTGATTATGTCTACGGAGCATCTGATGCTGGTCTCTGGATCAACCTCTTTGTAGCCAGCAACACCACGGTAAAGTTCGGCAAGGTGGATGTGCCTGTGGCAATGGAAAGTAATTATCCCTGGGAAGGCAATGTATCAGTGACGGTAAATCCCAAATCAGCGGTAGCGTTTTCCATGAATGTCCGCATCCCGGGTTGGGCGAGGGGTGAAGTGGCACCTGGCGAACTCTACTCCTTTGAAGATAAGTCAACAGCAAATTTTGTGATTACGGTGAATGGAAAGCCTGCCGCCTTTACCATGAACCAGGGTTATGCAACGATCAACCGCACCTGGAAGAAGGGAGATAAAGTTGAGTTGGTATTGCCGATGGAGGTGCGCCGGATCGTTTCCCGGCCGGAACTAAAGCAGGATGTTGAGCGCGTGGCGCTGCAACGCGGTCCGTTGGTTTACTGTGTCGAAGGTGCTGACAACAACGGCAAAGCATGGGACCTTATCCTTCCGGATGGGGCAGCGTTCAAGACTGCTTTTCAAAAGGATCTGCTGGAAGGCGTGACGACAATTCAGTTTCAGGCTCCTACCGTGCAGATCAGCGGGGATGGACAGACCGTGACCACCGAAGTCAAGACCATTACCGCCATTCCTTACTATGCATGGTGCAACCGTGGACAGAACCCCATGCAGGTGTGGCTGCCTCGTAAAATCAAGGACATTAAAATCAATAACTAATTTCTTATGCGACTGCTGACTGCAATATCACTGTTCATCGGACTGGTGTATGGATTTTCGGCTATGGCCCAATCTTACCTTCCCGAAAAGAACAATGCCAAAATCAAGGTAAAGCCCAGTGTTGATGTGCAAACCTATGCCTTCAACCTGGCTGATGTGCGTTTGCTCGAAGGCAGTCCATTTAAGAATGCCATGGATCGCGATGCGGCGTATTTGCTGACCATCGAACCCGACCGGCTCTTGCACCGCTTTTACAGCAATGCGGGACTGAAGCCCAAGGCCGAGGTGTATGGTGGCTGGGAAAGCGATGGACTTTCGGGCCATACGCTGGGTCATTATTTGTCAGCGTGCGCGATGATGTATGCAAGTACCGGCGATATCCGGTTTAAGGAACGCACCGATTATATCGTGTCTGAGTTGGCCATCTGTCAGCAGACGAGGAAGACTGGTTATGTAGGTGCCATTCCCAAAGAAGATTCTGTGTTCTGGAAATTGCAACATGGCATCATCAAATCATCCGGCTTTGACCTCAATGGTAGCTGGTCACCCTGGTACACCGTGCACAAGATCATGGCCGGTCTTACCGATGCCTACCTGCTTACCGACAATGCACAGGCGCTTACCGTAGTTACTAAAATGGCCGATTGGACCGGAGTAATCCTCAAGGACCTGAATGAAGACCAATTGGAACAAATGCGCAAGTGTGAGTATGGTGGCATGAACGATATTCTGGTTCACCTGTATGAGCTAACCGGCTCAAAGGCCTATCTGGATTTGTCGTACAAATTCCACGATAAGTTTATCCTCGAGCAATTGTCGCACCGGGTGGATGCCTTGCAGGGAAAACATTCCAATACCAATGTGCCCAAGGCCATTGGTTGTGCCCGCCGCTATGAACACACCGGCGCGGAGAGCGATAAGGTAATCGCTTCATTTTTCTGGGACACCATTGTTAAACATTATACCTATGCCATCGGCGGTAACAGCAACTACGAGTATCTCGGTGAGCCGGACAAACTGAGTGACAAACTGAGCGACAATACCTGTGAGACGTGCAATACCTACAACATGCTCAAGCTGACGCGCTATTTGTTTTCGTGGAAGCCGGCTGCTGAATATGCTGACTACTATGAGCGCGCGTTGTACAACCATATTCTTGCATCGCAAAATCCCCAAACGGGCATGATGTGTTACTTCGTGCCGTTGCGGATGGGCACCAAGAAGGAATTCAGTGACCCGTTCAACACCTTTACCTGCTGTGTGGGCAGTGGGATGGAGAACCACTCCAAGTACACGGAATCCATTTACCTCGAAGGAAAGGATGGGAGCTTGTATGTTAACCTGTTTATTCCTTCCGAGTTAAACTGGCGTTCAAACAACATCACCATTCGTCAGGAAACGAAATTCCCGGAGTCCAACCAGGTTTCATTTTCCGTGAAGGCCGCAACGCCAAAGACCATGAAACTGCGTATCCGTCAACCAAAGTGGTCGGCCCCCGCTGTCATCACGATCAACAACCAACCTGGTACCGCCAAACAGGATGAAGCAGGATATTGGGTAATCAACCGAATGTGGGGTGTTGATGACAAAGTGCAGGTGACTTTTTCCATGGACCTGCATACAGAAGGTATGCCCGACAATGCCAATCGCATCGCACTGCTGTACGGACCGGTGGTCATGGCAGGCCAGTTGGGAAACACCATGCCCGATCCGATTTTTGGAACGACCGTGCTACTCACCGATAACCACCAGGTGAAGGACTGGATCAAACCAGTGGCCAACGAACCACTTTCGTTTCAAACCAACAATGTGGCACGTCCCAATGATGTGAAGTTGATACCCTTCTACAAGACCTACGATCAATACTTCAATGTGTATTGGGACTATTTCACACCGGCTGAGTGGACGAACCGTCAGGTCGCATATGAAGCAGAGAAAAAGCGACAGTATGATATTGAGCAGCGTACCATCGATATTATCCGCATCGGTGAGATGCAACCAGAACGTGATCACAATCTGAAAGCCAGCGAGAAGTCGTATGTGAGCGATGCCTTGGGCAGGATGGGACGTGAAGTGCGCAGCGGCGGGTTCTTCTCATTCGACATGAAGGTGCAGTCGGGTGTGGCTTCAAACCTGTTGTGTTCCTATATCGGTGATGATAC
>JBGAMI010000026.1:0-51830 GCA_044223085.1 Cyclobacteriaceae bacterium
GAAAAGCTATATGGATGAACCTTTTGCATATGCTCCAACACCCGCCTTGCGAGGTTGGAAGTAACACCAACGTAAAGGGTTGTCCCCCATTGATTGGTCATGATGTAGACATGCCCACCGTATGTCATGTTGCAATCTTAGAATAATTGTCGACACGCGACCTATTGAACGAGGTAGCAATATGTCTGGAATACCTGACCAATTGCGAGCGGAGCGAAGCATCCCTCTCAGGTTATATCATCGCTTACGCTACCGTCATCGCGAGCGAAGCGATCCCTGCAACGCGAGCTCGGCTGTTATCCTTTGCCGATGCGAGGGGCATATGAGGCGTCCTGCCCGCAAGTAGAGCGATGATACGAGCGGAGCGAAGCAATCCCCTCAATTTCTCTCATCGCTTACGCTGCCGTCATCGCGAGCGCAGCGAAGCGATTGGAATCTGGACAATTCCTGACGGCCGCGAGGATGTTGACAGGGCACGGTTGGATCGCTTCGCCCAGGTTCGCGATGACGTGTAAAGTTGAAGTCGGTTAGGGTGGAGGATTGCTTCGCTCCGCTCGCAATGAAATTCCAATTGAGTATTTTTGCTAACAACCTACCCCGTATGAACCCTGCCCAGGCACGCCGCGTCGCCACCTATACCTACATCACCTACATGCTCCTGATGACCGTCGGCATGTCCCTGACCAGTCTGGTGTACCATGATGTGTATCCTTCCCTGACCATGGTGAAAGTGCTCATCCCTTTCGAGATAGCGATGACTTTATTATGCGCAATAGTTGTTGCCCGATTCTATCAGGCAAAAGTCATATTCGGTCCGATGCACTCCCGGGCATTGGGTTGGATGTCTCCGCTCTACCTGACGCTGATAGTCGCGTGGGGAATGCTTGTCTGGACTATCCGTTCTCAATCCATAGAGGATGGGCAATGGAATGGCTTCCTGTTGACCGGATTGGTGACCTTGTTTGTTGGTATTTCGGAAGAACTGATGTTCCGCGGTATTATACTTCAGTCGCTGCTAAAAACACAAACCACCCAACGTTCCGTCCTCATCAGCGCACTGGCCTTCTCTTCCCTCCATGCCATCAACATTATTGCCCACCACTCCTGGGTACTCCTGCTCGGGCAACTTGCCACCACCTTTATTTTTGGATTGTTTGCAGCATCAGTCACCCTCCGTCTCAATAACCTGCTGCCGATGATTATTTTTCACTGGCTGTGGGATTTCCTGTCACTGACCCACCTGTCATTGCCCGTACATGCACCGGTGTGGATTGCAGGTACCATTGGTGTGGAGCTGGTGCTGGGTATTATCTTGTGGAATGGCTTGAAACACCACCAACCTGCTAAGGAATGAGTCACCCGCAACATTGTTTGAACTGCCAGGCGCCGCTGGAAGATAACTACTGCAAGCACTGTGGTCAGGCGGCATCCACACATCGCTTTACCCTGCGGCATGTCCTTGGCCATGACTTCCTCCATGCCATGTTTCATTTTGGCGGTGGTTTCTTTTTCTCCCTGAAAGAATTGTTTACCCGCCCGGGACACTCGATCCGGGAGTATGTGGCCGGCAAAAGGGTGAAACACCTGAATTACTTCTCGTTTATCATTGTTATCGTTTTGCTCTTTAGTGGCGCAGAAGCACTGACGGAATTCAACTACACAGCGGGTGAAGTTGATGTGGAGACCAGGCAGGTGACTGAAATCTTCAATGAGGCGCTAAAGCACCACCCCAAAATGATCTTCATTGGTATTTTGCCTTTACTGGCACTTACCACCCTGGTGATGTTCCGGAAAGCGAAACAGAATTTTGCAGAGCACTTTGTGCTGAATACCTACAAGCAAGCTTCTATTCTGTTTCTGAATGTGATCTTTGTCCTGGTAGCCTCAAGGGTAGACCGCCAGTCTATTCTGTTTGCCGAGCGATTGCTCTCGGTGTTCAGCATGTCATACGGGATATGGTTTTACTATCAGTATTTTGCTCCGTTCTATACCCGCAAAGCACTGTTTCTCGGCCGGGTAGTTGTTGCTGCCTTTTTGCCACTGGTGGTGATCATGATGCTGCTTGGAGTTTATTTTAAGTTAAGGCTCTCCTAGATCCCAACAGGCAGTGAAACACACAAGAAGGGGACCTCGGGTCGAAACGCCCGCGGAGACGGTAAGATTTGGTTTTTGTTCCTCGATTGGTTCCGATGGGATTCGACGGTACTTTTATCCCATGAAAAAGCTCCTCTTTCTCCTTTGGCCTGTGTTGGCATTTGGGCAGTCCAATCCGCCTGCCCTGAGCAGCATCCGCGAAGCTGACCTGAAGCGCGATGTCTATCAGATGACGGATCCGCATTTCCGCGGTCGTGGTGCTGGCACCCTCGATGAGTTGAAGGCAAGTGCATGGTTTGCAGAAAAACTCAGGGAGGCGGGCATCGAACCGGCGGGCGAAAATGGAACCTACTTTCAGTTTTTTTCTTTGTACCGCAACCGGATTTCTCCAACCAGCTCGGTTTCTATCGGTGACCATAAACTCGCACTCTGGAAAGATGTTTTGTTGGCCCAAACGGCCCCAGTTACGTTGACGGCCCCGGTGCTCTACCTCGGTCAGGCGGGCAAGCCAAACGCCAATGTGGATGTTAAAGGAAAGGCGGTCGCCATGGAAGCCAACACCTTGAACATTCCTTTTCGCTCGTTACCGGAATGGCGATATAACCGCGAGCTGATGACCTTATATGGCAACGATCTTCTCGCACGCGGCGCGGTGGCTGTCATCTTTGTGTGTGATGACTTTGGTGAACACGCCTGGGACTATACCATTCACAACATGCGGCCCGGCACCTGGGATATAGAAGGCGGACCCAATGCAATTGCTACCCCCAAACCTCCCGTGATCTGGTTGCGGCAATCTGCCATGGAGTGGATACAGAAACCGGGTCTTACCCTTACGATTGATCAGCGCGTTGAGTCGTTTACCTATCCCTCCGTGAACATTATCGGCAAGACCAAGGGCTGGGACCCCGTGTTGTCAAAAGAGTATGTGCTGCTAAGCGGCCACCCGGATGCGCTGGGTATCCGCAATACCATTGGCAATGATTCCATCTACCACGGCGCTGACGACAATGCCAGCGTGAACATGGCCATGCTGGCGGTGATCAAAGCCTTGAAGAAAGCACCGGCCAAACGGTCGGCCTTGATTGTATTGCATGGCTCGGAAGAAAAGGGATTACTTGGCACAAAGTGGTTCACGAGCCATCCTACTGTGCCGTTGAATTCCATCGCCGCCGTACTGAACGGCGATATGATTGGTCGCAACGGTCCGGATAGCGCAGCCTTGTTGGGCGGACAAGGCCCGCACATGAACTCACCGGAGTTGGCCTGGATGGCGATGACAGCCAATAAGGAGGGTCCCAGGTTCAAATTGAATACGGACTGGGATCACCCGGCTCACCTCGAGTATTGGTATTTCCGCAGTGACCACGCACCCTATGCCCGGTTGGGAATTCCATCTCTGATGTACACCACACTGCTTCATAAGGATTATCATACCCCGCAGGACAATGCGGCCAACATCAACTATGGCAAGTTGTTGAAGATGACCCAGTGGATTTACCGCACCGCCTGGAAGGTGGGTAACATGCCCAGGAAACCGGCGACTGATCCGAATTTTAAGTTGGAGCGGTAGAAAGGGTATTCATCAACCCATAAAAAAAGCCGGATAAAACCGGCTTTAGGATGATGGGGTCAGCTGCTATTTGTAGAGTTTTTCGTAGTACTCTTCGAGCATCCGCTTCACGGCAAATTGGTCTTTGGTAGATAAGATGGATTGCTTCATCATCGCCACCCATTGTTCGCGGTTGTTGTAGTAAGTAGGCACCACTTCTTTAAGCAGGACTTTGTACAGGGCTTTCTGGTCGTGGGCGTCCAACTTCTCTTCTTTGTTGCTTTCATAACCATCGCCAATCTGCCATCCGTTCTTTCCATGCTGGCAGGCTTCGGGCCACCAGCCATCGAGGATACTCAGGTTTAATACACCGTTCATCGCGGCTTTCATGCCGGATGTGCCGCTCGCTTCCTGCGGACGTCGTGGATTGTTGAGCCAAACGTCGCTGCCGCGCACGAGCATCGAGCCGATAGTCATGTCGTAGTTCTCCAGGAACACCACCGAGTTGGGATATTCGCGTGTGAGGGCCAAAATGTTCTCGACGATTTGCTTCCCGCGGTCATCCTGAGGGTGGGCTTTGCCGGAGAAGATGATCTGCAATTTTCCCGTGCGGAACAGCGAATCAATTTTGGGACGATCGCTGAAGATAAAATCACTGCGCTTATAGGGCACTGCGCGACGCGAAAAGCCCAGCAGTAAAGACTCTTCGTTGAGCTGCACACCGGTGCGCTGCTTTACAAACTCCAGCAGCTTGCGTTTATTCTCTTTGTGAATGGACCACAGATCACCACCTTTTTGTGCTGCATCTACCATGCGCTGGTCAACCCAACTCGGCAGGTGAATGGCATTGGTGATGCCCACGATTTCTTCGCGGTCCTTGACCTTCTTCCACATTTTGTTCGCGGTCACGGCATGCAGTTGGGCCACGGCATTTGATTTTTTCGACAACCGGAGTGCACCCACCGTCATGTTGAAAGGAGATCCGCCGAGTGCTTTCAATTGTTTTTTATTGAAGCTGCCGTTGTCAGCGCCCATATAAAGCAAGCGGTCTATGTAATGGGATTCATTGCCTTGCACCACCGGGGTATGTGTAGTAAATACGATTTCTTTCCTTGTGGCAGCCAGGGCAGCATCGTAGTCCATGCCTGCTGCGAGCTTTTCCCGGACCAGTTCGAAGCCGGCAAACAAGGCATGACCTTCGTTGAAGTGGTAGACGTCCGTTGCAATACCCAGCGCACGCAGGGCCTTCACTCCGCCGATGCCGAGTACCATTTCCTGAGCGATGCGCTCTTCACCAAACCAGCCATACAATTGTCCGGTGATCCAACTGTCTTCATTGCCGGGCACATCGGTATCGAGCAGGTAGATTGGCGCGTTACCGAAGGTGTCACAGAGCCATACTTTGCATTTTACCTCGCGTTTGCGAATGGTAACAGACACCATGACGCCGGTGTCTTTCAGAAACTCATAATTATAAACCGGGTAGGTGTCGATCACCTTGCCCTTGTCGTTGATTCGCTGGTCGGTGTAGCCCTGCTTCCATTTGATCCCAAGGCCTACGATTGGGTACTTATGGTCATTTGCTCCCTTGAGGTAGTCACCGGCCAGGATGCCGAGACCGCCGGCGTAGATTTTAAAGTCACTGTGAAGTCCGTATTCCATACAGAAATACGCTACGCGGGGAAGATTCGACTGGGCCATGGGTAGGAGGTTTTTTGTTGACAGGGTAAAAGTAAGACACTTACCCGTCCAAAAAAAAGTCCCGCAGGGCTGCTGCGGGACCAGGGATAGAATTTTATCAATAAGCTAAGAGGACCGGTACGCCATTTCATACACCGACTTGGAGTGTGGCCCGAGGAACACCCGCGCATAGGTGCGGATGATGGCCAGTCCATCGATGATAAAACTCAGGGAAATGATCACCGCCAGACCGGCTTGATCCTCGTGAATGTGGGAGAAGATCAGGTCTTCACCGACAAACGTTGCGGTGATTGGAAAGCCGGATACACCCAGGCAGGCCAACAGGAATACGAAGGCAAACTTGGGATGCTTGTAGGAGTGGCCGTGAAAATGATCGAGGTCAATATTCCCTTCATGGCGACGCAACCAGCGCAGGCTTTCAAATCCGAGAATACCCGCGATGGCCACGCCACTAAGGTAGAGGTGAACTTCGCTGAAGCTGAACTCTTCATTGAATGAAATGGCCAGGGCAATCCAGAAATGGTTCATCACTACCAACAGCCAGCTTAACCGGGCGTGCTTGCGTTCTGTAAAGGCCTTCAATACCATGGCCAGTGCAATCAGAGAAAAGAGATAAGGCAGGTAGATCACGATATTCGCAGGAACAAGTTCGCGGTTATAGACAGTATACAGCCCGATGAGATACACCGGGATGCCAATGTAGAAGGCGCGTTCAAGGGTAAGAAAGTTGAGCCGGCTGCCAATTCGTTTTATGGGATTCCACATATACCGGTACATCAAGGAATCAATATTCCATTCCTTCAGGCAAAGCAGGTAGAGGGTGTACTCAAGCCGCTTGGGTAATGAATCCTCGGGTGTTTTGGCCCGCGGTACAAAGTTGTAGAATTGCTCACGGATCAGATAGCTCACGACCGACGGCGACACCAGCAATTGATAGGTGCGCAGGAAGGCGTTACCGGCAAAGTGCACAAGGGCCAGGCGTTCAAACCCGGCGGCTACCTCAATGAATATCAACCCAATTTGAGCGATGGATGCATACGCCACCTGACTTTTTACCGAGGATTGTACCCGCGCAATACCCGTGGCCACCAGGCTGGTAAATAGTCCCATCACGGCGATGAATATCCGCACCGATGTTTGCTCCTCCCAAAATGGATACGTGCGGAGCATCAGGAATACGCCCAGGTGTACCGACAAAGAACCGTAGAAAATGGCGCTGGACGGGGTTGGTCCTTCCATGGCGCGGGGCAACCACGAAGAGAAGGGCAACTGTGCCGACTTGGCCGCTGCCGACATAAACAAGGCCAAAGCAATAAACACACCGATCAGGGTATGTGACTGAAGGTGTTCGTGCACCAGTTCGGCATTGTTGAGTTTAAGGAAGGTGATGTTCTCATGCCACAAGTGGTGACTCATCCACATCGCGAGGATCAGCCCCACGTCGCCAATGCGATAAATGGAAAATACTTTCACCGCGTTCTTTACCGGCAGATAACGGTCGCGGTAAAATGCAATCAGGAGGAAGGAAGAGATGCCGAGAATTTCCCATCCCATGAAAAGTGTTTCCAGGTTCCCGGAAAAGATGGCAATGTTGTAACCGAGGTAGAAAAACTGAATGGTATTGAAGAAACGTTTGTAGCCTCCTTCACGATGCATGTAATACCGGCTGTAGATGGTAACCAGGAAAGTGAGGACAGCACCAACAATGAGATAAGTTGCGGTAATCCGATCAAAATAAAAATCAATAAAGAAGGAGTAGTCATTGGTTTGATAGATGATCACTTCCTTGATATTGAGCACCGGTTGACCACTGAACAACCAGTATCCGATGAAACCGGTGGCCACCAGGAGGTGAAGCCCTACGAATGAGAAGGCAGCCCAGGAGATGGTGTCTTCATTCTTGCGAGGAATTACCAGGTTGAAGAAGAACCCAATGACGGGAAGGATGACAAAGAAATTAATAAACGCGTTCATGGGTTCTTATGCGATTTCGTATACGGGCAGGTTTTCCTGGTTGTCTTCCAGAATGCGGGTGATGTTATCCGGATGTTCAATGGTGGTACCCAGTACCGTATATGGCGTGAACTTGCCATCACCGAATACATACAACGCATGCGTTTCGGGGTCAATCGCCACGAGGTGCACCCACTCATTGATAAACCATTCATAGGTTTCCGGGGCAGCAGAAATAGTCTTGAATACGATTTCAGGTTTGTGCTCAATAATAATGAGCAGCCGGATAGGATCGTGCACCTCGATCATCTGACTGGGCAGTCCGGGACGCAGGTCGCCATCAATACCGTTAGCGACGCCAAAGAGCCCCATCACATTGTGGGGCAATTTGGTTCCTGCACCGAGTTTCTGATTATCGACCCGGGAAAAGAAGTATTCCAGGTTGATGCCACCGCATACCGGCCCTAACGGGCGAACAATTCCGGTCAGCAATGTGCCATCCGGATCTATGGCGTAATCATAGGAGTTGAGGAAAGACCGGCGATCAAGGAACAATCGCTTGGTTAATGCCCTGCGCCCAACAATGCACAAAGCATTGGTGGCGTGGTTTAGTTCAGGCCTTGGCTCAAACAGCGAGACCGACCGCAAGCGAATAGCCTCGTGAATGACCTGCGCTGGCAGGTGGGTGTCGACTGAAACAAAACGGCGGCTCCTTTCCTTGGCATTCAAATCCAGGGCGGTTTCGAACGTCTTTACATTGACCTGGTGCTGCTGCAGATTTTCGGCAGTTAATGCATGTTCGTCAAAGAATACAATTTCATCCCGGGTGGTATCGTGCAAGCCACCCACAAACTGGGTGGTGGTTGGAATGTCCACCCCGCGGTTGGCCAGTATCTCGCGGACCTTGAGATGGTTCAACATGTGACACATGGCGCGAGAGTTTACAGAACCGGCGCGACCGGAGCAGGCACCGCAGTCATAAGCAGCATAGTGGGGATTGTTTACGCTGCTGGATCCATGACCTACGAGATATACAAGGGGGGCAAAGTCTTTCACCAGGCCAATGCTCTTCAGCAGGCTTTCGGCGCGGGTTGCCATCTCTTCAACATTGAATCCGATCTGAAGTCCGTTTTCACGATCCTCAGGATTCGTGTTTTCAATGGTGAGCCTTGAATTCTTGTCCATGTGCTTAAACGACGATGCCGTTGCCGGGCCCATGGAGGGTCGGAAGATGTTGATAAACAATTTGAGGGCAGACCAAAACCCAAGGGTCTGGCTGATCAGCCAACCGCGGAACAACCCGTGGCTGGTCTTTGAAAACGTGAGATCTTTTTCCTGTTTAGCCGTTCCGCCAATTTCCTTGATCAGGTATTTTGGAGTGACCGGCCAGGGACAAAGCTTGCTGTAGAATTTTCCGTTTTCAGGCTGGAAATAAAATTCTACACTGAAGAAACCGGGTGTACCATACGTCTCGCAGGAACCATCCGTTTTTTCCAGATAGCGACGCAACGAACATTCCCGGTCGTCAATGCAAAAGATGGCCTGGAAAGTCTTATTGGGAATAGCCGGCAGTTCGCTCTTCTTCTGAACGGCTGCCAGCACATCATTATAATAAGTCCATTCGAAAGACTCCTGCCACAGACGGATGGCTTCATGAAGATCAGTGACCTGTACCTCGTCGAAGAGCTCGACTGCCTTGTTGGTCATGCTCGCCCCGAGCGGTGGCCAGTCACCGCCGAACGACAGGTCAAGGGCATCAATTTCAAGAAGGAGCTCAAAAATGATCAACTCCCTGAGGGATATCTTCTTTTGGTCAAGCAGCGTGAAGGGTACATTTTCCACTACAGATACCATGCCGGACCATCCCTGGTGAGCAAACTGCTGATCAAAAAGGTATTGCTTGAAAACCGATTCATCCCCAACAACAATATTGAGCAGGGACTCAATGCTGGGGTTTTCAAAAAGCAGTTTACGGGCGCGCGGGCGCTTAAAGAAACTGGAGTAGCTCTTTCGCTCCATTTCTGTAATGGCCTCCAGAAATGTGCGATCACCCAATGGGAACGGCCACATACTGATTCCCTGATCGAGGAAGCTGCACAGGGTGCGAAATAAAATCGGATGCACCAATGAGTCGAGGTCTATCTGATAGTATCTCTTCCAATTGGAGCGAAGGGAGCCGATGCGCGGAAGGGGCGGAGGAGGAAATTTACCGTTAATCAATCGTTCCTTCCAATCTGAATGGTTGGCTTTTCCTTTTTGTTCGATAATGATCCGGTCCAGAATGGCCTCTTTGATTCTGCCCTCGGCATATAGCTTGCGATATTCCTCCAGCGACAGCGTGACACGGTATCCCAGAATTTCTGACGCCCTTCTGATGGCATCATGAAATTTCAGGTGCTGAAATGCATGGAGGGTGTTGTGATGAATGAAGTCCTTAAGCGGCGATTGGGCTGGCAGATAGTGCTTCAGCTCGTGCAGAATATCGTGCTCATTAAAATCAGGTGACGAGGTGTTCATCAATTCAGTAGTTCTTTTGGTAGGGACCTGGGGGTGACGTTTAGATGTAAAAATACCCTTGGGTCACCACGGTCCTTCAAATTTACCTCCGTCAGGCGACTAATTCCGTGAGCGGCGGCTTTTTGTTGCCCCTCACGCATACCTTTCCCAGGATATATCCTGATTTTATGTCGGTTGATTCGAACCATTCCTCACGCCTAACGACCGTTTTGGTCGCATTTGTGCTGATGCTGGCATCCTGCACCAAATCGCCCTCCCCATATGATGAATGGCGCGTGTCAGGAGGAACCAAAGCCAACAGCAGGTACAGTACCCTGTTGCAGATTGACACATCTAACGTGAACAGGCTTGCAGTAGCCTGGACATACAGCAGCCGCGATGCAGACACAATCAACCACTCACAGATCCAATGCAATCCCATCATCGTGGATGGTATACTGTATGGCACTTCTCCGCAACTCAAAGTCATCGCGTTGGATGCGGCAACAGGAGCCGAACGTTGGGTCTTTGATCCGCAGAAGGATAGCACGGGTGCGTTTATTCCACGTGCCGGCATGAACAACAACCGGGGTGTAACGTGGTGGCAGGACAACAATGATCGCCGCATATTCTTTGCAGCCGGCGAATCGCTTTATGCACTGGACGCCACCACCGGCAAGCCAATCCCTCAATTCGGAAAAGGCGGTAAGGTAGACCTGCACGATGGACTGGGTCGCGAGGTCAGCGATCTCTATGTCGCGGCAACATCACCCGGTATTATCTATCAGGACATGATCATTATGGGCTCGCGTGTATCTGAAGGCACTGACGCAGCACCTGGCCACATCCGGGCATATGATGTGCGCACAGGCAAACAACAATGGATATTTCACACGATCCCTCAACCCGGAGAGCCCGGCTTTGAATCATGGGATGACACCACCGCCTATAAGTATATTGGCGGTGCCAATGCCTGGGCAGGATTCAGCCTCGATGAGAAACGCGGATTGTTGTTTGCGCCAACGGGTTCTGCATCATTCGACTTCTATGGCGGCAAGCGAAAGGGCAATAACCTCTATGCGAATTGTATCCTGGCCCTTGATGCAAAATCAGGAAAATTGGTTTGGCATTTTCAGACTGTACACCATGATGTGTGGGATAAAGACCTGCCCACCGCGCCTTCGCTCGTCACGGTCATGCACAATGGCATACCGGTGGATGCCGTGGCACAACCCACGAAGTTTGGATTTGTATTTGTGCTTAACCGGGAAACCGGTGAATCCTTGTTTCCTGTTGAAGAGCGACCGGTTCCAGCTGTATCCGAATTGAAGGGTGAGCAATTGTCGCCTACACAACCGCATCCAATACTACCCAAGCCATTCACCCGCCAGCAGTTTACGGAAGCAGACATCAATGATCTGTTGCCGGACTCATCGTATCAGGAGGTCAGGAAGAGATTCCGCAGCTATGCAACCGGCGGCATGTTTACGCCTCCTGCCAAACAGGGCACGGTATTTTTTCCGGGGCTGGATGGTGGTGCCGAATGGGGTGGCGCTGCCTTTGATCCACAGTCGGCATTGCTGTATGTCAATGCCAATGAAATGCCGTGGGCCATTGCAATGGTGGACGTGAAACCAGAGACAACCCAATCAGAAAATTTCCTCGAAGCAGGTCAGCGGTTGTACAAACAATATTGTATGTCGTGTCATGGTGCCAACCGGGAGGGGGCGGGTAACGCTCCAAAACTCACAGCCATTGAAAATAGATATAATTCAAATACCCTGAAGGATCTCGTGACTACCGGTCGACGCAGGATGCCCGCCTTGAAAATTTCGGATGAGGAGTATTCAGCGATCGCATCATTTGTTCTGAATAATAAGGTTGATCAACGGCGGCGTTTTGTGGCAACGCCGACACCCATTGATTCATTCCGTCAACTTCCATATACCATCGATGGCTACCGGAAATTTATCAGCCGGGAAGGATACCCTGCGATCAAACCGCCGTGGGGAACATTGAATGCCATTAACCTGAACACCGGCGAATTGGCCTGGCAGATTCCGCTGGGAGAACATCCCGACTTTATTGGTCGGGGAATAGTCACGGGTACTGAAAATTATGGCGGGCCGGTGGTTACAGCCGGAGGGTTGGTATTTATTGCAGCTACGAAGGACAGTAAGATCAGGGCCTTCCATAAAAGAACAGGAGCCTTGTGTGGGAGTCGTTACTGCCTGCGCCCGCCTTTGCCACGCCGGCCGTCTATGCAGTGAATGGTCGTCAATTTGTGGTAGTGCCATGTGGTGGCGGAAAGCTGGGCACGCGTTCCGGTGATTCGTATGTGGCGTTCGCATTGCCCGAGTAACCGGAGAAATGCTGGTGCTTGATTACTCCTGAGGGCTGGAGTACATTTGATTACTATCTTACCTGCTATGAAATCACTTACTTCTTTATTGTTAATCATTACCCTCGCCGCCTCGGCGCAGCCGGTGATTACGGATGTTCAGGTTCCTTCCAATAAATCACTGAATACACATTACCACACCAATCAGGCACCACTGCTTCCACAGCATTTGGTTAAACTTCCGGTCGGTTCAGTGCGTCCGGGTGGCTGGCTGCTGAAGAGTCTTCAACTTCAACGCGATGGCCTTGCCGGGCAATTGGGTGAAATCAGTGCGTGGCTCACCAAAAAGAATAACGCATGGCTCAATAAAGACGGCACCGGCGATTGGGGCTGGGAGGAAATGCCCTACTGGCTGAAAGGCTATGCCAATATGGGATATGTGTTACAGGACAAAAAAGTAATCGATGAGGCCATGGTGTGGATCAATGGTACCCTCAATAGTCAGCGCGACAATGGAGACTTTGGCCCCTACGTGATCCGGAAGACCACCGGAAAACGCGACCTGTGGGCACAGATGCTCATGCTCTTTGTGCTGCAGTCATATTACGAGTACAGCCATGACGCACGGGTTATTAACCACATGACGAAATACTTTCAGTGGCAACTGACTATTCCTGAAAATGATTTTCTCACAGACTATTGGGAGAATAGCCGGGGAGGAGATAATCTCTACAGTGTGTATTGGTTGTACAACATCACCAAAGAACCATGGCTCCTTGATTTGGCTCAGAAGATCCACCGGAATACAGCCAACTGGAAATTGAAAAACTGGTTACCCAACTGGCACAATGTGAATATTGCACAATGCTTCCGTGAGCCTGCTACTTACTACCAGCAAAGTGGTGATCCTACCGACCTGCAGGCCAGTTACGACAACCAGCGTTTTATACGCGAACAGTTTGGCCAGGTGCCCGGTGGCATGTTTGGTTCGGATGAAAATTCACGCAAAGGTTATGTGGATCCGCGTCAGGCGGTCGAAACCTGCGGCATGGTGGAGCAAATGACGTCGGATGAAATTATGCTGCGGATTACCGGTGACACCTATTGGGCAGAAAATTGCGAAGATGTGGCATTTAATACTTTCCCGGTTTCATTTATGCCCGACCAACGTTCACTGCGCTACCTCACTGCGCCTAACATGGTGGCCAGCGACAGCAAGAACCACCACCCGGGTATCGATAACCCGGGACCGTATCTCATGATGAACCCATTTAGTAGCCGCTGTTGCCAGCATAACCATACAAGTGGTTGGGTGTACTATGCCGAGAACCTGTGGATGGCCACACCCGATAACGGATTGGCGGCTGTATTATACGCGGAGAGTGACGTGAAGGCAAAAGTGGCAGAAGGAGCGGAGGTTGCCATTCATCAGCAAACCCATTATCCGTTTGAAGAGCAAATTCAATTAACCTTACAAATGCCAAAGGCAGTGAACTTCCCGCTGTACCTGCGCATCCCGGCGTGGTGTGAAAATCCTGTTATTGCAATCAATGGTCAGGTCGTCAATGTGAAGATTGCTGCCGGTCATTATGCGCGCATTGCCAATACCTGGAAGAACAATGATCGAATCACACTCTCGTTCCCCATGCAGGTAAAGACCAGAACCTGGGATAAGAACAAAGGCAGTGTCAGCGTGGATTATGGTCCGCTGACATTTTCATTGAAGATCAAAGAGAACTATGTGCGGTATGATTCTAAGGTCACCGCCCAGTATGATTCGAAATGGCAGGAAAATGCGGACCCCACCAAGTGGCCCTCTTATGAAATTCTGCCGGATAGTCCGTGGAACTATGGATTGAGCATGAATGGTAATTCGGCCAATCAGTTTGTGGTGGTTAAAAAACCCTGGCCACAAGATAATTACCCGTTTACCGTGACCGTGGCACCCATTGAGATCAAAACTCAAGGGAAAAAGATTCCGGGTTGGGCAGTGGATCAATACGGGCTTTGTGCGGAGTTGCCGGTCAGTCCGGTGGCAACCTCCGAGCCCGAAGAGGAAATCACGCTTGTTCCCATGGGCACTGCCCGATTGCGAATATCAGCCTTCCCTGTAATTAAGAAATAGTTATTATGATATACACGCTCGATATTCCTTTTGATGAGTACTCTTCTTTTATGCGGGGATCAGCTGCTGCCCCGCCGGTGATCCACAAGGCTTTTCATTCCAGTTCATCCAACTATTTTACCGAAGGCCGTCAGGATCTGAAGGACCATGATTTTCTAAAATCCGCCCCGGCGCTGATGTTGTCGTCAGGTGAAACAGCCCTTCAGGAGATTGAAACCGCAGTAAGTAAATTGCTCAGCAATAACAATCAGGTGATATCCCTGGGAGGGGACCACGCCATTACTTATCCAATTCTCAAGGCCTTTTCGAAGAGATACGCCGAGCTTACCATTTTGCATATCGATGCCCATTCGGACTTATATGATTCATTTGAGGGATTGCGCTATTCCCACGCCTGTCCGTTTGCCCGTGTGATGGAAGAAGGTCTGGCGACACGGCTGGTGCAGGTGGGAATTCGTACCCTCAACAAGCACCAACGCGAGCAGGCTGAGAAATTTGGTGTGGAAGTGATTGAAATGAAGAATTACGATCCGACCCAGGTCTTTGAATTTGAAGGCCCGGTGTATATATCGCTCGACATGGATGCCATTGACCCTGCATTCGCACCGGGCGTGGCACACCATGAGCCGGGCGGATTTACATCCCGGGAAGTCATCAGCATGCTCCAGCGAATGAAAGCCTCGGTTGTGGGAGCCGATATCGTGGAGTTTAATCCCGGCCGGGATGTGGGCGGCATCACTGCCATGCTCGCTGCAAAGCTCTATAAGGAATTAATTGATCTGATGCTTCGTGCAGATCATGAGATGGAATAAGTGATGATGGCATTGTCCCGGCCGGTGCTCTTCACCACCCGAACCTGGTGTCCGGTGTTTATGCCGGTGTTCTTCACCGGCCTGGCCTTATTGATTTTATTGATCAACTTTCCTTCGCGTGCCCAACAACGTTTCGACATCATCATTCGCGGCGGTACGGTGTTTGACGGTACCGGTATGACACCCCGCCTCGCTGATGTAGGCATCAACAAAGACACTATCGCTTTCATAGGAGATCTATCAACGGCCACGGCAGGTACCGAAATCCCGGCACAGGGACTAGCGGTGTCCCCAGGTTTTATCAACATGCTCAGCTGGGCCGATGGCACTTTGTTACAGGATGGTCGTGCTATGAGTGATATGCTCCAGGGTGTCACCCTGGAAGTGTTTGGTGAGGGATGGAGCCCGGGCCCACGAAAGCGAAAGCCCGGTGATCCGGGATGGACGACGTTAGGCGGATACTTTGATCACCTGCAAAAGAAGGGGATCAGCCCGAATGTAGCATCGTTTGTTGGAGCCACTACGGTTCGTGCCTATGTGATGGGGTATGAAAACAGAAAGCCCACTCCGACAGAACTTCAGCAGATGAAAGACCTGGTAAAGGCTGCCATGCAGGAAGGTGCTATGGGTGTCGGGTCATCCCTGATTTATACCCCGGCCACATTTGCAGATACAGACGAGCTTATTGCCCTCTGTAAGGTGGCGGCAGATCACGGCGGCATGTACATTACCCACATGCGTAGTGAAAGTGATGACATTCTTAAGGCCATTGATGAGACGATACAAATTGCCCGGCAGGCAAATATTCCGGCAGAGATATATCACATTAAAATCAACCAGCAGCGCAACTGGCCAAAGATTGATCCGGTACTATCGAAGATCGACAGTGCACGCAAGGCCGGACTCTCCATCACCGCCAATTTCTATCCATATACTGCCAGTGCCACCGGACTGAAGGAGCGTATTCCCAACTGGGCGCAGGAAGGAGGCGTCAAAGCACTGCGCGGAAGGATTCGCAATCCGCAAACCCGGACGAAAATATTGTATGATATGGAGCACGGCATTCCTTCACGCAACTCTGATCCTGTCGATGTGATGCTGTTGGGATTTTCCAAAGACTCCCTCCAACAGTTGTATGCCGGCAAGCGACTTGATGAAGTGGCGCGACTGCATGGAAAGAATGCCGATGAAACCGTGCTGGACATTATTAGTAGAGACCCCTCCGCTTCGGCAATTTATTTTCTGATGTCCGAGGACAATAGTACGCGTTTCCTGCAGCAGCCGTATGTGAGCATTGGTTCCGACGCCGGTGCGCCGGCGCTTACACCCGAATTCACCAGGCAAGGAATCCATCCACGTGCGTATGGAACTTTTGCCCGTGTACTGAACTATTATGTCCGTGAAAAGAAGGTGCTGACCCTGGAAGAGGCCATTCACCGAATGACCGGTTTGCCTGCGGCTAACCTACGTTTGAACAAACGCGGACTATTGAGGCCAGGTTATTTTGCCGACATCGCCATTTTTGATCCGGCTAACATCCGTGACAATGCCACCTTCGAACAACCTCACCAATATGCTACGGGTGTTTCCGGCGTGTTGGTGAATGGGGTGGTGGTGGTGAAAGACGGTGCGCATACCGGCGCAATGCCTGGTATGGTGGTAAAACGAAAAAAACACTGAGTAACTCACGGACGCAAAATCCTCTCGGGCCGCACAACTCCATTTGCCTTCAACTTAAAATTCCAACATTGGATAGACAGTTGATTCAAATCCAAGTACCCGCACTTGACTGAACTAGCAACAAGTGACTATTTACCACTTACCACTTACCACTTACCACTTACCACTTACCACTTACCACTTACCACTTACCACTCACCACTCACCCTTCCAACTTCCAACTTCCAACCTCCTACTTCCCCTTCCACTGATTCGCCCTTACATTCTTTGCTGCCAGCGTCACCGTTTCCGTGATTCTCTTTTCACGTGTCTCCTCTGTTTTGGCTGATTGAACCCATTGATAGATTGCTTTCTTCACCGAAGGGGGGAACGCTTCGAAGTGGGTCAGGGCTTTTTTGTTTTTGGCAAAACGCTTCTTGAGTGCATCCGGCATGATCAACGCCTCTACGGAATCAAGCACGGACCATGAACCATCCTTCTTCGCGGCAATGATCTTCGCCATTCCGGCAGGATGCATCTTCTTTTCTTTGATCAACCGGGCAACGCGCTCCTTATTAATCTTGCTCCACGGACTTTTTGGTTTGCGCGCCGCAAAATAGAGGGCAAAACTCTTGTCATCGCGTTTGTTGGGCTTGCTGTCCACCCACCCAAAGCACAGCGCTTCTTCCACGGCTTCGGCATAAACAACGGATGGGGTACCGCTGTCTTTCTTATATATGACTAACCAAACATTTCCTGTTGTGGCATGATTCTTCTCCAGCCACTTTCTCCAGATACCCCGATCTGCCGCATAAAATTCAGATATAGTCGCCATAGGTAATTCGCATGGTCCGACAATCTTCCAACCTCACATCTTTCTTACCACTCACTACTCACCAATCCAACTTCCAACTTCCAGCTTCCAGCTTCCAGCTTCCAACTTCTATTTATAAAGCTCCGCTTTCTGCTCCGCCACGCGCTCGCTTTCAATGTATTCATCATAGGTCATGAGTTTGTCGATGAATCCTTTCGGACTGATCTCGACAATGCGCGTTGCCACCGTCTGCATGAATTCATGGTCATGTGAGGTGAACAGTACCGTTCCGGGAAAATCTTTCAGAGCATTGTTAAATGCTGTGATGGACTCGAGGTCCAGGTGATTGGTGGGCTCGTCCAGGATCAGCAGGTTGGCGCCGGGCAACATGGTGCGGGAAATCATGCAACGCATTTTTTCACCACCCGACAGGACGTTGCACTTTTTAAACACCTCTTCACCGGAGAACAACATTTTGCCCAGAAATCCCCGGATGTATACTTCATCTTTGTTTTCTTCGGAGGCAAACTGACGCAGCCAATCAACGAGGTTGTCATCGGACTTGAAGAACGCTTCGTTATTCGATGGCAGGTAAGCCGTGGTAATGGTCTGCCCAAACCGGAATGACCCTTTGTCCGGTTTGCGTTCGCCCATCAGCACCTGAAACAGCGCCGTGATGGCCTGACTGTCTTTGCTGAGGAAGGCAATTTTGTCGCCCTTGTTGACGTAGATTTCCAGGTCTCTGAACAACAACCCGTCACTGCCGGAGCAGCTCAGGTGTTCGATGTGCAGAATCTGATCACCGGCCGTGCGCGCCTGCTGATAAATAATGGCCGGGTAACGACGGGTAGAAGCCTGAATGTCGTCAACGTTGATTTTCTCTAACAGTTTTCTTCTACTGGTGGCCTGGCGCGACTTGGATGCGTTGGCACTGAAGCGTGCAATGAATTCCTGCAATTCTTTCCGTTTGTCTTCGGCTTTTTTGTTAGCTGACGAACGCTGTGCCAATGCCAGCTGACTGGATTGATACCAGAATGAATAGTTACCGGTATATAATTTGATTGCATTAAAATCAATATCCACGATGTGCGTACATACCGTATCGAGGAAGTGACGATCGTGGGAAACAACAATCACTGTATTCTGAAACTCCAGGAGGAAGTCTTCCAGCCAGGTGATGGTTTTCAGATCAAGGTCGTTGGTAGGCTCATCCAGGATGAGGATATCAGGGTTACCAAAGATGGCCTGGGCCAGCAGGACACGCACCTTCAGGTTACCACTGAGTTCTTTCAGGAGCTTATGATGGTCTTCTTCACTAATCCCCAATCCACTGAGCAGGGCAGCGGCATCCGACTGCGCATTCCAACCATTCATTTCAGCGAATTCGGCCTCCAGGTGTGAGGCTTCAATACCATCCGCTTCCGAGAAATCCGGTTTCTCATAGATGGCATCTTTGCGCTTCATCACATCCCATAGCCTGGCATGCCCTTTCATTACCGTATCCAGCACTACGACCTCATCAAATTCATAGTGGTTCTGCCGAAGGACCGCCATGCGTTTGCCGGGTTCAATGGTAACGTTACCACGTGTGGGATCCAGGTCACCGGAGAGGATCTTCAGGAAAGTAGACTTACCGGCACCGTTTGCACCAATGATGCCATAGCAGTTGCCGTTGACGAATTTGAGGTTCACCTCGTCAAAGAGCACCCGTTTGCCAAATTGAAGGGATACGTTATTAGCAGCAATCATGCGGTTTTCAAAAAGTAGGGCGCAAAAGTACTAAAAAGCAGGGGCATAATAAGTTGCCGGGTAAAAGCGGTTTGACGTCGGCCGGGAATTCCATATTTTAATTTTTACTACCATACCTGATGAAACGATTTATACCCCTCCTGCTCATAATTATTCTCAATGCTTGCCAGAAGCCACACTACGCCGTCATTATTCGTGGCGCCCTGATTATTGACGGCACGGGCAGCGCCGGACAACTTAAAGACATGGCCATAGCCGGCGACACCATTGCTGCCATCGGTGATCTCTCCCGCGCTGACGCCGATGAAATTATTGATGCCGGGGGCCGGGTACTGGCGCCGGGCTTTATCGATGCCCACAGTCATCACGACTGGGGTATGCAGGGTATGCGCGACATGCCGGCCTGTGTTAGTCAGGGCATCACCACCATTGTGGTGGGGCAGGACGGTGGCTCACACGTGCCGTTGAGAAAATACTTTGCTGACATGGAGCAGCAACCAGTAGCGGTGAATGTGGCATCCTATGCCGGACACAACACCCTGCGCGATTCCGCACTCGTAGGACCGTATAACCGAACAAGCACGCCCGAAGAAATCGAGCAAATGAAGATCATGCTCGCCGAAGAAATGGATGCAGGCGCATTGGGTCTGTCCACAGGTTTGGAATACGACCCGGGTATTTATTCTCAGCCTGATGAAGTTGTTGCGCTGGCCATAGT
This sequence comes from Cyclobacteriaceae bacterium, assembly GCA_044223085.1. Classification (GTDB taxonomy): domain Bacteria; phylum Bacteroidota; class Bacteroidia; order Cytophagales; family Cyclobacteriaceae; genus ELB16-189. The sequence continues at coordinate 20,015 of JBGAMI010000026.1, forward strand.
GGCCGCGAACAAAGGTGGCCGGTACATCAGCCACATCCGGAGTGAAGACCGATACTTCTGGAAAGCCATCAATGAAATTATTCGCATTGGCAGCATGGCTAAAATACCGGTCCAGATATCCCACGGCAAGCTCGCGATGCGATCGTTGTGGGGTAAGTCGGCAGAACTGATGGCCAGATTGGATTCCGCCCGGAGCGCCGGAGTAGAGATCACGGCGGATGTATATCCTTATACCTACTGGCATTCGTCCATGACCGTGCTCTTCCCTGGTCGTGATTTCAAGGACCGGAAAGAGGCCGAACTTGCGCTCTCCGAAATAACAACACCTGAGGGAGTATTGATGGATCATTATTCTTTGGACACTACCTATGCCGGTAAGACGCTGGCTCAGATAGCAGCTATCCGCAACACAGATGCACCAAAGACCCTGATGGATCTTATTGCCGAGGTTGAACAAAAGAACGGAGAGGCAAGTATCATTGCCACCTCCATGCAGGAGGCTGATATCCGTGCCTGGTTGTCATGGCCCTTTACCGTGATCGGATCGGATGGTGCAGGGGTGGGACGGCATCCGAGGGGTTATGGATCATTTACGAAGGTGTTGCGACAATACGTTCGCGAAGAGAAACTGTTTACCCTGGAGCAGGCAATTCACAAGATGACGGCACAAACCTCCGATCAATTGAATATTCCCAAACGCGGACGTATCGCTGTTGGACAATTTGCTGACCTGGTTTTGTTTGATCCTGAAACGGTCACCGACCGATCGACCACCAAAAAGCCGCAACTCATTTCCACCGGCGTGACCCGCGTTTGGGTCAATGGATCGACGGTCTGGCAGGAGGGTAAGTCAACGGGCAAGTATCCGGGCAGACCCCTGCGACATATCTCCAAATAGTTCTGAAACCTTATACCAAACTCTGAAATATGAAAAAACTAATCGTGCTCTTGCTGGTACTCGTCCTGGCATCGTGCCAGAAAAAGGAATATGATGTGGTCATTCGCGGCGGTACCGTTTACGATGGCAGTGGCAAGCCCGGTGTTGTGGCTGATGTAGCTATTCAAGGCGATACCGTGGCCGCTGTCGGTGATCTGTCTGCTGCAGTTGGTAAGTCTGAAGTCAACGCCAAAGGCATGGCCGTCGCGCCGGGCTTTATCAACATGCTGAGCCATGCGTACGAAACCCTGCGGCTCGATGGCAACGGACAAAGCGATATTCGCCAGGGCATTACCCTGGAGGTCTTTGGGGAAATTTCCCAGGGCCCCATCAATGATGCTATCAAGGAAGAGATGCGTGCCTATATGAAACGCGTTCCTGATGTGAAGTATGATATTGATTGGACGACTCTGGGTGAGTTTATGGAGTCTTTGAACCGCAAAGGCACTTCTCCCAACATTGCGTCTTTTGTAGGCGCTGCCACGGTTCGTGTGCATGAGTTGGGTTATGCCAATCGTCCACCAAGTGCTGAAGAGTTGGCCCGGATGAAGGAATTGGTACGGGTGGCTATGGAAGAAGGGGCAGTAGGCATCACCACGGCGTTGATCTATGCACCAGCCAATTATGCGTCTACCGAAGAGTTGATCGAACTGAGCAAAGTGGTGTCGCAATATGGTGGTATCTACACCGCCCATATGCGGAGTGAAGGAAATGCTATTCTCAAGGCCGTGGATGAATCCATCCGCATTGCACGCGAGGCAAATCTGCCGGTTGAAATATATCACCTGAAGATGGGGGGAAAGCAGAATTGGAATAAACTGGATTCAGTCATTGCCAGGATTAATAAAGCAAACCAGGACGGCCTGAAGATCAGTGCCAACATGTACAACTATACCGCTGGCGCCACGGGACTGGATGGTGCCATGCCTCCCTGGGTACAGGAAGGTGGAATCAAAGAATGGATCAAACGCTTAAAGAATCCAGCCATCCGCAAAAAAGTACTCGCTGAGATGCGATCAACCACCGACAAATGGGAGAATCTGATGTTGAATGCAGGACCCGACGGAGTGTTGCTGTTGGGATTTACCAATGATTCGCTAAAGCGTTTTGTGGGCAAGACCATCGGGGAGGTTGCTAAAATCTATGGCAAGTCTCCTGAGGAGACGGCGATGGATCTTGTGATTACCGATAGTACCCGTGTAGAGGCTGCGTATTTTTTGATGAGTGAAGATAATATCAAGCGACAGATTGCACTTCCCTTTGTCAGCTTCGGTTCAGATGCTGGTGCACCAGCTGCTGAAGGTATCTTCCTGAAGTACAAAGACCATCCACGCGCGTATGGAAACTTCGCCCGCCTGCTGGGTAAGTATGTGCGGGAAGAGAAAATTATTCCGCTGGAAGAAGCCGTCAGGCGATTAACATCTTTGCCAGCTTCACATTTGAGCATCCGCAACCGGGGCATGCTGCAACCCGGATACTTTGCCGATGTGGTGATATTTGATCCGGCCACCATTGCTGACCATGCTACATTTGAAAACCCTCACCAGTACAGTACCGGTATGCAACATGTGTTTGTGAACGGGACAGCCGTATTGAAAGATGGCGAACACACGGGTGCTCATCCGGGACGCATCGTCCGCGGTCCGGGATGGAAACCGAAGAACTAGATGGAGCCGAACTTCCAGCCGGTCTTCTGCGCCCGGGCATAACGGGCCGAATGAAATTTATACAGGTAGGGTGCCTTGTGCGCCCCACCTGTTTTTCTTTTGGCCAGTCGGGTGAGGACATTAAGTCCCAGTAGTTTCTTTTGAAAATTACGACGGTCCAGGCTTTTGCCCAGAATGGTTTCGTATAGCCGCTGCAACTCAGGCATGGTGAATTGTTGGGGCAGTAAGTCCTGTCCCAGGGGAAAGTCATTCAGGTATTGACGCAATGAAACCAGGGCTTTATCCAGTATGGTCCGGTGGTCGAGAATGAGCTCGGGTATTTGATCCAGGTTCCACCACAAGCATTCGCTGGTGAGTACGTCTGGCGTAGGTATGACCTTCGAAAATTCTACTACCGACCAATAGCCGATTGTGACAAAACGGTCTTCAAGCCAGGACTCTTTGTTATTTTTTTCATACTCAAAACCGTGATTACGCTTGCCCCGGTTGGGATCACCGAAGGCGTGGAACTGATGCAGGTATTTGGGAGCTAGCCCCGTGCGACCAGCCACCACCCGCTGTGCCGCATCCTCCAAAGATTCTTCCTTTTGTATAAAACCGCCAGGCAGACTCCATCGGCCGGAATCTTTCCATTTTAACAGCAAAACCTTCAATTGGCGGTCATGGTACCCAAATATGACACAATCGAGCGACAGGTGCCGGAGAAAATATTCCGCACCGCGGGTAACAAGTTCATCATGAGATAAAAGTGGCTTGCGCATGTTGCAATAAAATTAGTATCGTTGTGTACTGATTACACAATGATATGAAAACCCATTTCCTGTTTTTCGTTGCTTCCATGATGCTATCATCCGCCTGCAAGCAAAGCCCCAAGATAGTGTATCGGGACCTCAACAAGAACGGGAAGATGGACATCTATGAAGATCGGCATCAGCCCGTCGAAGCACGTATCACCGATCTGCTTTCTCAAATGACGGTGGAGGAAAAGGCCGGTATGATGTTTATCGCCGGGACCCGGGTGAATGATGACGGATCCCTGGATGACACACCCGGTCAGGGAGTGTTTGCCCGTATGCCGCAGGCCAACAAACTCATCACGGAAAAGAATATTTCATTTATGAATATCTGGGTGGCGCCATCCACGAAACCATTGGCCACCTGGTACAACAATGTACAGAAGGTGGCGGAGGCCAGTCGGCTGGGAATTCCGGTGACCATTGCCTCTGATCCCCGGAATTACTTCAGCAACAATATTTTTGCCATGGCTGCTCAGGAATTCAGCCAGTGGCCGGAACAATTGGGGTTTGCAGCCATCGATGACGAAAACCTTACCCGGCAGTTCGGCGATATTGCCCGTCAGGAATATACGGCAGTTGGACTGCGGCTTGCGCTGCATCCCATGGCCGATCTCGCCACAGAACCCCGGTGGCCCAGGGCCAACGGAACGTTCGGTGAGGATGCCAAACTAAGTGCTCGGATGGTGAAAGCTTATATCCTGGGCTTCCAGGGTGATGAGTTGGACTCAACCAGTGTGGCCTGTATGACCAAGCACTTCTCCGGGGGCGGACCTCAAAAGGAAGGACTGGATTCCCACTTTGAATTTCATAAAGGCCAGGTATATCCGGGTAATAATTTCAACTATCACCTGATTCCATTTGAGGCGGCTTTTGAAGCACACACGGCTGCTATCATGCCGTACTATGGAATCCCGACCGATCAAACCAGTGAGAATGTGGGTTTCGGTTTCAACAAGGATATCGTTACCAGATTATTGCGCGAGAAATACAAATACGATGGCATTGTTTGTACCGATTGGGGACTGATTACGGATGTGAACATGGGCGTTGCTGTCTGGCCGGCCCGTGCCTGGGGAGTTGAAAAACTGAGTGAAGCAGACCGTGTGTTAAAAGTGATTGAAGCCGGTTGCGATCAGTTCGGCGGAGAGAGCAGAACTGACCTCGTTCTTCAATTGGTCAAAGCCGGTAAGGTATCAGAGCAACGACTGGATGAGTCGGTGCGACGCCTCCTGCGACTTAAATTTACGCTGGGTCAGTTTGATAATCCCTATGTGAACGTAGAGCGTGCCCTGGCTACTGTAGGCAAGCCTGAGTGGAAAGCCCTGGGTGAAGCCACACAGCGGCGCGCTTATACCTTGCTCAAGAACGATAAGAACATACTGCCCCTCGAAGCGGGCAAGCTCAAAATTTACGTACGCAACCTCAACCCCGAAATTGCTGCAAAGTATGGGACGGTGGTGGAAAAGCCCGAGCAGGCAGATATAGCCTTAATTCGACTGCAGACACCCTGGGTACCGGTTGAGACCAACAACCCCCTGGCACGCGGGTTCCACCATGGCGATCTGGACTTCAAAGGATCCAGGAAGGACAGCATTATTCAGTTGCTGAAAACGGTACCCACCATTGTGGATTTGTACATCGACCGACCGGCCGTTATTCCCGAAATCAGCCGGCATGCGACAGGTTTGTTGGTGAATTTTGGAGCCAGTGATGCTGCCCTGCTCGACGTGGTGTTTGGAAAAGCCAGGCCCGAAGGAAAACTCCCTTTTGAACTGCCTTCGTCTATGGACGCAGTCCGCAACCAGAAGGAGGATATGCCCTACGATTCCAAAAACCCATTGTACCCGTTCGGATTCGGACTACGGTATGCGCAAAAGTAAGCGGGGGTGTCAACTGAAAATTTAATCGAGAGGCCGCTTCTGAAAGATGCAGCCCCGACATAAATTGGGGAACCAACACCCTAACCACCAACCCCATGAAATTTTCAGATATCCTTAGCATGTTCCAACAGGGAAAAGGAACAGCCCGCAGCCACATGAAAAACCTGATTGAAATGGCCGCAGCGGATGGCAATTTTCAGGATATGGAATATGACCTGCTCAAGACCATAGCCAAAAGAAATGGCATTTCAGAAAGCCAGTTGAAGGATATACGGCAAAATCACGCCGGCATTCAGTTTGAATTACCTACTGATCCCAAGGAAAAGTTCCACCAATTGTATGACCTGGTTCATATGATGAGCATCGACAATGATGTTCACCCGGAAGAACAAAAATTATGCTCTCTCTTTGCTGTTAAGTTTGGCTATCCCCGCAACAATATCAATGAGATTCTGTCAACTGTCAGGGCCAATATCAAAAATGGACAAGGCCACGATGAGACCATGAAGCGGGTAGCCATGATGCTGGCTTAGTTTCATTACTTAAACCCTCAACCCGATGAGATTACTATTTATGGTGCTGTTGTTGTTGTTGAGCACCCAACTGGTTATTGCCCAGGACTTTTCCCGGTATCAAAAAAAGACTTTTGAGTCGCCCCAGGGATCAATATCATATCGCATTCTCTACCCGGACAACTATAAGCCGACGAAGAAATACCCGTTGGTTGTATTTCTGCACGGGGCGGGTGAAAGAGGAAATGACAATGAATCCCAACTGAAGCATGGCGCTGCCTTGTTTCTCAAGGAAGAGAACCGCAAAAAGTATCCGGCCATCGTTGTGTTTCCACAATGCCCTGCCGAAGACTTTTGGGCAAACCTGAAGGTGGAAGACAAAACCCCGCGGGAATGGTCATATGATTACGCAGGCGCACCCAAACCTGCCATGGCTGCGGCCATAGCGTTGGTGAACAAACTTATTCAGGATGAAGGTGTCGACACGCATCGGGTTTACATTACGGGTTTATCTATGGGTGGTATGGGGACATTCGAAGCTGCGTATCGCTTCCCATCTCTGTTTGCTGCTGCATTACCTATCTGTGGCGGTGGCAACGACCAGGGATATGACAACCGGATAAAATCGATCCCATATTGGGTCTTCCACGGCGATGCCGACCCGGTTGTGCCGGTGCGCAGTTCCCGGATCATGGTAGGAAAATTGACAGCTATTGGAGCTTCTGTGAAGTATACAGAATATCCGGGTGTCGGGCATGATAGCTGGACCAACGTCTTCGCTGAACCAGACTATCTTGCCTGGATGTTTAAGCAAAAAAGGAAATAGGGTCAGGCACTAACGCACCAACGGGTTTTCAAAAAATGTGAAGGCTCGCTGTTCCATCCAACTGTCATCACTGCCTGCCAAGGTGAATCCGGTATGTCCGCCCCGGTCCGGAGTTTCCAGGTATACAAAGTCGCTTTGTCGGGCGATGTCAAAAGGGTAGCAGGGGGGTGGCAGGAACGGATCGTTCACAGCATTCGCTATCAATACGGGAACACGGATATTTGAAATATGTGGCAATGAGGCTGCCCGTTCATAGAAGTCTTGCGCATCCCGGAATCCATGTAGCGGCGCAGTATACCGGTTGTCAAAGGCTTCGAATGATTTGATCTGATCAAATCCCCGGTACGAGATCAGGTCCGGAAAACGTTCTGATTTGAGTTTGATTTTTGCTCCTAGTTTTTTCAGGAACCGATTCAGGTAAAACCGCTTTTCAGGTTTGTCCAACTCACGAGCACTGGAGCCCAAATGGCAAGGAACAGAGAATGCGACTCCACTCTTCACCTCGGCTGGTAAATTCCCGGCATGCTCACCCAGGTACTTCAACGTCATACTACCTCCCATACTTATTCCCACCAAAACGATGGTATCGTAGTTGCCAGTGGATCTTGCGTGGTCGACAACGGCCCGGATGTCTTCTGTCGCGCCATGATGGTAGAAGCGGGGCAGGCGGTTCATTTCGCCGCTGCAACTACGGCAATTCCAGGCCAGCGCGTCCCAACCACGACGATAAAAATACCGCGCCATCCCTTTGCTGTAGTGTCGATCACTGCTCCCCTCCAGCCCGTGTGATACGATCATCAGCTTAGGCGCATCCTGCTTCAGCCAGTCCAGGTCCAAAAAATCACCATCTGCCAGCTCCAACCGCTCACGCTGGTAGGTGACATCTGTAATCTTGCGAAACGCACTGGGTACAATGGTTTCAAGGTGACCATTGAACAAGTAAAACGGAGGCCGGTAATCAGTAGTAGTAAGGATGGGCATTATTAGTTCAGTACGTCCTGAAAGGACGGAGTTTTGTCAAACACCGCTTTGGCAAATGGACACAATGGAATAATCTTAAGTTGGTTAGCGCGTGCATACTCAACGGCCGTGGTCACCAATTGTTTGCCGGCACTTTTTCCCCGTAAGGCATCAGACACTTCTGTGTGATCAATAATCATGCGCTGTGGCCCGGCCATGGTATACGTCATCTCGGCCTGCCGTTCACCTTGCACCTGAATGAAGAAGGCACCTTTCGATCCGTGTTCTTCCCGTTGTATGATCATACTTTTTCTGAATTATACCGCAGGCTCAATACCGTCATCACCACAAACAAAATTACTGCGAGCAACAGCGCATAGCGCAGTGTAAACATGTCAGCTAGAAGGCCAATGATCGGCGGGCCAAACAAGAAACCCGAATAGCCTACGGTAGTGACCATGGCCAGTCCAACACCGGGCGGAAGGTTTCGCGTATGGCCGGCAATGCTATAGGCAATGGGAACGATGGCTGAAAGGCCAATGCCCACGACAAACAACCCACCAATAACAGCGAATGGATTTGTAAACAAAATGGCCAGGGTCAGGCCCACGGAAGCCACCAGTCCACACACCACCATTAATGCCTTGTCACCGTACCTAACCCGCGCACCGTCGCCAAAGAGTCTTCCAATGGTCATGGCCATCGCAAATGCCGACAACCCCAGGGGGGCGATGGCGCGATCGGCATGTGCAATATTTTCCATGTAGTTCGTACTCCAATCGGCCATGGCGCCTTCACCGAGCATACTGCAGAATGCGATGATGCCGATGCTGACCATAGCGGCATTGGGCAAACGGAAGGCAGGACCCTCTTGTGCCTTGGATGCAGGTTTATCGTGAATGAGATAGTAACGTGCAATGAGTACTACTATGACACTGATTAGGGAGATGGCACCGAAATGAATAAATAACCCGGTATCCAGCTTGGCAAATAGCGAACCACTGAAGGCACCCATCATCATACCGATGCTGAACAATGCATGAAACGATGTCATGATGGGTTTACCCAATTGTTTTTCGACCATGACGGCTTGGGAGTTCATGGCCACATCAAGCATACCGGAGGTAATTCCCAAAAGGAAAAACAAGATCACCAGACCTGCCAGAGCAGGCATTTTGGGAATGAAAACGATCAGGGCACAGTAAGCAAAGGCGGAGAAGATGGTGATGCGCCGGCTTCCATTGCGGATGATCAACCATCCGGTAAACGGCATGGCGAACAATGCCCCAATCGAAGAGGACAGCAAGACCAATCCGAGTATACCGTCGTTGATAGCAAATTGATCCTGAATGCGGGGCAGTCGCGAAAAGTAATTCGCGTGAACGAAACCGTTCAGGAAGAAGATAATTTTTACGGCAAGGCGCGACGGCGACACAGGCGGGATAATTTTTTCGAAAGATAGGAAACAAAAATGGCGCCCTGATGAAGGGTGTAGGTTTGTCGAAAAAAAGGAGAGATCAACCGTTGCCGGAATTTAAGTCATGCAATTGGATGCCGTACCCGCTTCACCCATTTGTACAATTCAAACCACAGGACAGATAAGATACCCAGTAAAGCAGCAGTTAGTGCCTGCATCGGTTCTGGTGACATCATAGTAAAGAAACGAGCGAAAAGCGGAATGTAAAGCACAGCGATCAGCAACCCAAGGGTGATGATAATCATCCATGCCAACAGGGGATTGCGAGCCCGGAAGGAGGCAATCAGCGAATAGTAAAATGATCGGTTGACCAGGGTGAGCATGATGTTGGCGGATACCAGCGTGATGAAAACCATTGATCTGGTCAGCGGTTCAGCATAGCCCTGATAAATGGCCCAATGGTAGCACCCCAAAGTTCCTGCGGTTATCGCCAAACCCTGAATCAGACTAAGGGACAGTTCGCGCCAATTGAGAAAAGTCTGTGTAAGCTGACGCGGTGGCTGCCGCATGCTATTTTTTTCCAACGGCTCGTTTTCGTAGATGATGGAGCAGGTGGGCCCCATGATCAATTCGAGGAAGATCACGTGTACCGGTGAGAAAATGTTGGGAAAAACCCAGCCCAGCAGCAAGGGGATGGATACCGTGAGGACAATGGGAATATGGATCGAGATAATGTACTGGATCGCTTTCTTCAGATTGGCGTAAATCTTCCTGCCCATGGCGATGGCAGCGATCATTTTACCGAGGTTATCATCGGTGATGATCAACGAAGCGGCCTGCTTGGCAATTTCAGTTCCCCGCTTGCCCATGGCGATACCGATGTGCGCCGCTTTCAATGCGGGTCCATCGTTCACTCCGTCGCCAGTCATCGCTACAATATGGTTCTGTTTTTTCAGGGATTGAATGACCCGTAGTTTGGCTTCCGGATACATGCGGGTAAACAAAAACGTCCGAAGGCACTGTTTGTCAAATTCGCTGTCGTCCAACTTCATCAGGTCGCCGCCATCACTCAACTGGTCAGCGTGCCTGAATCCGGCCTGGCGTGCTATGGCTTCCGTAGTAAATGCATTATCGCCGGTAATGATCTTGAGTTGGATGCCGGCTTCATTAAACTGATCGAACACTTCACGGATGTTTTCTTTGGGAGGATCATAGAACCCCACAAGCCCCAGGAATTTCAGGGGCAACTCATGTTGATCTTTAGGGAACTCACCACCAGCCCACTCGGATTCGGCTACAGCCAGAACGCGCAGTCCCTTGGTAGCGGCTTCTTGTACCTTGCCCAACACAGTCTTTTGTTGGTCGCCGGTCAATCCGGAATTGCGAATGATTCCTTCCGGCGCACCCTTGCATGCAACAATTCGGTTGCCGGCGGCGTTGACAAACACGTGGGTCATCCGTGGAGGTTTGCCGCCAAGCGGATACTCATGAATTAACTGATAGTTTGCCCGTTGGTCGTCGGGCAGTTTCCCATACGATTCGTGAAGCACTTTCTCCATAGGGTCAAAGGGAACTGGTTCACTCGCCCACATGGCGGTGCGCAGCAGGTGCTGGGCTGGCAGCGTGCTCCACACACCCTGGTCAATCACCTCTTGTCCCTCATGAACATAGGCCCATGCCATCTCCATTCTGTTTTCGGTAATGGTGCCCGTTTTGTCGGTACAGATCACTGTTGCTGAGCCCAAGGTCTCAACGGTACGTGTTTGCTTCACGATGATCCCTTCTTTCATAAGCCGCCAGGCACCCAGCGCCATGAACGTGCTGAACGCGACAGGGATTTCCTCCGGCAATATGGACATCGCAAGGGTCAATGCCTTCAGGAGACTGTCCACCCACAATCCGGAATTCAGGTAATTGGTGAACCATATAATCACGAATACAATTCCTCCCGCAATAGCCATGATTTTGACAAAGCGATTGATTTGTTGTTGGAGAGGAGTGGGCTCGTCGGCAATTTCTTGTATGGAAGTGCCAATTTTTCCTAACCTCGTTTCCCCGCCCACTGATGTGATTTTAATCAAGGCCAGCCCGGACACCACCGTTGTACCCTGATAAACCAAATGGTCGGCAGCGGTATCAGCGGTTTTCATCACGGGAAATGCCTCACCGGTAAGGATTGATTCATTGACTGTGAAATCATTGGCTTGAACAATCTCACCGTCGGCTACAATGTTGGTCCCCTCAGCGGCTACGGCAAAGTCGCCCACTACAATTTCTGAGGAAGGCACCTGCACCACCGTGCTGTTGCGCACAACGGTTGCCAATGGGGTAGTATAACTGCGTAGGGCTTCCAGGGCATGCCTGCTTCTGGAGTCCTGATAGAATGAAATGGCAGAGACCAAAACAATGGCGGCGAGCATGAATACTCCCTCAGGGAGTTCGCCCAATACGAAATACAACGTGGCAGCAAACACCAACAGGAGAAACATGGGCTCCGTAATGGTTGACAATAGCGCTTTCTTCCAACCCGAGGACGTGTCTTCTTTCAGGGTGTTGCTGCCATGTTTTTCACGGCTGGCACGAATTTCTTTGGTAGTGAGACCCGGAACCGGGAATGGATTTTGAGTCATGATGAATTGCTCCGAATGTAAACAAAAAGGCTCCCTTGCGAGGAGCCTTTCGTCATGATTCTGGATGACTTATTTCGCGTAAGCGACGGACCGCATTTCCCGGATCACCGTGACCTTGATCTGGCCGGGGTACTGCATGTCGCGTTCTATCTTTTGGGATATCTCAAAGCTCAGTTGTCCGGCGCGTTCGTCAGTGGCTTTTTCAGCATCCACAATCACGCGCAGTTCACGGCCGGCCTGGATGGCGAAGCACTTATCAACTCCATCAAAGCTGAGGCCTACTTGTTCCAATTCCTTTAACCGCCGTGTGTATTGTTCAATCACTTCACGTCGTGCACCCGGACGCGCGCCGCTGATGGCATCACAGGCCTGCACGATGGGAGAGATCAGGCTGGTCATTTCAATTTCATCGTGGTGAGCACCGATGGCGTTACATACTACCGGGTGTTCTTTGTATTTCTGGGCCAGTTCCATCCCAACGATGGCGTGCGGCTTCTCCAGTTCTTCCGGCCATACCTTGCCGATATCGTGAAGCAATCCGGCGCGCTTGGCTTGCTTTACATTGAGTCCGAGTTCAGTGGCCATGATGGCGCACAGATTAGCAACCTCGCGTGAGTGTTGGAGCAGGTTTTGTCCATACGAGGAGCGGAAGCGCATCCGACCGATCATCTTGATCAGTTCAGGTGCCAGGCCGTGAATACCCAGATCCATCACGGTGCGTTCACCGATTTCCACGATCTCGTCGTCAATATTCTTGGTGGTCTTGGCCACAATTTCTTCTATGCGTGCGGGGTGTATACGACCATCCTGCACCAGGCGGTGCAACGAGAGACGGGCGATTTCACGACGCACGGGATCGAATCCGGAAATGATGATGGCTTCCGGGGTATCGTCTACAATAAACTCTACGCCCGTGGCGGCCTCAAGGGCACGGATGTTGCGGCCTTCCCGACCGATGATTTTGCCTTTGATATCATCGCTTTCGATGTTGAAGATTGACACCGAGTTTTCCACAGCGTGTTCGGTAGCGGTCCGCTGCACGGTTTCTATGACCAGTTTCTTGGCATCTTTGGTGGCGGTAAGCTTCGCCTGCTCCATGATATCTTTGATATAGGAGTTGGCTTTGGCCTGGGCTTCTTCTTTCATCGATTGCACCAGCTGATCGCGGGCTTCGTCGGCGGTGAGTTTGGAGATGCTTTCAAGCACCTGCACCTTTTGCTGGTTGAAACGGTCCAGTTCTTCTTTGCGCTTGCGTACCAATTCGTGTTGTTGGGCCAGGCTCTGCCGTTCTTCATCGAGGTCAGCCTCTTTGCGTTTGGTTTGCTCGAGTTCCTTCGAGAGTTGTGCCTCGCGCTGCTTGATCTTCTGCTCGTTGGCGATGATCTGGTTTTTCTTGCGGTTGGCTTCTTCTTCAAATTCCTGTTTCATCTTCAGGAACTTTTCCTTGGCTTCGAGGATGCGGTCTTTCTTGATGTTCTCAGCCTGTAGTTCAGCTTCTTTGATGATCAGTTGGGCGCGGTCCTCGTTTACCTGTTTATTCCGGCGCAATTTGCGCTTGTATAGCAGGGTGCCGATGATTATGCTCAGGCCAATGGTGATGACTGCCGAGGCGCCAATAAGGGGTAACATTTCCATACCTTGAATAGGTTAGCGTTTAGGGATTGCCGGAAGGGCAAGGGCCGCTAACAGAGGTACTTCAGGAGAAGGGGAATTCAGACAATAGCCTGCGAGACAAGTTGGTTGAGGTGGGTGATTTTCTCCACCACAGTTTTGTCAACGGCACTGGTATCTTCTTCTGCTTCCATTTTCTGGATCAGGCAGTCGAAGGCCGTCATAGCCAACAGGTCCTGTTTATCATCAAGGCCGAATTGCTCGCGATAGGATTTTAGCTTCTCATTGATCAGTTTGCCCGCCGCACGCACGCGTTCTTCCTCGTGGCGCTTTACCTTCATGGGGTATTCGCGGTCAGCGATCTTGATCTTTATTGAAAGTTCGTCCATCTACGATTAACGACTTAAATGAGCGATGCATTTGTCTATCTCACGGATGTAATCATCCACTGTCTTCCTCAACTCCGAAACACTTCCGTCTTCCGGGTGAATATTATCCACAATCTTAGTGATTTTAATCTGATTTTTAAAACCCCCCAGCTGCTCGTCCCGCTGCTTAATCAGCTGCCGGAGCTCCGAATTTTCGGTTTTCAGGCCATTTACTTCCTGTTTTAGGTTTTTGTGCTCGTTCAGGAGCACAATCAACTTTCGCTCCAGGCCGTTGAGATTGGCTTTCAAAACTTCTGCTTCCATGCGGATCGTGATTGGGGTGCTTATCGATTGGTTTCTCTATTTCCTGATGACGGCGCCAAGCTTTTGCTCAAACGCTGACATCAATTTATTCATTGTTTTATCAATCTCCTCGTCCGTCAAAGTTTTTGTTTCATCCTGCAGGGTGAAGCCCAATGCATATGCCTTTTTTCCCTCCGGAATCTTATCTCCTTCATATACATCAAAGGCAGTGACATTGCGAATCAACTTGCGGTCTGAATCCCTGACCAATGCACGAATCTCATCGAAACGCACCTTCTTGTCGAGGATCAGCGAGAGGTCTCGTTTGACCTCCGGGAACCGGGAAACTTCCAACACTCCGAACTTAGGGTTTGCTGTTTGGAAAAGCAAATCAGTGCTCAGGTCGGCATAGAAAATGTCCGTCTTCAGTCCAAATTCACGGGTCAGGGCTGCCTTCACTTTGCCAACCCGCCCAACTTCCTGACCACCGCGAAGCAAACGCAACCCATAGTCAAACAGGGGGTCATTCAAAGGCTCATGCTCGTCGCCGGAAATCGCACAACGCTCCAGCACCTGGGCCACAGCCTGGGCTATGTCATGATAACTTACCGGCCGGGGCTGTTCCTGCCAGGTTTCTGATACCTGATTTCCGCCAATGTACAAGGCAAGCCGCTCCTCTTCGTGGTAGCCCGCACCGGCTTTGCTGTAGACCTTACCAAATTCGAAGAACTTCATGTCCTTCTGCTTCCGGTTGAAATTATATGCACAAACTTCCAGCCCTGTAAACAGCATGGTCTGCCTCAAAATGCCCAACTCCTCGCTCAATTTGTTCAGCACCTCCACCGGCTCACCGCCAAATGTCAATTTATGCTTCTGCTGATAGGAGGCGTTGGTAAGTGAATTGGTCAGTATCTCGAAATAGCCGTTGGCCACCAGCAATCCCCCAATGTTCTTCTTGAACTTGTTGAGGTCCTTGACGGGAAAATGGGCCAGGAAATCTGTGCCGGCCTCTTCTTTCAGCTCAATGTTATTGAAACCATAGATGCGCAGGATTTCCTCCACCACATCAGCTTCCTGCAACACATCTACCCTGTAGGGTGGAACCGAAACCTTACATCCGGTGTCGGTCTTATCGCTGACTTCAATGTCCAGCAGGCCCAGAATCCGATAAATCTCCTCTTGTGGCAACTTTTTGCCAATCAACCGCTCTACGTTCTTGTGCTTGATGGCAATGGTCCGCCGCTCCACGGGCTTCGGGTATATATCAACGATATCCGATGAAATAGATCCGCCAGCCAACTCCTTGATGAGCAGGGCAGCCCGCTTTAGGGCGTACACGGTAAGCAAAGGGTCCGTCCCGCGCGAAAAACGGAACGAGGCATCGGTCTTTAGTTGGTGGTAGTTGCTGGTTCTTCTAACATATTCTGGTGAGAAGGTGGCACTCTCCAGAAACAGGCTGGTGGTAGTGGCACTGATACCGCTCCTGGCACCACCAAAAACACCCGCGATGCACATGCCTTGTTCGCTGTTGCAGATCATCAGGTCTTTGGATGCCAGCGATCGCTCTTTGTTGTCCAGGGTAATGAATTTTGTCCCCTCGGCCAGGGTCTTCACGACCACTTGTCCACCCATAATGGCAGCGGCATCAAAGGCGTGCATCGGTTGGCCCGTCTCATGACACACAAAATTGGTAATGTCCACCACGTTGTTAATGGGCGATAGGCCAATGGAAATCAGTCGTTGCTTTAACCAGGCCGGAGATTCTTTGATCGTAATTCCCGTAAGGGTTACACCCGAATAACGGGGACACGCATCTGTATTTTCTACGGTTACTCTAATCGGGAGAGATTGATTGTCGGGTTTGAATGCCTCAACCGAAGGCCATTGGATGGCTCTGCCTTTGGCGGCACGGATATCGCGCGCAACGCCGATGTGTGAAGCAGCGTCCGCCCGGTTGGGTGTTAACCCGATTTCCAGGATATAGTCTGTTTCAACCTTGAAGAAGTCTGATGCCAGCGTGCCATTGGGTACCTGGGTGTCCAGCACCATAATGCCGGCGTGGCTCTTTCCCAGACCTACTTCATCTTCGGCACAGATCATGCCTTCGCTTTTCTCACCCCGGATCTTGGTGGCTTTGATGGCAAACGGTTCCCCTTCGGTAGGGTGCACGGTGGTACCTGGTACTGCCACCACCACCTTTTGTCCGGCGGCAACGTTGGGCGCACCACAAACAATAGCGAGGGGCGTTGGGCCACCCACATCCACGGTGGTCACGGATAACTTATCTGCGTTGGGATGTTTGGCACAGGTCAACACCTGCCCGATCACCAGGCCTTTCAGTCCGCCCTTCACGGTTTCCAGTGGGTGAACACTTTCTACTTCCAGTCCGGTGGAGGTAAGAACCCTGGCAATTTCTTCTGGTGACTCTGGCAGGTCGATGTATTGTTTAAGCCAGTTATACGAAATGGTCATGCGTGAAAAATGACCCCAAATATACGGTTTCGTGTTGGATTGGCTTAGAAATCCCAGTCCAGCCCAAGCCGCTCTTTGAGGGTGATGATATGGGGATTTTTGGCGGCGAGATGGTCGAATTTATCCTTGGCGGTGTAAATCACTTTTTGCCCGGATACATCCTGCATCACCGTGACGATAGTCAGGTTACTGTTCTGCAGTTGATCGCGCAGATACTGGGTAAAATCACGTCGGAAATTGTCCAGCAAATGTTCCTCCACGGGATTGGAGATGCTGATCTGAATATTTGGATACTGAAAGTCGATATCCCGCTTTAGAAACTGATATTCTGCAACCTGGTCTTTCCTGCTTTCCGCGTAAGCGTTCCAAATGGTGATCAAGTCCTCTTTTTTTACTGGTTTATTGAGAACCGCAGCGGTCACTTCCACTTCTTTCGTTTGTGGTGCGTTCCCTTTTAAAAGGCTCTGCGTTCGGATGGTGAAACCGGTGCGGCCGGCTTCTCCTCGTTCGTTAATTCAATTTTTTTTTTAATGCCGCCGGTTCGGCGGGTTCTGCGACGGGTGCTCCCTGAAATACGGATTTCAGATGGGCCATTTTCATCAGCGCCAACTCTACAGTCAGGCGCTGATTCTTGCTCATCTTATAATTGATGTCGGCCTGGTTGGCGATACTCAACCAGGAGAGGAGGAGCGAGTAGGGTGCCGCCTTGGACTGTTCTTCGTATTTCTTACGGATGGTGTCTGGCACCTCCATCAGTTGAATGGTGCGGACATCCTGGGCCACCATGAGGTTTCGCAGGTGCTCGCTCAGGCCAACGATAAAATTCTGCCCATCAAACCCTTTGCGCAAGATTTCATCGAATAGCAGCAGGGGTGTGGTTGGATTTTGGGCGAGTAATCCATCAACTATCTTGAAGTAATACTCATAGTCAAGGATGTGCAGGTTGTCGATCACATTCTTGAAGGTGACTCCTTTGCCGGAGGAGAAGGTGACCATCAGGTCGAAAATGGAAAGGGCGTCGCGCAAAGCACCATCCGCTTTTTGTGCGATCAGGTGCAGGGCAGCTTCTTCGGCCTTGATTTTTTCGCGGTCCGCGATTTTCTTCAGCTGACGTGAGATGTCAGAAATCTGAATCCGGTTAAAATCGAAAATCTGGCACCGCGACAGGATAGTTGGAATCACCTTGTGCTTTTCGGTGGTGGCCAGAATAAAAATGGCATAGGAAGGTGGTTCTTCCAGTGTTTTCAGGAATGCGTTGAATGCTGCATTGGAAAGCATGTGCACCTCGTCGATGATATACACTTTGTACTTTCCATACTGCGGTGGGTAGCGTACCTGGTCAATGAGGTTTCGGATGTCTTCCACCGAGTTATTCGATGCGGCGTCCAGTTCGAAGATGTTGAGGGAATTGACTTCGGCCTTTTCTTCGAAGCCATTGATCATGCGGGCGACAATCCGGGCGCAGGTTGTTTTACCTACACCGCGTGGGCCACAGAACAGGAGTGCCTGGGCCAGCTTGCTGTTGTCAATGGCATTCTTGAGGGTGGTGGTAATATGTTCCTGGCCCACCACTTCCTCGAAGCCGAGGGGGCGGTATTTGCGGGCAGAAACAACGAAATTATCCATCAGGCCGAAAGATAGTTTTTTGGGGCAAACGAAGCGCGACGGGGGTGAAAATTGTCAGAAAAACTGATCGATTTTTGGGCGGTATCGATTTGTTACTTTTGTCCACAGTGCAGCCTTATCCAAAATATTCCATCGTGGTGCCGGTCTTCAACCGTCCGGATGAATTGGCAGAGTTGCTCCACAGCCTCACGCAGCAAACGATCAGGGACTGTGAAGTCATTGTGGTAGAGGATGGATCTGACATTTCATCAAAAGCGGTGTGTGATAAGTTTAGGAACCAGCTGGAACTGCACTATTACACCAAGGCCAACACCGGGCCGGGCCCAAGTCGGAATTTTGGTGTGGAGAAAGCCCGGGGAGAGTACGTTGTTTTTTTTGATTCGGATTGTATCCTTCCTCCAACCTACTTCGCTTGCGTAGAATCTTTCATGCAGACGGCACCCGTTGACGCGTGGGGTGGACCTGATCGTGGTCATGAAAACTTTACGCCCTTGCAACAGGCCATGGCCTGTACCATGTCGTCCTGGCTTACGACAGGTGGTATACGCGGTGGTAATCCGGAAAATTTTCAGCCACGCAGTTTTAATATGGGCATCCGCCGGTCAAAATCGGTGGAACTGGGTGGCTTTGCGTTTGATCGGCTCGCAGAAGACATTGAGCTCAGTATCCGCATGCGCAAAGCGGGAATGAAAGTTGTGCTTATCCCCGATGCTTTTGTTTATCATAAACGAAGGACTGATTTGATTCAGTTCTTCCACCAGGTTGCCGGGTTTGGTCGCGGACGTGTTCGGGTGGGGAAGGTACACGCCGGGTATGTGAAACTTACCCTCTGGTTTCCATTTGTATTTATGCTTGGATTGGTTGCGATTCCCTTCCTGATATACTTCAGCCTGTTCTGGGGTACGCTATTGTTAGTCTGGTATAAACTTTATTCCATAGCCATTTTCGCTTCCGCTTGGAGGGCTACCGGTTCGGCCTGGGTAGCCTTGCTGAGCGTGCCATCCGCAGTGGTGCAACTGTGCGGCTATGGCTGGGGATTCATTATGGAGATGCTTAGTATTTCCTAAACCAGCGACAACAATACATCTTCCCTGACCTCATGTTTGCCCGGAAAGACAACCTTCTCGGGTGAGATACCAAGTTTTTGAGCCAATGCATCAAACTCCACCATACGCGCTGGTGTGAGAAACGGATCCTGATCACCCACCACCAGGATGGTTTTCTTGTTGTGCAGGATTCTTCCGGCGGAAGAAAAATCGATGTCAGGTGGGAATAATCCGGCCCAGAGTATAAGCCGGTCAAAGTTTACGGTGCCTTCCGCCACCCACCGGCAGGCAGTGGCGCAACCTTGCGAAAATGCAAGTATGGTTACCGGTAGATTTTCAAATCCCTTAAGTTCCTGATGCGTCATCTCATTCAGGTAGGCGAGGTAGTTGATGATGTCCATCTCCCGGTTTTCGCGGGTCATCCAGGTGGCACCTACTTTATTGTCCTTGCGTCCGATATCGGTAAGTTCTGAAAGGTAGAAACGCGAAAGTCCTTCAGGGGCAAGTAGAAAGGTGTGGTCATTTTCCAGCACATGAAACTTGCGCAAAAAGTATTGAGCCAGTTGCCCATATCCATGCAGGAGTATCCAGACCCTTCTGGTTTTTGCATTCAGGGTGCCAGCCCTAAAGTAGCGCGCCTGGAAATTGAAATGCAGATCCCTCTCTTCGGCAGCCATCAGTCCAGCAGGCTGGAAGGATCAAAACTCATGGGAAGCAACACGGCTGCGGAAGCACAAGTGATCCATTGATCCTGATCCAGCATGATAATTTGAATCGGACTTTTCTGCCGTTGTTCAAACTCCAGCATCACCTGTCGGCAGGCGCCGCAGGCAGTAGCATTCACCAGTTCCTTATGGTTTTTTTTATGCGCCACCACGGCGAGTTTGGTGATCTTCTTGCCGGGATGTTGTGTGGCAGCCGTATATAGCGCAACGCGTTCCGCACACATGCACAATGGATAAGACGCGTTTTCCTGATTAGCGCCCTGGATCAATGTGCCATCATCCAGCAAAAGCGCGGCACCAACATGAAACCGCGAATAGGGGGCATAAGAAAGGTGGGTAGCATCTTTTGCTTTGTGCACCAGGTACTTGGATTCTGAATCCAGGTCGTCAAGGTGCTTCACAGAGGTTACATCTTTCATAAAAAACATCGTGGGATATGAAAGTTAAGGCATTCTGTTGAGAATGGAAAATCAATCCAAAAATCCCAATAACTTTCGATAAAATTATACGACATGAACGCCATTCTGGTTTTGGGCGCGGGCCGGTCTTCTTCAGCATTGATTCATCACCTGTTGAAGCAAACTTCGCAGCATCAATGGTCTTTAACTGTTGGTGATGTATCACCGGAGGCAGCGCAACAGCGCATCGGCGGAGCATCACATGCCCGCGCTATTGCATTTGATATTCACCAAACTGAAGCGACTGAAATCATCCGCGCCCACGACGTTGTGGTTTCACTTATGCCCGCACACCTGCACATTCTCGTAGCCCGAATATGTCTGCAGTTGGGTAAGCACCTGCTCACGGCATCATATGTATCTCCCGAAATGAAATCGCTCGATACGGATGCCAGCAAGAAGAATTTATTGTTTCTCAATGAATGTGGATTAGATCCGGGCATCGATCACATGAGCGCCATGCAGGTAATTGATCGCATCGACCTGTATTCATTTGAATCTTTTACAGGCGGACTGATCGCACCGGATACAGATCCGGAAAATCCGTGGCGGTATAAGTTTACCTGGAACCCACGCAATGTGGTCATGGCTGGTCAGGGTACAGCCCGTTTTCTGCAGGAAGGTCAGTTCAAATATATTCCGTATCAACAGTTGTTCAGGCGGACCACACCCGTTACTGTTCCGGGCTACGGTGCCTATGAAGGTTATGCCAACCGTGATTCGTTGCAATACCGGGAAGTGTACGGACTGCAGTCGATCAAGACCATGTTGCGGGGCACCCTTCGCAACGAAGGGTTCTGTGGGGCATGGGATATTTTTGTCCAGTTGGGTTGTTGCGATGACAGCTACACCATGGAAGCAGTGTCTTCGATGACGCACCAGGATTTCATCAATGCCTTTCTCGACTATCATCCGGAATGGAGTGTGGAGGAAAAGATTGCCCACCGGTTCAAACTGGCGATTGACGGCCCGCAGCTCCGCAAATTGAATTGGTCAGGTATGTTTGATGCCACCCCCGTGGGCCTAAAGACCGGCACACCGGCCCAGATTCTGGAGCATATTCTCAACAAGCGATGGAAACTGGAGGCGCATGACCGCGACCTGATTGTCATGTGGCACCGCTTTCGTTATCGCCTCGATGGTAAGAGCCGAGAGATACAAGCTTCACTCATTGCGACCGGGGAAGACGGAACACAGACAGCGATGGCCAAGACGGTAGGCTGGCCATTGGCTATTGCTGCAGGCTTGCTCATGCGTGGAAAGATTAAGGCCCGCGGCGTAACTATTCCGGTGACACCGGAGTTCTATGAACCGATCTTGTCGGAGTTAAAAAACCTGGGGATTGCGCTGAGCGAACAGGAGTATTAGCCTTTGTTGCGAAGGCTTTCTTCATATCCCTCGTCTACCAGCAGATCAAAGTCCTGTGCGGCAGCTACGGCGAGTTGATCACATCGTTCATTCTGCGGATGTCCGGCATGACCTTTCACCCAAACAAATTCCGGACGGAATTTTTTATGAAGAACGATGTATCGTTTCCATAAATCTGGATTAGCCTTTTTGGCGAAGTCCTTCTTTTCCCATCCCCACAGCCAACCTTGCCGGATTGCCTCCACCACATACTTTGAGTCGGAATAGATAGTAACGGGTATGCCGTGCTTCTTGATGGCCTCCAGTCCTGCGATGACAGCCATTAATTCCATGCGGTTATTGGTAGTGAGCCTATATCCCTGGCTGAGCTCTTTGTTGTGCCCCTGAAAGGAGAGGATGGTGCCATACCCACCCGGCCCCGGGTTGCCCTGGGCAGCACCGTCGGTGTACATCCGGATCATGACACGGTAAAGTTATTCTTTACAATTTTCACGGCGATGGCAAGCAGGATCACACCGAATACCCGGCGTAGTACGGCGAAGCCCGGTTTGCCAATCTTTCGTTCAAGCCATGTGCTGAGACGGAGGACGATGTAGACAATTATCAGGTTAAGGGTGATGCCGATAAGGATGTTAACTTCTTCATACACGGCACGCAGCGAAAGAATAGTACTGAGTGTACCCGCCCCGGCGATGATCGGGAAGGCAAGTGGCACAATGGAACCTGTGCCTTTGGCATCCGGGTCATCTTTGATCAAAGTAATACCCAGAATCATTTCCATGGCAATGATAAAAATGATAATCGCTCCGGCCAATGCGAATGAGGCGACGTCCAGTCCGAACAAATGGAGGATGAACTGCCCCAGATACAGAAAGCTGACCATGAGGACGGCGGAGATAATGGTGGCTGTTTCTGCATGAATTCTTCCTTCGCGCTGACGGATTTGTATGATCACTGGAATTGCGCCCAGGATATCTATCACGGAAAAGAGAATCAGTGTAACGGAAAAAATCTCGGTATAATTGAACTGCATAGCTGCAAAGTTAGGCAAATTAGTTTCAGCGGCGTGACCGGATTACCTTAACAAAAAAAGCCTGCTCCCGGCCGGCTCTTTGTTTCACTAAAGCATGAACTAAAAGAAGATCTGGTATTGCAGGGTTAATTGACCTTTGCGATCGGATCGAATAAGGTCGGTACCCTGGAGGGAATACACTGGCCGGCTTTGATAATCGAGGGTTAGCTTGCTGGTATGTCCTTTAATGAACCAGTTCACACCCACATCATACACATCCATTTGCTTGTCCAATCTGTCGAGCTTTGCACTTTGCAAAGTCACATACGGCATCAGGGTTCCGTTGCCTTCACCAAAAAGATCTTTGCTCATCAGATAACCGGCCTGCGCATAGACCTGCGTGCCAGTACCGAACATGGGGAAAGCATTGCCCTGGGTTCCTGCGAGATAAGGGCCGGTGATGGAGGTGCCCGGATTCATGGCATTGTTGTAACGAAGGTAGCCTGGGCCATAGTTGGTATTGAAGTATCCCACGTAGGCGTTGACCGCAGTTCCCTTTTCTTTGTTCAAAGGCGCATCATAAAATACAGCTACCGACCAAAGGTTCATGCTATGAAATGTGTTCGTTACACCATCACCCGTCCAGAGGGCATTATCTTGCTGGATGAATCCGGCCTCGAGATTCAATACCCTTTTCTTGCCCAGGTAGGTACCCGTCATGTAGGGTGTGGTGTGGGCTTCTTTGTCAAAGAAGTTCCACATGAAGAACCCCTGGTATTGCTTGTGGTGTCCTACTTGGGCAAACGTGGCATTTGAACTTGTTGCAATGCTGATGGGGGAGGTGATGGTACCATTCGTGGTAATGGGAAAGGGATCACTCATCACCACCCGGTAGTCAAGCCGTCCCAACTGTCCGCGGGCGTATACGCTCAGTTTTCTGGAGAACTCGTCGGTCTGGTCGACAGTAGCCTGGGCGAATACGGGCACATCCAAGCTCATGATGGTGCCAATACTGGGCTGACTGAATCGCGATAGTCCGTTGGCAATGGTCAATCCTCCACCCAACACCAGCTTGTTGTTGGTTTTTGAAGTCTTGTATTCGGCCAGGGCATCATGGAAGAATACCTGCACCTTTCGGTTGCCAGCATTCTGGGCGAGGAAGTTGAAATTGTTTTGTCCAAACTGGAAGTAGAAGAAGACATGATCTGTCAATTGTCCATACAATTGCATGCGGGTGCGACGCAACCCGATGTCCATGGTTTGCGATGCCGGTTCTCCCAGCACTTGGGTGCCAGGGTTGCTGTCGTTAAACCGAACCCACACCTGATTAAGGAAAGTGGCCTTGATGAAGTGACTTCCTGAACCGTTAAGAGAAACTCTCAATTCCTCGATCCTCTTCTCCGGGGAAATTGAAGTTTGAGTATCCGATTGAGCTTCAACATTGAATGCATAAAGAATAGCCAGGGTGACAATCCATAAGAGCCTCATTGTTGGTTCATTGTTGCTTTTGCGGAAAGGTAGTTTCTCTTGACAATTGACTTAATGGTCGTTTTTTCTGCTGACTACATTAACAAAGTCCTCTGCGAATCTTTCCACGAATTCTATTTCATGGGGATCAAGAAGATCCAATTTTTTGTAAAAGAGGAGGCGATTGCGATGGCATTCGATGTGCATTTCTTCTCTGTTTTCGAGAAATCGGATAATGGATTCGGAAAAGAAATTCCGAATTGCTGTTTCGGTCAGGCCCCTTAGGTAATAGCGTTTTGAAAAATCAGGATATTCATTGAAATCAATATCTCTGCCAGCTACGAATTCAGTTAGTTTAGTGCCAAAACTCTCAGGTTCAAGGGCAAAATCAGGCAAAGCAAATTGAAGCTCCGAGAGATTGATTACAGTTACCTGGGTTTCTATGGCCGCCTGCATGGCTCCCTGGATCAAGGACAAATCAGCAACCTCTATCCTGCCGAGTTCGGTATACTTATAAAGAACATTTTGTTCATACACCTTGTTGCCAACCTGAAGCTGGTAATCGCGATATTTTCCGGTGACCTTGGCGCGTTGGGGGTTAAAGTCATAGTCCAGTTTGTCGGCGACCTTCCTTAGTTCAACCTGACGTGGAGTGAGCCTGATCTCAATTTTGTTTTGTCCGGTCAGTGATAATTTTCGCGCAGCCAACGGATGATTGGACATGAATTGAAAATATTCAAACCCGGTTGCTGCAACTGATCCTCCTTTTTGATGATACTCCTCTTCGAAGTGATGCAGTTGTTCCATGAATGAGTGATCGACAATCCGGGTATCTGCGAAGTTGATTGTAACTTTCTTGCCGTTGGGTATTCTGGCAAATAGTTTCTTGTATCCAATGAGATTAGAGAAAATGGCTGAATCACGGACATTAATAAAAAACTCTGAATCGCTTTCGGTTACTTCATATCGAGCTTTGAAAAGGCTTCGTACCGGGGCTCCGTTGATTACATGAAAAATGAATTTGGCCAGAATGCCAGACCCTATACCAATCAAAAGATCGGTTGCCACAGTTACTATTATGGTGACAACAAAAATAACCAGTTGTTCGGCTCCGATCTTATACGTCTTGAAGAATTCATTTGGTGAAGCTAATCGGTACCCCACGGCAATCAGCAACGCGGCCAAAGCCGAATTCGGAATCATTTCAATTACAGGTATGAATAAAAGCATGGCGATAAGGAGGAAGAGTCCATGAAAGAAGTTTGCCCATCGGGTTCGCCCGCCGAAATTAACATTGGCAGAGCTGCGGGCCACTTCTGAGATCATTGGTAATCCACCAAGCAATCCGGATAACGCATTTCCTGCACCGACGGCCATCAGGTCCTTATTGGGATTCGAAATTCTTTTCCAGGGGTCAAGACCGTCAATGGCTTTCACGGTTAATAACGACTCAAGACTGTTCACAAACAAAAACATGAAGACAAACTTCCAGAAGACAGGAGTTCCAATGGCACTAAAGTCCGCGTTGAAACCTACAGAGCCCCAGAAGTCTCCGATTTTCACTAAGTCAAAGGCTGGCTCCGTATGTTCAAAGTCCATGATTAACGCCATGGGTATGGTTACTGCCAGTACCACCATGGGGGCCGGGATGGTCTTGAAGATTCTTCCCTTGAGCAGGGGCATACCGAAAATGATAACCAAACTCACCAGTCCAACAAGCACTACCCGGGGATCGGCGTGAATAATAGAGTCAGGAATACGTTCATAAAGCTCTATGGGTTCAAGCCCTTTCAGCGTAGCCGGATCAATGCCTAGTAACACATGTATCTGTTTTGAAAAAATGATTATCCCGATTGCGGCTAGCATTCCGTGAACGGCAGAATGGGGGAAGAAATCACCCAAGGAGCCAAATTTGAGAAACCCAAAAGCGATTTGAAGAACAGCTGCAACAACGATGACCCCCAATGCCAGGTGCCAACCATTGGTACCCCCACCCAACTCCGCAACGGCTCCGGCACAAATGGTTATCAACCCTGCTGCCGGACCTTTGATGGTAAGTCGAGAACCAGCAAAAAAGGTGACAAACAGGCCACCAATCATCGCGGTAAGAACACCCATGGCAGCAGGAAAACTAGATGCTTTGGCAATACCCAGACTTAGCGGTAGTGCAAGCAGGAAGACAAGGAAACCGGATATTGCGTCGGCGGGTAAGTTCTGTTTCAGGCCTTCAAGCCCGTCTTTGGGTATTTCAAGTGTTTTCATAGGTGGGTAGGTAGGCTTTAGAGGCCAGGCCGCAGATTTGGTCACCTGCAACCCATAAAAAATAGCGCTGGCGGTCGTAGCTAGACGCTATCTCTTCTTTTCCGGACCAGTTCGAGGATGCCATTCACAAAAGTCAGTGGATGGGGAGGATTGCCAGGCACATAAAGATCAACCGGATATTTATCCACAAATGACCTATTGAGTGCATCGCTGCCGGCAAAGATGCCTCCACTGATTGCGTCGGTGCCGGCCAGAATAATCAACTTGGGGCTGGGCACAGCATCATAACATATTTGCACAGCTTCAGCCATATTCTCGCTGATGGGCCCGGTGATGACGATGCCGTCGGTGTGCCGCGGGCTGGCCAGAAATTCAATTCCAAAGCGTCCCATGTCAAAATTGGGATTCCCAACGGCGTTGAGTTCTGCCTCGTCGGCATTGGAGCCGGCCGCCGAGATCTCCCGCAGTTTCAACGACCGGCCAAACAAGGACCGGATTTCCTGCCGGACTTTTGACTCATCCAGCGCAATGGATTCGGTCGATCCTTCAGCAATGATCAATCGCTCCCGCGCATTGGTGGCTATTTTATAGTCAGTAGTAAAATGGATCTTTTCCGGGAATGCGAATGAACATTCTCCGCACATCACACACTTTCCCAGATCAATCCTCACAGGGGATTTTTGAATGGCTTGTGTAGGACAGCAGGCTACCAGCGCATCTTCGTCGACAGTTGCACGGCTGATTTCCGGACGCCCTTTGAAGGGTCCGGGTACTTTGGGTTTGCTGACATCCGGGATGAATTGTTTCCCGAGTTGGTGCAAGAGTTTGATATCTTCCAGGATCATACAGCAAATTTTATTGTGGCAAAACGAGAATGGCCTGTTGAATGATGCGGATCAGAAAGTCAGGACTGAAGACGCCGGCCATCAGCACTCCGCCAATCAACAGCAGGGGTGAAAGTGACTCCAATGGATTCACTTGCTCCATCACCCGCGCATTGGGGTTGGCAATAAATATCATGGTAAAGAACTTCCGGATAATTGAATAAACAAAGAAACACAGGAGGAACATCACCACAAATACGATCCACCATTGACCTGAAATCATCAGGGATTTGAACAAAAGGAATTCGGTCATAAATAACCCGGACGGTGGCATCGCTACAATGGCCAACAAGCCGGCCAACAGTGCCATGCTTCCCACCGGACTTACCTTAAAGTAATCGCCGCACTCCTCTTCAATCTTACTTTGATATGTGCGGTGCACCTGACCGATCTGAAAAAACAATCCGGCTTTGGCAAAGGCGTGGAGGGTGAGGTGAAGAATGGCAACGAGATACCCGTTCACACCTGTTGAGAAAGCAATCAGAATCAGGCCCGCATGCTCCATGCTGGAATAGGCAAGCAGGCGCTTGAAATTATTGGTTTTGAGAATAAAAACAGCTGCCAGAAACAGGCTGAGTACGCCCGTGAGCAGGAGCACATGATTCATCCATGCCAGTATGCTGGTATGAGCATAAATTTGATAGAATCTGTAAATCGCTACGAAGCCAACGCTCATGAGCGGACCGGAGAACATAGCGCCTATCGGTGATGGTGAACTGTCTTTGGCATCAATATCAATGGTGAACAACGGCACGATGCCCATCTTCACGGAAAATCCTGCCAATACAAAAATGAAAGACGTTTTGATCCAGCCGAGATTCATGTCGGGGGCCACCCTAACGAGTTCATTGATGTAATTGGGGGTATTGTGGGCGGCAATACTGAGGAACATGATCCCTGCAAAACCGAGGGTGACACCGATAGAACTAACAAAGAGATACTTCCACGTGGCTTCCAGCGATAGTTTATCGCGGTCGTGGTAAATCAAAGCCGCTCCACTCAGGGTCGAAGCCTCCAGAAAGGCCCAAAGCATACCGATGTGGGTAGAGAGGAATACACCCGAAATGGCCGTCGCGAACACAACGAAAGAAGCATTGTGGACAGCTACGATCCCGGAGGCCTGCAACCGCTTTTGGGCATAGACGGCGTAATGAATGGCTGAGAAGAAACTGATGATCAGGGTTACAAAGAGGAACAACACCCCCAATGCGTCTGCTTTAAAAAAATCCCCGGCCGGGTTGTCGTAGTGGGAGGACTCGGATACGCACAAAGCGCCAAGAAACCCGACATACATAAATACGAGGGCATGGCTGACCACCGGCTTGCGTATCAATAGAATCAGCAGGATGATGACGCTGGCTGCAATGAAATAGACGGTCACCATATCAGGAGTCTTTAAGTTCTTTAAGTTGATCTACGTCCAGGGAACTAAATGTTTCCAGTCGGTTGATAAACAACCCCAGGATGAGCACGGAAGAAAAGACATCCAGCAGCACGGCCAGGTTGACGGTCAGTGGCATTTCGTTGCCAATTGCGAGCGACAAGAGGAAGATGCCATTCTCAATGGTAAGGTATCCCATCATATGAGTAAATACCTGTTTGTGAACAATGATGAGGTACAAGCCGGTGAAAATGGCGGCAATGGCTCCGGTAAAATACTTCACCTGAATCTGGTCGTCATGCAGAAGGTACGATACAAGGAAACTAAGGAAGAAGATAACCGACACAACGACCAACGATACATAGCCGGGCACAACGAGTGCTACGGGTTTATCGCCGTTGCGGCGGATCAGCAGCCGGTGTATAAAGTAGGGGAGAACGATCACTTTTACGATCAAGGTCTCCAGCAGAATAAGCAGCAGGTGGATGGCGTCGATGTTCTTGAGTTCAATGTACGTGATGAAGAAGAGCATCAAGCCCTGCAGAGCGATCAGGGTGTTATATGTCCGCATTCGCTCCGCCACCGACAGGTAGATGAGGGTCACTCCGAAGGATATAATGAGCAAACTGATCATAATAGCTTGTTGGTTATGATGAGTGCCACCAGGAATGCGATGGTGGCCACCGATGTCAGGGTGAGAATAAACTGTGGATTCTTCTCCATCTTGAAGCGCGCCCGAAAGGACTCCATCAATCCCACTACTACGGCAAAAATCAGAATCACGAGCACAAAGATGCCGGCACGGATGGCCAGTGACTGATGTTCGGGTAAAATGAAATTAGCCATAAGTGCGCCGAAAATTCCAAACTTGAATGCGTTGGCCAGCTGGGTAAGCCCCAGGTCAAACCCACTGTTGTCGAGCAGAATTACTTCGTGCACCATGGTCAGCTCGAGGTGAGTCTTCGGATCATCGACGGGCAGCCTGCTGTTTTCAATCATGGCTACCTGCAGGAGGATATAAGTGGCCAGTGCTGACAGCACCAGCGTGCTTCCGGTGGTTAGGTGCCAGTGTGCGTAGATGGCCCAGAATGAATCGTAACCCGCCATGAGTGCGAAGGTGCCAAACAATACCACGAAGGCGGGTTCGGCAAGCAGTGAGTACAACGCCTCCCGGTTGGAGCCCATGCCCTCAAAACCGGAGCCGGCATCAAGCCCGTTGAGGATCAGGAAAAATTTTCCAAGACCCATCAGGTAAATAAAGACAATCAGGTCACCCTGGAAGGAGATCAATCCTTCTGCATTCCCGAAAGGGATGAAGCATACACCAAACAATACCGTACAGAAATAAATAACCGGTGCTATCTGAAAGATGACGCTGGTGGTGGTACTGTACACATTTCCCTTGCGCAACAAGCGAATGATATCGAACATGGGTTGCCACAGGCCCGGGCCTTTGCGACCGCTCACCATCGCTTTGGTCTTTACCACAATGCCTGGGAACAGCAGTGAAGTAAACAGGATTAACAGGGCGCTGATCATAGTAGGTTGGTTACGGTGAGCAGTGCTATGAGGATAATGAACCCTAATCCGTACAGGATATAGTGCTGAATCTTTCCGCTGCGAAGTCCGGTAAACCGCATCATGATGTCCAGAAAGAAATGGGATGGGCGCAGGATCAACATCTTCTCCAATTCATCTTCCTGATGTGTTTCATACTTTCTTTTATCCGATGGAAAGATGTCTGTCTTATCGATGGGTTGATAGTGTGTCTTTACGCCGGTGAATACCGATGTCATCCGGCCCAGGTTGTCTGCGAAGGTGGTAGAGGTGTACTGGTGCTCCGGGGTCAATGATGAATAGCCACAACCCCAGGTGGGGCCATAAGTAATGACTTTGTTTGACTGCTGTGCGCGACGGATAAACCACACCACCAGTACCAGCGCTACGAATGCGCCAAGGGCCAGGCTCACCGATTGTAACATCGGGCCGGTGACCTGCACCGGGACAGAAGCAGGTTCTTTAAGGTACATGGACGCAATGGGTTGCAGCCAGGGCATCAGCAAATAAGATCCCAACCCAATACCAATGATTGGCACGGCAATAAGGAATTTTGGTATTCTCATACCCATCGATACCTCATGGGCTTCTTCGGTATGATGTGACCTTGATGCACCCAGGAATACCACCCCGAAGGCCTTGGTAAAGCAAAACACAGCAAGACCTCCGGTAAGGGTGAGTCCGATAAGGGCAGCCAGAAAAAGTACTGACGTGTAAATGTCGTGGCCGAGTCCGGTGAAGAAGGCTTTGTAGATCAGAAACTCTGAGATAAAACCATTAAGCGGAGGCAGGCCGCAAATGGCCGTTGAAGCCAACAGGAACAACAATGCGGTCTGCGGCATCTTCTTGATGAGTCCACCCAATTTATTCACGTCCCGGGTGTGGCATTGCTGGTACACCGACCCTGCACAATAAAATAAGAGTGACTTGAACAGGCTGTGGTTAGCCACATGCAAGAGCGCACCGCTGAAGCCGAGCACGGTGATAACTGGCATGTGCATGGCAGTACCGATTAACCCGATACCGATGCCAATGCCGATGATGCCGATATTCTCAATGCTGTGAAAAGCCAGCATTTTTTTCAGGTCGTGTTGAAAGATCGCAAAGAATACACCAAACACCGACGACACTATGGATACCAGCAGTACGATCGTTCCAATCTCCATCCACTGATCAGTGAGGTGGAGGCTCACCCGCATAATGCCATAGATCCCCATTTTGATCATGGTGCCCGACATCACTCCGGAGACATGCGATGGCGCTGCCGGGTGAGCATGGGGAAGCCAGCTGTGCAAGGGTATGAATCCTGCCTTGATACCAAAGCCGGCAAAGAACAACAGGAACATCGGCAGGGCATCGTGGGTTTGAAAGTACGGCGTCAATCCGTCAAATCCGGAAATGCCAGTCTTTGCTTCTATCAAGGTAAACCCCGCGAGTACAAAGAAGAGGGCCACGTGCATCTGAATCAGGTAGTAAATGCCGGTAGATAAGATTTCCTTTTTCTCCGCTTCGAAAATCACCAGCATAAATGAACTGATGGACATGATCTCCCAGGCGACCAGAAATGGAAGCCCTTCCTGTAGGGTGACAACCAGAACCATCGCCAATTGGAGCCATAATAAAAAGAAGTAGTGGAGGGCAAACTCCTGT
>JBGAMI010000085.1:0-8231 GCA_044223085.1 Cyclobacteriaceae bacterium
GGGTACCAAGCTTGACGAACAAATGATTGACGGAGCTATGTTCTCCGGCAACAACAAATTCATGTTGCACTATAACTTCCCTTCATTCTCTACGGGTGAAGTGAAGCCCAACCGCGGCCCCGGCCGTCGTGAAATTGGTCACGGTAACCTGGCCTATCGTTCATTGAAGCAGGTGCTTCCTGCCGATGATGCCAATCCGTATACCATCCGCATTGTGTCGGATATCCTCGAATCCAATGGTTCATCATCCATGGCCACCGTATGTGCTGGTTCGTTGGCATTGATGGATGCTGGTTTGCCCATCAAAGCTGCCGTTTCCGGTATTGCCATGGGTATGATCTCCGACAAGGGCCGTTACGCCATTCTTTCGGATATCCTCGGTGATGAAGATCACCTCGGTGACATGGACTTCAAAGTAACCGGTACCACCAAAGGCATCACGGGTTGCCAGATGGACCTCAAGGTTGATGGCCTGACGTATGATGTGCTGAAAGAAGCCCTCTTGCAAGCCAAAGAAGGGCGTCTGCACATCCTCAATGAAATGTCGAAGACCATTCAGGCTCCTAAGGCAGACCTGAAGCCACATGCACCACGTGCCCATACCATTTACATTGAGAAAGAGATGATCGGCGCGGTAATCGGGCCTGGCGGAAAAGTCGTTCAGGATATTCAAAATACTACCGGTGCTACCGTCGTTATTGAAGAGAAAGACAAGCGCGGCATCGTAAGCATTTTCGCTACCAACCAGGCAGCCATGGACGGTGCCATGAAACGGATCAACGCCATTGTGGCCGTACCAGAAGTCGGTGCAACCTACGACGGCATTGTGAAGTCTATTATGCCGTTCGGAGCGTTCGTTGAATTCATGCCGGGCAAAGATGGCCTCCTCCACATCTCCGAGATCAAATGGGAGCGTTTGGAGACCATGGATGGCGTGATGGAAGTAGGAGAGCAGGTGAAGGTGAAACTGGTGGAGGTAGACAAGAAAACGGGTAAATTCCGTCTCTCCAGAAAAGTATTGCTCCCGAAGCCTCCGCAGAAGCAGGAACAGGCCCCTGCCTAACTTGCAAAAACAGGTTTTTGGAACTAATTTTTCAACTTTCCGTTTCTAATAGAGTTACAACCGGCCCATGAGACAACTAAAGATAAGTAAACAGATTACCAACCGGGAGAGCCAGTCACTTGACAAGTATCTCCAGGAAATTGGTAAGGTTGATTTGCTAACACCGGACGAGGAAGTAGAGTTGGCCAAGCGGATCAAAGAAGGCGATCAGATCGCCCTCGAGAAACTGACGAAAGCCAACCTGCGATTTGTTGTTTCGGTGGCTAAGCAATATCAGAACCAGGGACTTTCGCTCGGTGACCTCATCAACGAAGGTAACTTGGGATTGATTAAGGCCGCACAGCGCTTCGATGAAACGCGCGGTTTTAAATTCATCTCCTATGCCGTGTGGTGGATTCGTCAGTCCATCCTGCAGGCCCTCGCCGAACAGTCGCGTATCGTGCGCCTGCCCCTTAACCGGGTGGGTTCGTTAAATAAGATTTCGAAGACGTTCTCCGAACTGGAGCAGAAGTATGAACGCGAACCTTCTCCGGAAGAATTGGCGGAAGTACTCGAAGTGACCACGGCAGAAGTGGTGGATACGATGAAGATCAGCGGACGCCATGTTTCCATGGATGCACCGTTTGTTCAGGGCGAGGAGAACAGCTTGCTCGATGTACTTGAAAACGACGGAGAAGATACGCCCGACCAGGGTCTGATGACAGACTCCTTGCGCCGCGAAGTACAGCGCGCCTTGTCTACCCTGACACAGCGCGAGTCAGATGTAATCACCCTGTACTTCGGACTTAATGGCGAGCACGCCATGACGCTCGAAGAAATTGGTGAGAAGTTCAACCTGACCCGTGAACGCGTTCGTCAAATCAAGGAAAAAGCAATCCGCCGTCTGCGCCATACGTCCCGCAGCAAGGCGCTTAAACCTTACCTTGGTTAATTATCTGTTCTATTGAAAGAAATTACAAGGGTCTCTTCCGGGGGACCCTTTTTGTATCACAGAAGTTATGACAGCAGAAAAAGTTAAGGTACTCATCATCGGATCAGGCCCCGCAGGATATACCGCCGCCATATATGCGGCACGCGCCGGCCTGAAACCTGTATTGTATACCGGTGGACAGCCGGGAGGACAACTTACCATTACCGGAGAGGTGGAGAATTTCCCTGGCTATCCCAAAGGCATCGATGGCCCTCAGATGATGATGGACCTGCAGGCCCAGGCAGAACGGTTTGAAACACAGGTACGCCATGGCCTCGTTACAAAAGTAGATTTCTCGGGCTACCCACATAAAGCGGTGGTAGACGATATCCATACCATCGAAGCGGAGGCTGTGATCGTTGCCACCGGCGCCTCTGCCAAGTATCTGGGACTTCCGTCTGAACTGAAGTTTACCAACCGTGGTGTATCGGCCTGTGCCGTTTGTGACGGTTTCTTCTACCGCGGTATGCATGTAGCGGTGGTGGGTGCCGGCGATTCAGCTGCTGAAGAAGCAACCTACTTGTCCAAACTTTGCCCCAAGGTGTATCTGATTGTAAGACGCGATGAAATGCGCGCCTCGAAGATCATGCAGGAGCGGGTGAAGAAGAATCCGAATATTGAAATCCTCTGGAATACAGAGACCGAAGAGATCCTTGGTAAGGACGATGTAGAAGGTGCCAGGGTCATCAACCGCAAGACCGGCGAGCGCAGGGAGATTGCCATCAAGGGCTTCTTTGTGGCCATCGGTCATCAACCCAACACCGGTATCTTCAAAGGTCAGCTCGATATGGATGAAACCGGCTACATCCTCGTGAAGCCAGGTTCTACCCGCACGAATATTGAAGGCGTGTTTGCCGTAGGCGACGCCGCCGATCACGTGTATCGTCAGGCGGTGACTGCCGCAGGCACTGGCTGTATGGGCGCCCTCGATGCAGAGCGATTCCTGGCTGCCCGCGAGGCCGAACATTCAATCGCATGAAACTCGATATCCTCGTTTTTGGCGCACACCCGGATGATGCCGAACTCGGCTGCGGTGGCACCATAGCCTTGCACGTCAAGGCAGGTCACAAAGTAGGTGTGGTAGACCTCACCCGGGGAGAACTCGGTACCAGGGGTACCGTTCAAACCCGTGATGCTGAAGCCGCCGAGGCCTCGCGTGTGCTTGGCTTGTCAGTACGGGAGAACCTTAATCTGCCGGATGGATTCTTTGAGAACGCCAGGGCCCATCAACTTGAGATTGTAAAAGCCGTTCGCAAGTATCAGCCAACCATTGTGTTGGCAAATGCCCGTTATGACCGGCATCCGGACCACGGCCGTGGATCAGACCTGGCGTATGAAGGCTGCTTTCTCGCCGGTCTTGCCAAAATTGAGACACACCTGGATGGTGTTGCACAAAAGGCATGGCGCCCAAAAGCAATGTACCATTATGTACAGAGCCAGTTTATTATGCCGGATTTTGTCGTTGATATATCAGATACCTGGGAAACAAAGATTGCATCCATCCGCGCTTACCGGTCACAGTTTTTTGATCCCAACAGCAAGGAGCCTGAGACCTACATCAGCAATCCCGCCTTTCTCAAGATGGTTGAGGCTCGTTCTATTGAATTGGGCCACGGCATTGGTGTGAAACACGGTGAGAGTTTCACCACGCGTAGTTGGATCGGCGTAAAGTCGCTGATGGATATTTTCTAAGGCGCCAGCCGGCTGATCTTCCAGGCAGTATCTGCCTTTGAATATACGATTCGGTCATGGAGCCGGCTTGGGCGGCCTTGCCAGAATTCAATCATGAATGGATCCACACGGTAGCCGCCCCATTGTTTGGGCTTGGGCAGTAAAGTTTGTCCTTTAAACCTTTCTTCAATCTCCTTCACCCGCTTCTCGAGCAGGCTGCGATCGGCAATCACCGCACTCTGTGGTGAGGACCACGCGCCGACCTGGCTTTGTCTGGGCCTGCTTTGAAAATACTGTAGCGACTGGTCTTCACTCACGCGTTCGGCCAGCCCTTCGATACGGATTTGCCGCTCCAGCTGAGGCCAGAAAAACGTCAGGGCACAGGCCGGATTCTCGTCCAGTTCTTTGCCTTTATGACTTTGGTAATTGGAGTAAAATACAAACCCGCCTTTCTCAACCCCCTTCAATAGTACAATTCTGGAAGATGGTTTGTTGCCCGCAGAGACCGTGGCCAGGTTCATGGCGTTTGCTTCCGGCAGCTCGGCCTTCATGGCTTCGGCAAACCATTTCTCGAATTGAGCGATCGGATCTGTTAATACAGACGTAACATCAAGGGTGGCCCGGGTGTATTCGGAACGGAGGTCAGCAATCGATAGCATAACTGGTAGTTGTTCCCCAAAGATCGTGACTTTATGCGACCGTTCGGCGTAAATTTTGCAGTTTCACTTGGAGGTATTGCGAATCATTGGTTTATTCGGAGGTCCATGGATTACTTCAAATACAGAAACAAACTGAAGCCACAGAAGGGGAGACTGTTGATATCAGAGCCCTTCCTGCCCGACCCTAATTTCGAGCGGACCATCATCCTGTTGTGTGAGAACAATGATGAGGGGTCATTTGGTTTTGTGCTGAATAAGCCGTCTCTGGCCAATGTTTCGGATGTCATGGAAGACATCCGTAATTATGATTTTCCGGCCATGGTGGGTGGTCCCGTACAACAGGATACCCTTCACTACCTGCACCGGCACAGCGCCTTGGAAGACGCGGTGGAAGTGTCACCTGGTATTTTCTGGGGTGGCAATTTTGAACAGGTACTTTTTTTAATGGAAACTGGCTTGCTGGCACATGAGGACATCAAGTTCTTTTTGGGTTACAGCGGTTGGAGCAGTGGGCAGTTGGAAACCGAATTGGAGGAGAATTCATGGATTGTGAGCGATTTGACAAGCCCTGAATTGGTGTTTGACACCACCCCGGATGCGATGTGGAAGAAGACCCTCACCATCATGGGGGGACGTTTTTCCGTTTATTCGAATTATCCCAAAGACCCGCGATTGAATTAAAGAAAACCTCTACTTTTGGGGAATAGGGAAAGGGTTTTCCCTGGTATGTTATAACGTCGAATACGAGGATGGAATCGAACGAAGAATTGGTGACGATGAAACCGGAGAGTGAGGGAGTCGATCCTGCAACGTCGGCGAACGGTGCCTTGGTGGAAATAGAAGAAGCCCTGACCCAGGACTTTTCCAATTTTACCAAGCAAGATTATGTTGATCTGCTGAAAGACCTGGCCCACCAGAATGATCATCGCAAGACGGAGGCGGTGTTGCGCGAGATCAAATCGCGATACGATGAACTGCTTGACAAAGAGCGCCAGGAAGCCCTGAAGAAATTTGTCGATGAAGGTGGCGCTGTGGATGACTTCTCATTCCGCGGCAGCGAACTGGACAATACCTTTGATGCGAACTACAAACTCCTCCGTGACCGCCGCGCCGAGTTTGCCCGTACCCAGGAAGAACAGAAGAATCAGAATTTCGAAAAGAAAAATCACCTGCTGGAGGAACTCCGGGCACTGGTGGATGGAGAAGACAACAAACACAGCTTCGAAAAATTCAAGGAGATACAACAGCGTTGGAAGGCGATCGGTGCAGTCCCAATGGCACAGGTACGTCCGTTGTGGGCCAGCTACCACGCTTTGGTAGATCGCTTTTACGACAACCGGAACATTTACTTCGAGTTGAAGGAGCTGGACCGGAAGAAGAATCTTGCCGCGAAGACTGAATTGTGCGTGCGTGCCGAGAAATTAGCCGACGTAACGAAGATCGGTGAGGCCATCCGTGAACTCAACGAGTTACACGAAGAATACAAACATATCGGCCCTGTGTCCCGTGAGGACCAGGAACCCCTTTGGGAACGTTTCAAGAAGGCATCCGATTCAGTCTATGCCCGCCGGGATGAGTACATCGGCAAACTTCAGCAGGAGTTCACGAATAATCTTTCGCTCAAGCAGCAGGTCATTGCCGAGATAGCCGAGTTTACCACCTTTCAGTCAGACCGGATCAAGGAGTGGAACCAGAAGACCACCCAGATCATGGCTTTGCAGAAGAAGTGGGAAGCCATTGGTGCTGTACCGCGTGCAAAGACAAAGGACATCAACAAGCAATTCTGGTCCGCGTTCAAGATTTTCTTCAGTAACAAGAGTGGTTTCTTCAAGAAGTTGGATGAGTCGCGTCAGCAGAATCTTGCCCTGAAGAGGGAGTTGGTGGCGCAGGCGGAGGCAATCAAAGACAATACAACCGATTGGGAAAAGACGGCCAACACCCTGAAGGCCTTGCAGGTAAAATGGAAAGAGATCGGGCCTGTACCCGACAAAGTGCGGGAGAGTGTTTTTCAGGAGTTCAAGGCGGCTTGTGATCATTTCTTTGGTCAGCGGCGTGCTACCCTGGATGCTGCCGACAAAGAGCAGCAGGAGAACCTGGCGAAGAAGGAAGCGATCTGCAGTGAGTTGGAACGGATGGTGAATGAGAAGACCGGCACCTTGGGGCAATTGAAGGAGATGCAGCGCAGTTTTCATGCCATTGGTTTTGTGCCCCGCACGGCTATGAATGGCATCAAGAACCGTTTCAATACCGCCACTGAGAAACTGATGACTTCATTGTCCGAGGTGAGTCAGGAGGAGAAAGACAAGGCTATGCTGGAGATCCAGTTGGAGAACATGAAGACCGACCCGGATGCCAGCCACAAGTTGCATGTCCGTGAGCAGACCTTGCGCAAGCAGATCACCAAGGCAGAGAATGATTTGGCTACGTTGAAGAACAACCTGGAGTTCTTTGCCCGTTCTAAGGGCAAGAATGCCGAGGATTTGCGGGCGGACGTGAACCAGAAGATCGAGGCGGCTGCTGCGGAGTTGGCTAAGTTGAAAAGTCAGCTAAAAGTGCTTCGATCGGCCCAGTAGGCCTTGTAAAACCCGGTACTTCCCTTATTTTTGCGCCTCGCTTCGCCGGATTGGCCTAATAACCCGGCACTGTTCTTTACATTGGGCTATGTCTTTCCGGTTTCCTGGGTCCCCCAAGACCTAATCCCTAAGACCTAATCCCTAATTATTTCCGCCTCCTTAGCTCAGCTGGTAGAGCAACTGACTTGTAATCAGTAGGTCATTGGTTCGATTCCGATAGGGGGCTCATAGAAAACCACTTATAAGCCTGTAAATCAATTATTTACGGGCTTTTTTATTGCCCTTACTGAAACAATACTGAAACATTTTCGCGAGAAAAACAATTTTCGACCGATTTGTCGGATATTCAATTTATCATGAATCCTAGGTCTGACATAGAGATTGGAGTTGAAGACTATAGCTCCATTAAGAAGTACTTTAGTTCGGGCATAGCACCTAATGATTTTGTTGTAGACTTAGCTGTCATGGAGCAAAATTCCTTATTGGAGAGATATAAATACCCTTCAAAATTTTCAATTACGAAACAGAAGCATGAGGCCATAAAATCACTGATTAAGGAATTTCAAATCAGCGCAGAGTATACAAAAGTATTTAGCTGGATTTCATATAGGCTTAAGGATGAGTCTTATGCCCTGGGGATTTCAAGAGACCTGGAAAAGGACACCTCCATTCAGCGCGAACGAGATGCCCTTTTGAAATTCCTCACTGCAGGGGTTGTTATTCAACAAGGCGTCTCAAATTCCGGGAACTATCCTTTGAACGAGGTTTTCTATTTCCCAGAGGTCAGAATCCGAGGAATCGACCTAAAGCCTCAGGGAGAGAAACATGAATTTCCCTGGAAAAGAAAGGTGCATACCATTAACCATGCGCCTTTTGGTAGAGAACTACTTACACTGATTCTGAATCATCTTAAGAAGAGTCAGAAAAAATCAGGGGCAAAGGCTCCATCATTTCTGAATAGGTTGCTCGGCGAATGGGGCCGCTTGATGCGGACATTCCTTGTGGACGAACTGAATTTTTCGTCGGACAGAAGTATTGAGTTTATTGCAAAATTTTACTTCCATATAGGTTTTCCTCTAAAGTTTAAGGCGAAGAGTGGGCGGGCCAAGAGAGCTGACCCAATCGTGACTAAGAAAAATCCTTATGAGCTTGATAGGAGTGATTATGTCAAGCACATGAGATCTATATTGAAAACCCAGTAACACCCCCAAAAATCAGGAACAAATGACCTCTGGATTTTAGGTCTATTTGTTCTTTGCTCACAGGCGTCGCATTTCCTTCTTGCCAAAAAAGAC
>JBGAMI010000027.1:0-51181 GCA_044223085.1 Cyclobacteriaceae bacterium
CACGACACTTGTTTCCGGTGGACAACGTCACACTGACATTACGGACAGACTGATTTTAAAACGAAAAAGACTTTATCTTGTAGACAACAACGGTAGACCTTCAATGATGAAGCAGCGTGGAATCTTGACAAAAAAGAAAAGACCGACTTACTATTTTAGAGTAGACTAAGCAAACTGTGCACAACGATAGCTAGAAGCCATTGCCGGGTTTTCAATTAATTTGTTTTTGTAACTTCGGTTTTAAGTTAGGTCACGTGGGACGGTGTCGACTTGGTAACGCTAAACATTCCTCTACGCGTCATTTTTTAGCGTTACTAATCCGGCAACGTCTTCTAGCCTAATGTTGTGTGCAACCGGCCTCGGGACAATTTGGACAAATCAATGAAGGACTATATCCTACTAAATAAAGACAAGTTAATTAGGACGTTTACGTGGACAGCTATCATCCTCGCGACAGCGTTTTGTATTTGGACATATTACAAGTGCAAGAGCGCAAATTGTTTTATTGGTTCTGACTTCCTTCTTGGACTGGTGACAACTTTGTTTATTATGCCGACACTTTCGATAGTGCTTGAGACGATTCAGGGTTACATTGAATATTGGAGAACTGAGAAATTCTTTAATAGTAACCCTATGACTGAGTTATTCAAAAATGGATTTGAAAAAGACCACACCGAAAAGGGCAGTAAATGGTTCCTTTCAAAATTAATTGCCGTGGGACAATTTGATAACTATAATATGATCTGTGAAGTTGAAAACGGTAGACTTCGAGTAATTGCAAAGACAAACTATGACCATTTGGACACATGGGACAATAAGGACATTAAATCCATTCGTCAATCATTTAAGCACGTAAGGTTTGAAAATGATGGACTAGGACTAGCAACTTCATTAAAGGTAGGTGACGTGAAGAAAATGACCTATGACCATTTCGTAAGTTACTTGGGAGAATTTGTGAAGATGTTGAGAGAATTAAAAGTGAACTAAGGCCGGCTGCACACAACAAAGTGTTTATGTCAGCTGCGGGCGCGGTGTTGCTGTCAAGTATAGTTTTCTTAATTTCGTTTGGCACTCGCGGACAAGCCGCGGCTTCGAAAACCGCAGCCGCCATAAACACGGGCCGTTGTGGGCAATTTTCAAATGAAAACTTGGTTACTATTATCACTGCTGACAATTGGGACTTCGTTACGTGGACAAAGCGTTCCCGACAAATACGACTATGAAAAAATAAGGTCCGTTAGACTAAGACCGACACCTTTTGACACGAATGCAACTCCGACACTGATTTATGTAAAGAGATACGCAGAGGTCTACTTTAAGCAATCTGACATAAAGGACTACATAAATCAGGAAATCAAGCGAGACACAACGACAAAGAAAATGTATGACAGTCTTCTAAACTTATTGAATCAAAAGAAAAGCAAAATAGAGATTGTCGACCTTTTATTTGAATACTATTGGACTGAGAAGCAGGTTGACAGTTTGAAAACTAAAAGACTGACAACGGACTACACCAGGCTGACAAATCATTTAATTGAATTTATTGGTATGGACTTAATCTACGAGGGCAAGTTTATGTTGTTTGACCCACGACAACATAGCTTCATAGGCAAAGGACTCATTGGTAAAAGACACTTAGGTAAAATTGGGTCGAACACTTTTGACTATTACCTACCGGACAAAAGGAAATGTTATTCAATGTTAACAGCACTCGTGGATTGAAAACTGCCCACAACAGTGTGTTTATGCCAGCTGCGGGTGACGTGTTAATTTGAAGTTTAGTTTTTATATTTCGTTTCGGCACGTGGGACAAGACGCAGCTTCGAAAGCCGCAGCCGTCATAAACACGGGTCGTTAGCAGTTAGCCTAAATAGATATGGGTAAAGCGATTTTAAGAAGAAAGAACTGGGAAATATTTCTTGTATTCATTACCGTTCAGTTTCTGGTCTTGCCAACAATTATGACCGTGTCATTTCTATTGGGCCCCGGACCAGAAAGCATTACGGTCCAACTGATAGAATTTTTCGCGACTGGATTGTTATATTTTTCATATCCCGTGGTGGTGGGGCTAAAGTTAAATCAGATAGTTTCGCAACAAGAAAAATTCAAGGTGACATCAACTCAATTCATAACGACTTGTGTAATCATCATGACCACCGCGTACATATTGCGTTTGACTTTACATGTTGGGCAGCCATGGGGCTATTTAATACCATTGGTGGGAGTTCCGTGCTTTTTGTTCATTTCATCTTGGCCTGCGCGTCCCCTCAAATCTATTGAATTAAGACGTAATGCAGGAATTTGGGAATATGTGCCTGAAGCATTTCAATTTATTGTATGGCCTTTAGGAGTATGGTGGATTCAACCTCGACTAAATGATCTGGAGGAAGCAAAAATTCGAATAGAAGAATAGTGTCATGGTCGAACCGCTAACCATGTTCATAAGTCATGGGGGTGGTGTAAATTAGTTGTTTAGTTTTGAAATTCCGTTTCGTCTGGGTGCACCGTGATGACCAATGCAGCCTTAGTATACCGCTTCGTTACATTGTTAAACCTTCCTATTCCCACCGCGCCTCATGCACGAACGTTGGCTGCAATTGTTATGAGACTACTAACGATACTTATACTACTTTCCTTTTCTACGATTGCTCGTGGACAGTCCGACAAGGTTCTAAAACTAAGATTTGACGGATTCTATCAAACGGCTGCTGAGATTGATAAGAAGGACAAGGACACCACTGCGGCATTCTTAAGATTCTACCCACATGGACAAGTATTGAGTGTAACAGCGGTAGGGACCGC
The DNA here is from genome assembly GCA_044223085.1 of Cyclobacteriaceae bacterium. Lineage (GTDB taxonomy): Bacteria > Bacteroidota > Bacteroidia > Cytophagales > Cyclobacteriaceae > ELB16-189. The sequence continues at coordinate 2,803 of JBGAMI010000027.1, forward strand.
TCAGGACTTAAAAGCTTGGTTCAACACTGACAACAAGGATGTGTCAAAAGGACATTACGAAATCAAGGACAACGGACTTTATTTCTCGACAACAAGCATATCTGGAACTGTAGTCTATAATGGAAAAATTATTAGTGAGTATCTTTTGTCCCTTAAGAGTAAAAGCCTCATAAATGGATACAAGGCCAAGAAGAGATTTTATTTTGTAAAAGTAGAGGGATTGAAATAGAAACAGCCAACAGTGCGCATATGTCAGCGGTGATTCGCAGTTGGAAAAAGTATTTCACTTGCCTGTGGTGGGTGATGCCTGAGGATGGTCTTTTCACCAACCACCACTGGGTCTTGGAATTTGCTGCCTGGTTGTTATTTGAATCCCGCCTTATACCACCGACCATCCCCTCAATTCTTGTACAACTACTCCTTAGGTAGTATGCCAACCAATGGCTACTCCTTGCGCCTGGATATCCTGATAAGTAAATTGTGGGTGTGGATGAGAGTGTTAATTGTATTATCGCCATAAAAGTAAAAGCGAATGAAAAAAACCAAATTATTCCTTATTGTTTTTGTATCACTATTACTGATGGTAGCTGTATTCTTATTTATCAACTGGGATAAATTTGTTTATGTGGGTTCGGTGGACTACGTGGAGGTTGACTGCAACAGGAGAAATGAGATTCTTAGTGAAGTCTTTGAAAGTGACCAAAGGATAAGACGGGAGAATAATCTGATTAAGAATGCAAAAGAAGACCATCGGAATCAGGAATTGATCATAAGTATCATTGAAAAATGCGGAATGCCGACCTTACAGGAAGTAAGCCGGGAACAAATGGGTGCAATCTGGCTGGGATTGCAGCATACAGAAAGTAAATACCGGATAAAGTATTTTCCGCTTATAGAAAAGGCTGTTGAAAATGGTGACCTAAGCAAAGAGCAATACGCGTTGATGAAAGACAGAATTCTGATGGACCAGGGTAAACCTCAGCTATTTGGAAGCCAGATTAAGGATGGCAAATTGTATGATTTGGAAGAGCCGAAAACTGTGAATAAATGAAGAATGGAAATGGGAATGGAACCTATAGAAGATTATCTCAAAAGATTTGACATAGCATTTGACGCTAACTAGAAGTACTGGCCTGTGGTTGATTTTGTTATCTACCACCTCCGAGTCTTACAATTTGATGCCTGACGGTTATTTGCCTGTGGTTGGTGTTGTCACCAACCTCCACCGGGTCTTCGAATTTGATGCCTGGTGGTTATTTGAATCCCGCCCTCACGCCACCGATCATCCCCCCCAAACCCTTCGGTTGCTCCTCAGGTGGTATGCCAACCTACGGCACTTCGTAGCGTTTGGATTTGCTGATAAGTTGTAAATTGAGTGGTGGAATAAGGGTGTTTATAGCATAATGCTTTAAGCACGATCTTTGTAGACAATTTTCATTGGACAAATAAGCGTGATCGATGCCCTGATTTGGCAAAGAAACTGTCGCTAACACAATCCTCTACAGCTTAATCGAAAGCTCCAGTTGCCCACCGAGCCCAAGTTCGATGATCCGCTGCAGGGTTGAAATGCGGGCCTCTTTCGTGTTATTTTCGATTTTGGATATATATGACTTCGTCGTGCCTGTGCGTTGGGCAAGTTCTTCCTGGGTGAGGCCTTTCTCCAGCCGTGCCTGCAGAAGAAGTGCGCCTACTTTAAAATCCTCGTAACCGGCATCCAGCTTATCGCGTTTGGCAGTTCCTTTCTTCCCGTAGTGCTTGTCTTTGAATTGTTCAAGCGAAACCGTTTTGCTCTTTTTCTTGTTCATAAGCTGCTTTGATTCTCAATGCCTGCTCAATTTCTTTTCTCGGAGTCTTTTGTGTCTTCTTTTGAAACCCATGTAGGATGACGACCAATTGCCCCATGTCGAAGAAACAGAATATTCTAAAAATGTCACTTCCGTGTTGAACCCTTATTTCATACAACCCGTCGCTGCCTTCGAGATGTTTCAGATAGGTCTCCGGAACCCTGGGAAGATCTTCAATCAGTTCAAATGTCCAGATTATCTTGTCTTTTATTCTTTGATTGAGCGTTTCGAAGAAGTCCTCAAAGTAGTGTTTGTAGAAAATAATGGTCCGTTCTTTCTCCATGGCAAAAGTAATTGAGGTTGCCCGAAAGGACAACTCGCGGAAAGTATTTATTTTGCGCTCACCTACTTTTTTGTATTAATTAATCGGGTGAAGAGCCACTTTTGGAATCCATCATTGATACAAATACCCCTCGTCAATTCCCCTTTTCCACATGCTATAAAACGCTGACTTCCGTTCCACCAGTTCCTGGTATGTGCCTTCTTCTGCCACCGCGCCATCGCGCAGCACTACGATGCGGTCAGCGATGGAGAGGGTAGAGAGCCGGTGGGTGATGAGGATGATGGTCTTGCCGCTGGCGCGGAGGGAGGTAAGCAATTGCAGCGTTTTTTCTTCGAGTCCCGTGTCCATGGCGGCGGTGGCTTCGTCGAGGATGTAGACCATCGGGTCTTTGTAGAGGGCACGGGCCAGGGCGACGAGTTGGAGTTGTCCACCGGAGAGTTGTATGCCGTGTTCGCCCACCGGTGTGAGCGGACCATCCGGCAGTGACCGCAGGAAGTCATTGAGCCCGGGCATACGAAATACCCTTTCGAGGCGGGCGGGGTCTGGCTCCGGTGACATCGTGATGTTTTCGAGCAGCGAGCCGGAGAACAGTTCGGGGCGCTGGGGGATCAGGGCGATTTGTTCGCGCAGGTCGAAGGCGTTGATGTCCTTGATGTCGTGTGTGCCCAGGAGAATTTTTCCTGCGTTCAGTGGGTAGATTTTGGTGATGAGGGATGCAAGCGTTGATTTTCCCGATCCGCTGGGGCCGGTAATGGCGGTGATCTTGCCCTTAGGAAGGGTGAGGCTCAGGTTGGTGAACACCATCGACCTGGACCCGTACCGGAAATTTACCTGTTGTAGGTGGATATCATCACAGGGGATGGGCGTGGAATGGGGGGCACGTACTTCAGGTGCTGGCAGGTCCAGGATTTCAAAGAATCGTTCCGAAGCGATTTTGGCATTTTGAAACAGCCGGTTGATGGTGATGAGACTGCTGGCGGGGCCGGTAAAGAAACCGACGATGGCGTAGAACGAGAAGAGTTCGCCGGTGGTGATTTCGCCTTGCAAAATGAGGGTAGTGCCAAACCCCAGGAGGAGCAGCGTAAAGTACCGTGCAACACTTTCGGTGGAAATCCCTGAGATCAGTTGGTTATACGAAGACTTACGGATGCTCCTGGCAAATGAATCGTATTTGTGATCGAGTTTTTTCAGAAAGAGATCATGGCCATTAGAGATACGCAGGGTGTACATCTTGTCTACGGATTCGATCAGAAACGACTCGAAAGCCGCCGTGTTTTCTATCAATTCTTTTTCGAATTTTCTGTTCAGTTTGTTGGTGAAAAAGAAGATACATCCATAGGCGGGCAATATGAGCAGCATCACGATGCCAAGTTTCCAGTAGTAAGTGAACATTAGGGTAAGGGCAATTAGAATCACGACTGCGGTAATAATGAAATTGACGAGAATGTCCGTAATGAATGCGCGTATTTTAACAGCTTCCGTTATTCTGGAAAGTATTTCGCCAGTTTTCATCCGGTCGAAAAAGGATTGGGGTAGTCCTAGAATGTATTTGCAATAGCCTAGCAGTAGGGAGTTATCGAGGGTTTCGTTAATCCGGATGGTTATTGTTCCTTTTGCGAAAGCGATGGCGAGGCTGGTTGTTAACAAAAGGAAAATCCAGATTGTGTTTTGGCGGAGAGCTGACCAGTTGTTGGATGGGATGACCTCGTCTATGAGCACTTGCAGGTAGTAGGAGATACTGAGACCTAACACCGTATAAAGCAGTGCTGCTAGAAGCGCGTAGCAAAGTGGTTTTTTTACAGAATGGGTAATCCTGAAGAGCCTTGCGGCGAATGTTCTGGTTTGGTTGCCGGTCTGGAATTTTTCTGAAGGATAGAGCAGGATCAGAACTTGGGTCCAGAGACTAAGGAATTCTGGCATACTTATTTGATGGATCTCGCCATCCGCCGGATCCATGATTTCCACCTGGTTTGAATTAACCTTGCTGACGACTACATAATGCAAGCTATGATTTTCCCTTTTGAAATGGGCAATGGCTGGTGTCGGTATGGATTGGAGACTTTTTGCTGTACCCTTAACGCCGCTGGCGATAAACCCCAATTGGATGGCGGCGTCGACAAGACCCAGGACGGTTGTTCCGCGCTGATCTGTGTTGGTTAACAGCCGAAGATTAGCAATGGATATCTTTAGATTGAAGTAACCGCAAATAGAGCCCAAACATGCGGCTCCACAGTCGGTAATATCTCGCTGTTTTATTTTGACTACGGCACTCAAGACTCGACGAATTTAGTTTCTTAAGGGATTGTCTTTCTACTTCATTTGACGAAGAATTAACTCGTAGCCTGCCGTTGCTACGAATTAAATAATGAAGGGTTGTGGGTTGTTCTTAATCGGCAGACGACCTTCAAATGTGGTGCAATAACTGCTGTATTAATATCGCGGCTTTCCGTTAAAACCATCTACTATTCCAGCTCGAATGTCTCCAAAATTGTTTATTGCCGATACAATAAGGGAGATAGCGAATGCTAGTGGGATGAACCCCCCATCAATGGTTGACATCTCATTGTGATTTAAGGGCTGCAATTCGATTGACGCGTCATTTGTTTTCATAATTGATAGATTTAAGTTTTACTTATTTCGACTGAGCCGGGCTTGATCAATGGACGAATATTTGCCTCCAAGAGGATTTATTCAAATAATTTGATAATTAGTCAGGGAAACCAGACAGAATGAAGTACTTATCTTCCCCTGAGGAATCTATTTTTGTTTAAGATTTCATAGCCATGAGAAAAATTAATATTCTTTTAGTAGAAGATGAGGCCTTAATAAGGCAAGGGTTACGGGCCCTTTTGGAGCGTGAAGATTTCATTAGATATGTTTTTGAAGCAGGAAATGCAAAGGAATTTAGAGAAGCAATTTCAGAGCATCAGATTGATATGATATTGCTCGACATGAAATTGCCTGGCGTTAGGGGGTTGGACTTGATTGGTGAGTTGAACCGAAGACAAGAGCGCCCATCAGTTATAGTTGTAACGGGATTTGATGGAGTGGAGTTGATGATCAATTTGCTAAAATCAGGTGTTTCTGGAATTGTATTCAAGCTTGACGGCTATAGTGAAGTCTTGAAAACGATATTGGAAGTGAGTAGGTCAGGGCACTATTATCAAGACAAGGTTTCGCGTCTCATACAAGATTACGCCCACTATTGGGAAGAAATACCTCCAGTTTCCTTAAGTTTTCAGGAAAATGAACTATTGAGGATAATTGCTTCCGGGGCTACAACAAAGGAAATGGCAGTGCAGTTGAAGATGACTGAGGCGACAACGGAGACTTACAGGACGAGATTGATAAGGAAAATAGGGGTTCCGAATACTGCAGCATTAATTGCGTATGCTTTCAAAAATGGGATATTATGACGGAGTATCTTGAGAATTGTACTTGACCTTAGTTATGAGACCTTTCCTGCCAGTTGTATAACTAACAAGTGCACCGATAGACTTAGCGCGAATTCTTATTGAATTGTTTTTTATGTCTAGTTCGGAAATTGTTTGATTTAATTTTGCGACACTTGTACCATCATCCTCAATTTCGATTTCAACTGTGGCTCCAGACCATTTGAAACTTATCCAGATGTTCCAGGCATGGGAGTGTCTTATTGAATTTTGTATTATTTCCTGACAGATTCTTAAGAGATTGAGCTTAATATTTTTATTCAATGGATGCTCGGAACCAAACAACGAATAGTGAAAAACTCTCCTTGTTGACTTTTCGAACAGTCTACATATTTCTTGAATTTGTGTGTCTAATGACTCATGTTCAAATTGAGAGGGCATCAATCTATGAGATAGTGCTCGGATGGAGTTTATGGCATTCTCAAAATCTGCAGTCATTTCTATAATTGTTTTTTGAATTTGAACTGGATTGTTAATGTGCCGATTGATATTATCTATATGAAGCCTGATAAGAGATAGTCTCTGAATAACGTCATCATGAATTTCTGTTCCAATTTGAACCATTAAGTGCTCAGCAGTCTCTACAACTTTCTCAGAAACTTGATTTTCGAAGTGAGATTTGGTTTTGAAAAACACGGTAGGATACTTTAGTTAAAGATTGTATGTCTATTTAAAAATACTTAACCCCAATGAGAAGTTTTTGTGTATTACTAATTTTATCATGTTTTTCTGACTTGTGTGTTCAAAATAGAGCTAATGGACAGGTTATGGATAGTCAACAAAATGCTGCAGATGTGGCTAATGGCGATTTGAGAGAGAATCAAAATTTGTTTGAACGTAACTACGAGTTGTTTGGAAATTCCATGGGATCAGATATTCGAGAGGCTATTAAGTATCTTGATATTTGTGACAAAATTGCGAGCCAGCTAGGGGATAGTCTTTACATATCAATGGTACTTCATGGAAGAGGATATATTTTGCTGGAGCAGGGTAATTCAAAATCCGCAATTCAATACTTGAAATCCGCACTTGAGATTTCTAAGAGGAATGCTTTTAACGATAGAACTATCTATATCTTGAATAGCTTGGCCATTGCATACTCAACCGGTATGGAGTATGATAAGGCTCTATTGATGCATCTGGAATCACTTCGGTTGAGAGAATCAAGCAAGGCATCAAGAGCTGATATTTCAGTTGCACTTGGAAATATTGGTAATGTCTATGCAGATATTGGTGATTATGAAAAGGCCTCAGAGTATTACAAAAGAAGTTACAACATTAAGTTAGCTGGTGGTTTCTATGGGGACTTGCCGTATTTGATTGCTAACATTGCAACAGCTCAGATTAATCTTCATAGATATTCTGAATCGTTAAGATCGCTTGAAATGGCTCGGTCTATTTGTGACTCGATACAGTGTGACCAAAGAATCTTGGGGCAACTAGCATTATTGGAGGGAACTTGCGAAATTTCTCTTGGGGAGGTAAAAAGAGGTCTTTCTATTTTATCTTATGCTTCATCAAAATTGAAAAAGTTGAATAGTATCAGTTCGCTCTCCGAGTGTTATTTCCGTATGGCAGTTGGAATGACACAGACCAAACGATATCATCTTGCTTTAAATTACTGCGATTCCAGCTTTAATTTAGCTCCGAATTCCTCAAACACTAAATTGACGATTAAGAGGCTTTTTCTGAAAGGGAAGTGCATGGCGGCACTTGGACAATTTGATTCGGCATTTGTCTCTATCCTAAGTGCGTATAGACTTGATTCATCTCTTGCTCAATCTACTTTATCCACTCGAATTTCTGCGGTGGAGGCGTTAATGCAGGAGCAAGAAAATTCTCTTAAAATCAAAGCGCAGGAGGAGAGGCTTAAATATTTGCACAATGAGATTATTGATAGCCGACTCTTAATGACAGCACTCATGTTGATTGCAATACTTGGTATTATTTTGTTCATGGCTTCAATTAGAATAAGTCGACAGCGCAGGAGAATTAATTCGCTTCTTTCTGATAGAGTAGTTGAAAGTACATATGAGCTGTCCAATGCTCAACATTCAATGATTCATTCACATGAAACCTTGAAGCTCATGGTGTTAAAATTGGAATCCACTTTATTAGCAGAATATGCAACGTTGAGGGGTCTAAAAATGCTCTCAAAATTTGAGTCATCAATGGTGGAACAACAGTACCTGGAGAAAGCGGACGAGGCATGTTTGCGTTTAGTTAGGATAATAAAGGAGTTCAAGGAAATCTCCTTAAAGTAAACCACAAACAGCCGCCCCGTCGTCACGGGGCAGCTATCTATGAAAAGGTAATTCTACTTACCTAGTTAAATTGATTGGCGTCGGAGAGCATCCGGCCTTCGGCCTTCACCTCTGCGAACTTGGTCTGCTTGGCAATAGCAGGCGTATGCTTGGTGCCAGTGCTGGCCAGGGTTACTACCAGTACCACACAGGCTGAAGCGATAATGAACAATGACTTTTTCATAACCGTTAATGTTTTTGTTGTTGTAGAATTTCTTTTCATCAATGAATTATTTGCAACCAGGGCCGCCGAAAGCACACTTGTCGGTAGAGGTGGTCTCACGCGGCTTGATGTTGTCTTCTGTGCAGGAGCTCAGGCTGGCTGCGGTGATCAATGTGAGGGCGAGGATGTAGAATAACTTTTTCATGGGTTTGTCTCTTGAGTTGGTGGATGGATTTATCAATCGATTACTTGCAGCCGGGGCCGCCAAAGGCACACTTATCAGTAGAAGTAGTTTCACGTGGCTTCACGTTGTCTTCGGTGCAGGAAGACAAGCTGGCTGCGGTGATCAGGGTGAGGGCGAGGACGTAGAATAACTTTTTCATAGCAGTTGGTTTTAAGGATTTTTTCGTTAAGTTGGTTTTGCTGCCCACCGTTCGTCGGCGACAACAGCACAAATGTCGCAGATCACTATAATCTGTGTCGTGTAATATTTTTGAAGAAAGTACAGGTGTACCAAAAGAAGAGCCGTTTTCTGCACATTTTGGCCTTGGCCATCGCCTTTTGCCTCCCGGCATCCCGGGCGCACGCGCAGGATTCTCGCGAGATCGACAGCCTCAAAAAAGTACTCCCCAAAACCCAGGGTATCGACCGCTTCGAAACGCTCTACAACCTGTTCCGCACACACCTGAATGTAGACAATAATCTGGCATTGGACTACGCCAAGGAGGCCTATGGGGAGGGGAAAAAAACCGGTGATACCCTCATCATCATCCGCGCACTCCACGCCCGGGCTCACTCCCTCCGGATGGTGAATGACTTTGGCAATGCCATCGACGACTACCTCAATGTATTGGCCATCGCCCGCCGCAACCAGGACCGCGGCACGAAATACAAGCAACAACTCAAGTATATATTGAACAGCCTCACCACGGCCTACAACGCCCTGGGGGTGTACGACCTCGCCCTGCAGTACAGTTTTGAGTCGCTCAAGATCCGCGAGGAAGAGGGTGACCCGGATGAAATATCCACGGCGTACAATAACATCGGGGTGATCTATGGCGGACTGGGCGATTATGAAAGTGCGCTTACATACTATGAAAAGTCAGTCAAACTGAAGCAGGACAACAACCTCACCCGTGACCTGGATCAAACCATGCTCAACCTGGTGGAGAAACTCTATGACCTCGGCCGGTACCAGGAGGCTGAACAAAAGGTGCAGGAAGTCAACAAAATCCTGGACAGTGCCAAGGCGCCAGTGGGCTACGGATTTGGAAGGCTGGATATGGGCAAGCTGTCGATGGCCCGGGGCAATTACAAGGAAGCCGAAGGCAATCTGAAACGGGCCCTGACCATCTTTCAGAAACTCGGATCAACGGACTACATGACACAGGCCCTGCTAGCCCTGGCCAAGCTTCACGCTGATCAGCGGCATTACGACGAGGCCATCCGCTACCTCAACAATGCCATCGACATTGGTACGCGCCGGCAAAAACTGGATGCCTATGAGCTCTTCGCTAAAATCCACACTTTGAAAGGTGACTACAAACTTGCGTCCTATTACCAGGACCTGCACCTTAAGCTCAACAAGGAGATATTCAAAAGCGACCTGATCGCCCGCGTCAGCACCATCCAGACGGCCTTCGAACAACGGAAAAACCTGCAGACCATCGCCGAGAAAGACCAGATCCTGGAACTTAACCGCCGTAGTATTGCCCAACAGCGCAACCTGAATATCCTGCTGGTGTTTGTGATCGTACTCACGGCCACGTTTATCATTTTAGGATACCGCAACTACCTGAAAATCAAATCAGTAAACACGGCATTAGCCTCTGCCAAACGCATGATTGAGGTGCAGAACAAACTCCTCGACCAGCAGGTGCAGGAAAAGACCAAAGAGCTGGTGAACACCAACGAGGAACTGGTGAAGGTGAACGGCGAACTGGATCACTTTATCTATAAGACCTCCCACGACATCCGCGGTCCGCTGGCCAGCCTCAAGGGCATGGTGAACCTCGCCAAGATGGACATCCAGGATGAGAAGGCACAGGGCTATCTCGCCAAGCTGGACATCACCGCCGAGAAGCTCAACATGGTGCTCACACGCCTGCTGATCGTGAACCGCATCAACCACGCCGAGCTCAAGCCCGAGCCCATCGACATTGAGCCCATCATCCAGGAGGTGCTGTTGCTGGAGGTGAAGAAGGGCGTGCCGGAAAAAGTAAAGGTGGAATACCATGTGGACCAGTTGGTGCGTGTGTATTCCGACCGCGAGATGGTGCGCATCATCCTAGAAAACCTCATCGACAATGCCATCAAGTTTCACAACGACTCACCGCGCGTGGAGTCGTTTGTAGACATCCCTGTATCGATAGAAAATAATCAGGTGGTGGCCCGCGTGGTGGACAACGGGGTGGGCATCGCCGAAGCCAACCGCAACACCATCTTCCAGATGTTTGTGCGCGCCAGTGAACGCTCAGAGACAGGCGGCATCGGCCTCTACCTCGCAAAGATCGCCACCGAGAAGTTGGGCGGCGAGATCAGGCTCTCCTTCACGCCGGAGAACTACACGGAGTTCATCGTGCACTTCCCTGTAAACCTCGACGAAGTAATCGGGCGGCGCATGGCTGAGCAGATCAAACACGACGCCGACCGCATCCAGGTGCGCGACACCCGGGGCCATCTTCCCGGCGAGGCATCTCAATCATAATCAACCCAACAACCACGTATCGATTCCATGCGCAATCATGGCAATGGTTGTACTGTGTGAGGACGACCTATAGCATGCTGATCGGTCAGGCTTCGGACCAGTCAGCATTCCTCTTCCCGGCAAAAAAACCGTGTAGCCAAATATTTACCCGGTGCATACGGGACAAACAGGCGCGAATGTTAGTTTTGTAGGTTAATTATTCCCCATGCCGGAACCCCGACCGATCAAGCGTTATACAGTCACGTCAGCCCTGCCGTATGCCAACGGACCGAAGCATATTGGCCACCTGGCCGGGGCCTATATCCCGGCCGATGTCTATGTAAGATTTCTTCGCCTTTTGCAGAAAAATGTGGTGTTCGTGTGCGGAAGTGACGAACATGGTACAGCCATCCCGAACCAGGCCCTGAAGGAGGGCACCACCTCGCAGGCCATCATCGACAAATACCACGTGCTGATCCGCGATTGTCTGCATGCCCTGGGAATTTCTTTTGACATCTATCACCGCACCAGCGAATCCATCCACCACAGCACCTCGCAGGAGATGTTTCTCAACCTCTTCAACAAGGGGCTGCTCACGGAAGTGACCTCCGAACAATACTTCGACCCGAAGGTGCTGGTGTTTCTGGCAGATCGCTACATCATGGGCACCTGTCCGCGTTGCGGCAATCCCAATGCCTATGGCGATCAGTGCGAGAAGTGCGGCTCAACGCTGAGCCCGAGTGAACTCATCAATCCCCGCTCGACCCTGTCGGGTGCAGCGCCGATATTAAAACCGACCAAGCACTGGTACCTGCCTTTACAGGATTATGAGCCCTGGCTCCGCGAATGGATTTTGAAGTCACACGCGGCGGACTGGAAGACGAACGTGTATGGTCAGTGCAAGTCGTGGATCGATGCCGGTCTGCAGCCGCGTGCCATGACCCGCGACCTCGACTGGGGTATCAAGGTGCCGTTGCCTGACGCAGACGGAAAAGTATTGTATGTGTGGTTTGATGCGCCGATCGGATACATCTCCGCCACGCGCGCACTCTTCGATGAGATGAGCACCGGCAAGCTGAAGTATGCCACACCACAGTCCGACTTCGGCAAGGTGCAGGCCGACGACTGGAAGAAGTACTGGCAGAGCGACGACACGCAACTGGTGCACTTTGTCGGCAAGGACAACATTGTATTTCACTGCATCATCTTCCCGGTAATGCTCCATGCGGCGGGAGAGTACATCCTGCCGGAGAATGTGCCCGCCAATGAGTTCATGAACCTCGAGGGCGACAAGATGTCCACGAGCCGGGGCTGGTCCATCGAGATGCATGAATACATCGCCGACTTCCCCGACAAGCCGGATGTGCTGCGCTATGCGTTGCTCACCAACCTGCCGGAGACGAAGGACAGCGAGTTTACGTGGAAGGATTTCCAGGCGAAGAACAACAATGAGCTCGTAGCCATTTTCGGCAACTTCGTGAACCGCGCATTGGTGCTCACGCAAAAGTATTTTGACAACAAGGTGCCGGTGTTTAATCCGAAAGCCGCTGTTGCAACAGATGCCAAGCTTACCGAAGATGTAGCCAACATTGTAAATCAGGTAGCACAATCTATCCAGGCCTACCGCTTCCGGGAGGCTACGGCCGGCATGATTGAACTGGCCCGTACAGGCAACAAGTACCTGGCCGAAAAGGAGCCGTGGAAGTTGGCGAAGACCGACATGGACAGTGTAGGTAACATTCTGTTTAATGCCATACAGATCTGTGCCAACCTCGCCATTGTATGTGAGCCGTTCCTGCCGTTTACGGCGAAGCGGTTGCGCACGATGCTGAATGTGGAAGAGGCCACCTGGGACAAGGCCGGCAATCTCACTATGTTGAAGTCCGGACATTCACTCGGGGAGCCGCAATTACTGTTTGAAAAAATCGAAGACGCCGTCATTGACGCGCAGATCAGGAAACTTACCGCCAAGACAATGGAAGCAGCAGGAGGGGGCGCACCCGCGACCGTGAAACCGTTGAAGCCCGAAGTCACCATCGATGACTTTGGTAAACTCGACATCCGCATCGGCACCGTGACCGCGGCGGAGAAGATGGAGAAGAGCGACAAGCTGTTGAAGCTGACCGTGAACAGCGGGCTGGATAACCGCACCATCCTGAGCGGTATTGCCAAGCACTATACACCGGAGGAGATGGTGGGCAAGCAGGTGACCTTTATTGCCAACCTGGCACCGCGCAAGATGATGGGCATTGAGTCGCAGGGGATGATCCTGATGGCGGAAGACAAAGACGGCAAGCTGAAGTTGTTGCATCCGAGCGGGGAGGTGAACCCGGGTGCGACAGTGAGTTAATTATTCCTTCATGCTTGCCATTCAAATAGATCACACCATTCAGGCGCCTGCTTCTGTGGTATGGTCGTATTTAAGTGACCTGAACAAGTTTGCGGAAGTTCATCCCATCATTTGCAAAGTAGATACCCTTGGCGACGGGGCCTACCGGCTGTATGAGAAATTGCCGTTGGGACCGTTTTCATTCCGGTTCAGTTATCCCGTGCAGGTGACCCTTGATCCGAAGGAAAGCATCATCCGGTATCAGTCCACGGTACTGGGCATTGCGCAGCTCGACATGCGGTTTCATATCGTGGACCGCGATGATTATTCCGTGACGCATGAGGTGGTTGAGATTCGGTCGCGACTTCCGGTAGAGCGGTACACAGCAGATGAATGCCGGAAGTATCACAGCATCGTGTTTGCAAACATTGAAAAGACAATGTTGTAATGGCTGCTCCCATTTGCAGCGCAGATACCCCTTTCTGACTATTCAATAGTTCAATTATTCTTCCGATTTTTCGGGAATGTGCACCTTCCTGTTTCGCAGCCTGTTATTGGGCATGGTTCTGGCGAACGGAGCCGGACACGCATCGGCGCAGGCCAATGAAGTGCATTTACCCGGCCTTATGCATGAGGTGGTGGATACGGTTAACAATCAGTCTCACGGTTTGATTTTTTATGACTCCGCCGGCGTGGCGGAGTACGAATATGATGTCAAGCTCGAGATGCCTGGCGGATGGCCCGGATTCTTCCGGTATTTTGCCGCGAAGGTAAGCGGTCACCCTACGGCCGTGGTCGGTAACCAGGCGAGCTTGAGTTTCCTGGTGAGTGCATCGGGCATGGTTCACTCAGTGGAGGTGGAAGGTGCCTCTGAAGCGTTGGCCGAGTTGATGACCAAAGCAGTGACGACCATGCCGCGGTTTCTTTTAAAAGGAATGCAGGGTCCGCCGTACCGTGTGGTGCTCTGGATTGAAAATGCAGATCAGGTGTTTAAGATGATCGGTGAGTCAGCCGTACCGCGGGGTGGTATGGCGGAGTTCTATAAACAGGTGGCCATCAACATGCGTTACCCGGAGGCTGCCCGGAAGAAGAAGATACAGGGACAGGTGTTCGTGGAGTTTGTGGTGGAAAGAGACGGGCGCCTCACCGGAGCCCATGTGCTGCATGGGATTGGGTACGGCTGTGATGAAGAGGCACTGCGGCTGGTGTCATCGTCGCCGCGATGGACGCCCGGCAAAATGTACGGTCGACCCCAGCGGCAGTTGTATGTGCTGCCGATACAGTTTGGGAAGGAGAAGTAGTAAAATTATTGTTTCTGTTATTTTACCAACAGCCTGCCCACAATTAACACCACAAAGAGTTGACCAAATAAGGCTTCCACCATGGCCAGCGAAGTAACCATGCCGGCTACTGAAGCATAAGGGTTGTCCATACCGGCCAATACCATAAAGCTGAACTCGATCCGTTTCATGAATGCCATTGTCTGCAGGGGTAGATCCACCCCCAGGCATTGAATATCCAGGATGCACACCAGTTCATAGGCACTGCCAAATGCCAGTCCGATCATGAGATAAATACAGGCTGCGCCCCACAGCCGGAGTCCAAGACCAAGGTCTTTGCGAAAAAATTCTTTCAAGGTGAAGTAGATTACACAACTCTCGACCCCCAGCAGGCTCAATTGTATGAAGGCCAACACGGATCGGTAGACCGGATTTATTGGCATGGGATAAAACGGATTGACGGCAACAACGCCGAGTACGAACACACCCATGATCAACACAAAGTTGAGCATGATCAATTTCTCATTCGCAGTATAGTTGCGCAGCATGTCCCACAACAGAAATACATAAATCCCCAAAACGGCAAAGAAGACGGACTCTGCAATCTGGATATGATAGGGGAACTCCAAATAGGTAAAGAACGGAAGGAGAAACAGGGTCAGGATAATTCCGCCCTGCACCACGGTGGCCCGGCGGAAGTCGGCCATCTTCTCGTCCGACAACTCCTGTCGTTCGAGGTTGCGGGATGCGAGAAACCGGAGGAGCTTTTTTGCCATCCCCTAATTTCAACAATTCGACCCGGATGATCTAACTGCTCAGAGTCCCAGCCGCCGTGACTGTTGATCGTACAATTGTTCCGCAACGGCGTTGTCCTTGATGTGATAGCGTCCGCTCAGGTGCTTGATGATTTTCGGCCCTTCGTAAATGGGGATGATGGTGGTGTTTACCCAATAGTGAGAGCCGTCTTTTGCCTTGTTTTTGATCACGCCACGAAAGACTTCCCCTTTCCGGATGACGTCCCAAAGGTGTTGGAACAGTTTCTTCGGCATGTCCGGGTGGCGGACAATATTATGCGGCTGACCGAGGAGTTCATCCAGTTCGTATTTGGACACCCGGCAGAAATTGTCATTGGCAAAGATGATGCGTCCCTGTGGGTCGGTCTCCGACATCAGGGTATCTTCGGCGAGTATGATAGGGTTCTCCATGACGGCATCTGCGCAACACAACCAAATTGGTTGAAGAGCAGCATTAGGGTGCTTTAACCCGAAAAATGCAGGGATGCATCAGGGTGGCACATGAGTATTGTCAGTGAGATTTATGATTTTTGTCATGGTTTCAGGTACCATTCTGGTAACCACGTATTTTGGGAATCAATTTTCGATAACATTTAAATGAGTCAACGATTCTGGCAGGTGCTTCACTGGATTTTCCTCCCCCTGTGGGTGTTAGGCGCCGCCCTCAACATGGCGCATGTACACGGGGGATTCTTGACCAACTACCTGTCGGACCTGGTGTTCCCGCCGTACTTCTACATCTTCATGCGGGGTTTGCACAACCGCAAAATTCCACGCAACCTTGCCTGGTTTGCGCAAACCCCCGAACGTTCTTTCTTCGGCATCTGGATCGTGGGGGTTGTCTCTGAAGTGTGCCAGTACTACTGGCCCCGTGGAATTTTTAGGGGTACCTTTGACCCCTGGGACATCGCCAGCTATACCGTGGGGCTGGTGGCCTGCTATCTCCTCGACAAGCGGAAATAATCGTTGGAAGGTATCGGCCCTGATATTGACATAAAAATGATCGGCCATGCGACTGCAACCTATCTTGCTGGTGTTGGTACTTCTCCTGGCAGTGACGTGTAAGGACAAGCCCACACCCGTATCTATCTACTTCACTACTGACTTTGAACGCCTGGCCGGAGGCTCCAACTATGATCGCGGTTGGGACATAGAAACGTATGGTGATGGTGGGGTGATAGTAGCCGGACAAACCCTGAGTCATAACAGCGGTGACCTTGGACCAAGTCATGGCTTTGTCGATGCCTGGTTGGTGCGATTCAATCCGGCAGGCGACCTGATGTGGAGCAGGAACTACGGCGGCCTCGAAATGGACTTATTCCTTTCCGTGGTCGCATTACCCGATGGAGGTGCCCTTGCCGTTGGTCATACCAACAGCAATGATGGCGACGTAAAGAGCAATCATGGTAAACAGGATATTTGGTTGGTGCGGGTAAATAGCAACGGCGCTGTGCTGTGGCAGAAGACCTTTGGAGGAAGCAATTGGGAAGAGGGAAATGGTGTGGCCGCCCTTTCGGATGGATCTTTTGTTATTGGTGGTACAACGGCCAGTGGTGATGGTGATGTGAGCGTTAACAATGGCGGCGCGGACATATGGATTTTGAAGGTAGATGCAAACGGTAACCTGGTATGGCAAAAGAACTATGGAGATTCAACAGATGAAGGGAGTAGTTCCATATCGGCTACCAGCGATGGGGGATTTGTAATTGCAGGTTCCCGAAAGAGTATGGTAGACATTTCTGATGGTATGGTCCTGAGACTTGATGCCAGTGGCAACAAGGTATGGCTGAAAACATTTGGAGGCAGCCAGGAAGATCAACTGGTAACTGTGCATGCGGCTGCAAATGGTTCTATGGTTGCGGCTGGGTATTCCTTCAGTACCGATGGAGACCTTACGGGAAAACAATTTGCCCCCGATAACCTCTGGGTGATCAAACTGAACGATGCAGGTGAGGTGTCGTGGAAGAAATCCTTTGGGGGTAATCTATCAGATCGGGCTACCGGCATCGTGCTTTCCAGTGATGGAAACTATTTGCTGAGCGGCTCGACCACAAGCAATGATGGAGATGTTGCAGGTAATCATGGCAAAGGTGACGGTTGGATCATCAGAGTGAATGCATCTTCGGGCGCCTTGATGGCACAACAGACTTTTGGCGGATCGGATGATGATGGGTTGAATTCATTGGCGCTGACTCCGGATGGAAGCTTTGTAGCAGCCGGCTTTCAGTACACCAAACTCCTGCCGAATTCACCAAATCCGAACAACGAAGACTTGTGGGTAATCCGATTTAGGTGATCAGATCAGCCAAAGAAACCCTATTTTTGAAGGAAGATTAAACAAGGAATAGTCTGGAGCGTTAGAATGTGGGGAGCTTTTAATACTACAAGCATGAAGATTCGAATAGCCTTAGTTGTTGTGTTGCTGGGAGCAGGTTCTGCCTGTACGGATCCCACCTTACCTACTATCGAGCAAACGCCGGTGGTGACCTTGTTCCAGAAAGTATTGGGCGGTACCCAAACGGATACCGGTCGCGGTGTGGCCGCCTATGCGGATGGCTCTGTAATTTCTGCCGGCACCACACGCAGTGTAGATGGCAACCTCACCACCAGTCGCGGCGGTACCGATGCCTGGCTGGCCCGTGTTGATGCGGGTGGCGGACTGGTGTGGAACAAGAATTATGGCGGACTGGGCCAGGATGAATTCACCGCACTCGTACCCATCTCAGATGGCGGCGTGCTGGCGGTGGGCAGTACCACCAGCACCGATGGGGATGTCACCGGTAATCATGGCCTTCGCGACATCTGGGTGGTGCGCCTCAACCCGGGCGGAGAGATACAATGGCAAAAGACACTTGGCGGATCTGGTGATGACTTTGCCAATGCTGCCATCGGATTAAGCGATGGATCATTTGTCATCGCCGGATATGTAATTAGTAATGACGGTGACGTGAGCGGCAACCATGGCGCGGAAGATGTGTGGGTAATCAAAATCGACGGCACTGGCAAACTGCTTTGGCAGAAGACATTTGGCGGATCCTTCCGCGACGTTGGAAATGATATTGCGATGACGCTTGATGGTGGCTTTGTGGTAGCGGGTCAGACCGGCAGTTCAGATGGTGACGTGGGCGGTTCGCGCAACTCCCTCGACTTTTGGGTGATCCGGATGGATGCCAATGGAAACAAGGTATGGTCAAAGGCTATGGGCAGCACCACCGAGGATGCGGCTACCGCGATAACCACGGCTTCCGATGGTACCATCACCATCGCGGGCTATGCCTCCTCCAATGACGGCGACGTCACCGGCGGAACACTCACCCTTGATAACTTCTGGATTGTGAAAGTAGATGGGGTGGGTACCATGATCTGGCAGAAAACATTTGGCGGCTCAGGCCTGGATCGTCCTACCGACATCATCACGGCCGCTGATGGATCTTACCTGGTACTGGGACAAACCACCAGCAACGATGGGAATGTGAAGGGCAACCACGGACAACTCGATGCCTGGCTTATAGATATTGCAGGCAGCACGGGAGCACTCATCTGGCAGCAGACCTTTGGGGGGACGGCTAACGATGTCTTTTATAACTTCTCCATTACCTCAGACAATGGTTTGGCCATGGCAGGCACCACACTCAGTAACGACGGCGACGTCACCGGCAACCACGGCGATATGGATATGTGGGTGCTGAAGGTGCATTAGTGACAAGTTCCGGTCAGGCGCACATGCAATCTGAAATTTCCCGAGCAGATTTCGGAGGGTTACGCTGGTTTGAGAGGAATTCAATCGTGTAGAGTCACTTTGGAACCAGCATTTGTGAATAATTTTGTGAGTGACTTATTCGTAAGATAATTCAATTGGAATTCATCCAAATGCGGGCATCTTGGTTATGAATTGGATGTCGCAAATTGCGACATCCAATACTTACAGGCCTGGAATTGATTGCTCTTAAGCAACAGTGTATTGGCATCGTTCAGGATCAATTTTAGTCCTGATTTCCGGTGCTTACCGATACCCTCTTTGTCCTTTATAAGAAGGATTTTTGCTTAACCAAATGGCTAAGCGCATCACTAACGAGATAATTGTCAATCAGATATACCACATTCGTGGACGAAGTGTAATGATTGACCGTGACCTGGCAACGCTCTATGGAGTTCCTACCAGGCGACTGAATGAACAGGTGAAACGGAACTTCAGGCGCTTTCCGGAGGACTTCATGTTTCAGCTTACACGACGCGAAATGGCGATTTGGAAGTCGCAAATTGCGACATCCAATAACGTCCGCATGGGGTTGCGTAAGTTGCCTTATGCATTCACCGAGCAGGGCGTGGCCATGCTTTCCAGTGTGTTAAACAGTTCGATTGCCATCGAAGTCAATATTGCCATTGTCCGGGTGTTCACCCGGTTGCGCGAAGTACAGCTCAGCAATAAGGATATATTGTTGAAGTTGGAGCGTATCAGGGGTAGTATGCTCAGGAATGAGCACCGGATAACCAAAAATGAAAAGGATATTCTTGAAGTATTCAGGGCTATCAAAGCGCTGCTTAGCCCTTCACTGAAACCCATGCGTAAGATCGGATTCAGGCAGCGGGTTTCTGAGTGAGTCACCCTGCGACCGAATGCAAGTACCCTCCTTTAGCAATAGCACATCAATTGGATGTCGCAATTTGCGACTTCCAATTTCGGGGATTTAAGTTTTTTCTGTGTTGTGAATATTCATCGCCCTTTCTACACCGATCGTGCAGAACGAAAACACCGTCTCAATGGCTTTATCCATGATGGCGGGGAGTGCCTGAATCTCTTCCGGCCCAAAGTTGCTCAGCACATAATCAACCTGCTTGCCCTTCGCGAATTCACTGCCGATCCCCATCCGCAGTCTTGCATAATCCTGTCCGCTCAGGGTGGCCTCAATGTTCTTCAATCCGTTGTGGCCAGCCGAGCTTCCCTTGGCACGCAAACGCTGAACCCCAAAGGGGAGTGCGATTTCATCCACCACAACCAGCAGGTTTTCTTTCGGGATCTTTAATTCCTGCAGCCAGTACGCAATGGCTTTGCCACTCAGGTTCATGTAGGTATTGGGCTTGATCAGGTGTAGTTGTTTGCCTTTGTACTTGAATTCGGCCTTATCGGCCAGGCGACTGGTGGTGAACGCAAAGCCGTGGTTGTCGGCCATCCGGTCCATGGTGAGAAAGCCGATGTTGTGCCGGGTGAGTTCATACTCCGGACCGATATTCCCCAGGCCTGCGATCAGAAACTTCATGACATTAAATGCGGTGATGGTCAAAGTTAAGCGGATAAACATTACCCTGCTAAGTGCACGATGGTGGCCCTGAAAACAAAAAATCCCGCCTGCGCGGAGCAGACGGGATTTGATTAAAGGAGAAGTGATGATTACTTCTTCTTCGGTTCTTCTTTCTTGGGAGCGTCTGCCTTCTTGGCATCGGCGGCCGGAGCAGCAGCGGCTGCAGCTGCGGGTGCAGCGGCGTCGGCAGCACCTTCGGCGGGCTTGGCAGTTTCCTCAGCCAGTTTAGCGGCGCGAGGCACTTCCACAACCGCGATGGATGCTTTCGGAGCATCGATGAATGTCAGGCCAGGCATCTTGATGTCTCCCACTTTCACTGCGTGGTGGAAGTCCAGTTCAGAGCAGTCTACATCGATATGGTCAGGCATGTCTTTGGGTAAGCCCATGACCTTCAGGGAAGCCTTCTTGCGCACGAGCGTACCACCTTTGGATACACCGGGAGCCTGGCCCACCAGACGGGTAGGGATTTCCATTTTGATCTTGCGGTCTTCTGCAATGCGCAGGAAGTCGGCATGCAGGATGATTTCACTCACCGGATGAAACTGAGCCTCCTGAAGGATGGCCTGGCACTCGTCACCTTCAATGTTCAGGTGAACGAAGTGTGCTTCGTTGGTGTAAATGATGTCGCGGAACAGAATCACGGGTGCATAAAAGTGAATTTGTTCACCGCCGCCGTACAATACGCAGGGGACATTTCCGGACTGGCGGATATTTTCAGCATCCGTCTTGCCGAGATTTGCTCTTCGATACCCTATAATCTCAACAGTTTTCATGATTAATAATTGGTTAGTTATAAAAGAAAAATTGATTACAGCTTAATGAACAACGAGCTGATGGACTCGTGATCGTGTATCTTCCGGATGGCTTTCGCAAACAGGTTGGATACCGACAATACTTTGATCTTGGGTGTTTGTTGCTTCAACGGAATCGTGTCGGTCACCACAATTTCTTCCAGGTTCGACTTTTCGATGTTTTCGTAGGCATTGCCACTCAGCACGGGGTGTGTACACACCGCGCGTACCGAGCGTGCGCCATTGTCCTTCAACAACTGGGCAGCCTTGCAAATGGTGCCGGCGGTGTCAACGAGGTCGTCCACCAATACCACATCCTTACCTTCTACTTCACCGATCAGTCGCATGGACTCAACCTTATTGGCTTCTTTGCGGTACTTATCGCAAACCGCCAGGTCCGCGGTGAAGTACTTGGCAAAACTGCGTGCCCGCTTGATACCGCCCACGTCAGGGGTAGCAAACATGATGTTTTCCAGGTTCAGGGACTTGAGGTAGGGTATAAAGATGTAGGCACCATCGAGGTGGTCTACCGGAATATCAAAGAAACCCTGGATCTGGTCGGCGTGCAGGTCGCAGGTCATAATGCGATGAGCGCCGGCAGCTGAGATCAGATTGGCAATCATCTTGGCGGCAATGGCCACCCGTGGCTTGTCTTTTCGGTCCTGACGGGCATAGCCAAAATAGGGGATCACCACGTTCACATTCTCGGCACTGGCCCGGCGTGCAGCGTCGATCATGAGCAACAATTCCATGAAGTTATCGGCAGGGGCGAAGGTAGATTGCACGATAAACACGTCGTGACCGCGCACGGACTCCGCCAGATAGGGCGACATTTCCCCATCGCTGAATTGCTGGTAGTTAACCTGCCCCAGTGATTCACCATAGGACTGGGCGATCTTCTCGGCCAGGTAGGTGGTAGCACGTCCTGAAAATATTCTTACTGCCATGCGACGAATTAAAAATCCCGCATAGCGGGATTCTACACTTCTGTTGCCCGACCAGGGCTCGAACCTGGACTTTCTTGAATCAAAATCAAGCGTGTTGCCAATTACACCATCGGGCAATACCTCCTCAAAATGGCTTTATGGGCTATTTTGGGTGGGCAAAGGTAGAATTTATTTGGGAAAGTAAAACCCCAAAAGACAACAATTTGGCGTTTTTAGAGGCCTTTATCCTCAGTCTGTGGCTGGCCTTCGATGAAGCCGTCAGCCCAAAAGCGATACTTGTCCAGAATGGAGATCACCGCGTTCTTCAGGTGCCTGTTATTATTGAAATCAATGCCTCCATACAAGGTAGTGGCGTATCCTTGCCAGATGGACCGATTCTGACGTCGGTCAAAGAACTGAATCAGCAGGGTACCGGCACGCATGTCGTATTTCTGCTTGTCGTAGTTGAGGTTTTCGTTCTGTGACTTTACCCAGTCTTCGATGTCTGGCTGATTGTAACCATTGAAGCTGAGGCTGTCCTTATACATCTTGAAGGCAATGATCAGGTGGGGGCGGTGTTCGGACTGTTTGTATCCCAAAAACCGCATCCGGGAAATGATGGACTTTTCAATAACCGAGTTCACCATGCTGGAATCGGCCATTCCGGTGGGCCTCATGATTTCAAAAGTGCGGTACTTCTTGAAATTGCCGCGATAACTGTAATCGTACTCTACCGGTAACTCCTTGAGGCTAAGGCAAGAAGAGAACAGGATCACCAAAATGAGGGGAGAGTAAGTTCTCATGGTTGTGTTAGGTTCAGGAACAATTGACGGAAAATTTACCCTTCTTGGAACAATATAACAATCGAAAGAATTCCCTTTTTTTCATCATTCGGGCCCACGGCGGTATTATGGCCCTTATGGAGAAACTTATGGGGAATTGGAAAATCCTCCCTATACAATGATCTTTCGACAAAAGGAGTACACCCGTGAATCCCTTCAACTCGATTGTCACCGCCAGGTTTTCGATTTACAACAGCCTGTTTCTAAACCTGCCGTTTCAGAACATCTCGCAGACGGGTAATTTTTTGCCCCTGCTCCAGCAGGTATGTGAGCAAGGATACAGTGCGGGAATGCGGCCGGACGAAATCATGGCCAAGTTCTTTGCTGACTATTCTCCGGAGAGCACACCAGCCGAGCGATTTGACTTTATGTTCAGGGTGATTCAATATATCGAGCGCCAGGTGGTGTTGTTTGATTCGATTGAAGACTCCTCCTATGAACAGATCAACGATGTGCGGGGCAAAGGTTCGGTGCCGGCTTTATTGCTTCGTGCTGAATCAGATGGAAAACTTGATCAACTTCGTAAAAGCCTCACCGACTTCTCCGTGCGCGTGGTGCTGACGGCACACCCCACACAATTCTATCCCGGTCATGTGCTGGCGATTCACTCCGATCTCGAGACGGCGATCCGGCAAAACGACCTTCCCCAGATCAATCTCCTGCTTCAGCAACTGGGAAAGACGGGATTCATCAACAAGCAAAAGCCAACACCATTCGATGAAGCGGTGAGCTTATGCTGGTACCTGGAAAATATTTTCTATCACGCTGCACCGGCGATAGCCTTGCAGTTGATGCGCGGTCTCAATATACCCATTGAGGCATGGCAGAATGACCAACTTGTTTCAATAGGATTCTGGCCGGGTGGTGACCGCGATGGAAACCCCTTTGTCACCAGTGTAATAACAAGCCAGGTGGCCACGCGTCTCCGTCAGGGTATCCTGCGCAACTACTATACCGGTGTGCGCCTGCTGAAACGACGGTTCACCTTCGAAGGTGTGGAGCCGATTGTTCAGGGTATGGAGAAGAAACTCTATGCATCTCAATACGGGGGCAGTGGGGCGTATACCAGCCCCCAGGAATTACTCGATGACTTGTTTGCCATGCGTGCCATTTTGGTGGAGCGCCACGGCGGACTCTTCCTTGATCTGCTGGAAGAGTTTATCCTCAAGGTAAAGGTATTTGGTTTTCATTTCGCCTCACTCGACATCCGGCAAGACGGCCGTAAACACGAGGTTGTCGTGCGATCTATCCTGGCGAAGGCTGGACGCGAGGCGGAGGTCTTTTCGCCTGCTTCCGACCTTGACAAGTTAACGGCCCTGTTGGCGATCCGTCCAGACCAGGCTTGTTTAACCGGACACGAGGCACAGGTGCAGGAGGCGATTGACAGCTTTGCAGTGATCAAGTCCATTCAGCAACAGAATGGAACACAGGGTTGCCACCGCTATGTGATCAGTAATTGTTCGAGTGCCTTCCACATTATACAAGTATATCAGTTGTCACAGTGGCTGGTGGGCGACGCGTTAGATATTGTTCCGTTGTTCGAAACCATTGAAGACCTGGCGCATGCGGAGGCTATCATGGATTCTATTTATGCTATTCCTGCTTACCGCGAGCATGTGAAGCAACGTGGCAATCGCCAGACCATCATGTTGGGTTTTTCTGACGGCACCAAGGATGGTGGATACCTCCGTGCAAACTGGTCCATCTTCCGGGCGAAAGAATCGCTCACCCGTGTGTCGCGCAAGTATGGCATTGAAGCCTTGTTCTTTGATGGTCGCGGAGGTCCGCCCGCGCGGGGTGGAGGCAATACCCACGACTTTTATGCCTCGCTGGGAGAGACAATTGAGAACCGCGAAGTGCAGGTGACGGTACAGGGCCAAACGATCAGTTCTAATTTTGGTAAAGTGGCGTCGTGTCAATACAACCTGGAGCAATTGTTGTCGGCCGGGTTGGAAGGAAAAGTATTTGGGCACCCTTCGCAGATGTCGGTTGCAGACAAGGCCTTGTTGGATGAGCTGGCCGATGCCAGCCACCGCGCTTATCTCGGGTTGAAGCTCGATCCGAAGTTTGTGCCCTACCTGGAGAAGATCACGCCCCTTCCATTTTTTGGTGACACCAATATTGGGTCGAGGCCGGTGAAGCGGTCTGGCGGCGAAGGGTTGAAGTTTGAGGATTTGCGTGCTATTCCTTTTGTAGGATCGTGGGCACAGATGAAGCAAAACATCCCTGGCTTTTATGGTGTGGGCAGTGCTTTGCTTGAAATGAAGGGCAAAGGCAAATGGAATGAGTTGCAGGCATTGTATCAGCACTCTTTGTTTTTCAGAACCCTGGTGGGTAACAGCATGATGTCGTTGACGAAGAGTTATTATCCGGCTACGGCTTATCTGGAAAAGGACCCTGAGTTTGGTGAATTCTGGAAGAAGATGTTTAGTGAGTTTGAATTGTCCAAGCGGATGATCCTCGAATTGACGGCCATGCCCGAGTTGATGGAGAACAATCCGCAGATCCGCGAGTCGATCCGGTTACGTGAGCGGATTGTGTTGCCCCTGATTACCGTACAGCAATTTGCTTTGATGAGCCTTCGTTCGGCCAGGGACAAGGAACATGAAGGGTTATACCGCAAGCTGATCATCCGTTGCATGTTTGGTATCATTAACGCGGCCCGCAACTCAGCCTAGAAAACCCTTAGATGAAATCAATTTCGGAGATCACAATTTGTGATTTCCGAATCTTTGTGGGCGACTCACGGTGAGTCATTTTTTAATCATGAGCGATCAGGTTTTCAGGATTTTCTTTGATCAGGTTGTTTCAGAATTTGCAGTCAAGCAACCTGTCTCAGATGAAAAAAGCAATTGCGGATGAATTCGTAATCAGTAAGATTTACATGATTCGCGGGCAAAAAGTTATGATTGATCGCGACCTGGCCGAATTGTATGGCGTGGAGACCAGGGTACTCAAGCAGGCCGTGCGCAGAAATCGCTCCCGGTTTCCACAGGACTTTCTTTTTGAAATGACAAAGAAGGAATTTCTGACCTGGCGCAAGGAGCATTTAGCTGATGGAGGTGATTGGCAGGGGCTTCGGTATGCGCCATTCTGTTTCACTGAGCAGGGAGTAACTATGCTGTCTTGTATCCTCAATAGTCGTCGGGCCATTGCAGTCAATATTCAAATCATCCGAATATTTACCCGCCTCCGTGAAATGCTCAGTGCGCACAAGGATATTCTTTTGAAACTGGAGCGGCTGGAACGAAAAGTGGGTGGTCATGACACCGACATTAAGATTATCTTCAGCCACATTAAGAAACTACTGAGTCCGCCGAATTTGCCCATGCGAAAAATAGGATTCCGGCAGTCTGTTCACCAATAATCGGAGATCACAAATTGTGATCTCCGATATCCATGTTGCATCCATGGTGCCTGTAACATTGCGAAATGTTTATTCTCTGAATGACTTTGCCTCAGGCTGCTTTCAAAAAAAATCAGGGCGCCCTTGTTCGGAGCGCCCTGATTAAAGATCGAAACTCTTTCTGATTACGATTTCTTTTCTTTCACCGTAAATACGCGGGTGAAATTGAAACCTAACCGAATGCCTTTGGCGCCATCCCAGAAATTGGTCTGGGTGAGTCCGATGAACTGTGGCTCAATCAGGCCCGTGCCGTTGGTGAACATGATCTGAAACACATGACCACCGGTTTCAATATCGAAACCAATAGACATGGGATCATAATAGCCGACTCCCAGCGTATTGGGTTGATTCATGTAGTATTCGATATTCAGGGCCATGCGCTTAGTCAGTTTGTAACGCCCACCAAAGCCAATTGCGAACAAGGTGTTCTTTTGGTCCACATTGTCGGTGAGGTTGCGATGGAGATACGTTGGCATCAGCTGCAATGAAAACTTATCGTTGAACTTACGGGCAATCAGCACCTGGGCCGTGTACGACAGCCGGTCTTTGTCGGTACGCACGATGCCATCATTGGGCCAATGTTCCGTATTGACAGCAAGGGCACCCAGCAAGGCGATGCTTACCGGAAAATTCTTCACGCCCGTGGATTGGGTGACCAGCCGGTATTTGCCATAGAAGTCGTAGGTAGGCGGGGGAAGACTTCCACCTAATCCGCTGCTGCGTCCCAGTCCCACCGAGAGTTTGTCACTGATGCCATAATCAAATCCAAACCGGATTGACGCCTGGGTCATGCCGAGGAACGTGTACACCGGATCTTCCAGCGTGCCGAAGCGGTGTGAAAACATCACCTGCAACACGCCCTTGGCAGGTGACTCAATGCTATGGCCATGCAGCAGTCGTGTGCCTTTGAAGGTCGCGCTAGCATACTCCGTATCTTTTCCTTCCACTTCTTTCATTACATCGTCCAGGTTTTGGGCGGCGGCAGAAATGAAGAGGAGGCTGAAAGCCACCAGCAGGGTAAACTTATTTCTTGTAGGGTTCATAGGTAAAGGTTGTGGTTACGTTGACGGTTTCGGCGAGTTTCTCCCAAAGGATTTTCGGACGATCAATATTATGATCTGATAATGCAATCGTGAAGGTAGCCTTTCCCTCTATTTTTCCACCCTGGTTCACAACGGTTACCTCAATGGTTCGCTCTTTGGCCACCCCGTGTATGGTCAGGGTGCCGGTGACGGATACAGTAAATGGCGTGGCAGATGCGAAATTGTACTGCTCCGGGTTTTTAATCTTTCCTTTGAACTCACTCTTGGGATACTTTCCGGACTCCATGTAGTTTTCATTAAAGTGCTCCTCCATGAGTGCCCGCTTGAAATGAAATTCCTTGTTGGGGATCGAGATGCTGAGTTCACCTGTATTGACATTCAGCAGGCTCACTGCTTTGGTGTTGGTGGCATCAATGTCTTCAACAGCGGTGCCGGCGAAAAACGAAGTGGTGTTTGTTTTAGAAACATACAAGGGCTGCCCCTGCGCCACGAAGGTCACCAAAAGCAAAAGCAGTGCTGGAATAAATCGGTTCATGATTAGTTGTTTAGGGTTCCTTCTTTGATCCACGTCGAAATCAACGCCAGTTCGCTGGCTGAAGCTTTTTGATTGGGCGGCATTTTTCGGAATCCGGCTGCCCACGACATCGTGCCCAACAATTGACCACTCCGGGCCAGGCTGCTTACGCCGGTATAATTGTAATATCCGTTGCCATGGCAATTGGCGCATCGGTACGTGGATAAAATTGGCTGAATGTCCCTGGAGAAGGAAACCGTCGCCTCACTGCCCGTGTTGGTGGTTGTAGTTGTGGTAGATGTCGACGTTGTGGAATTTGAAGCAGTTGTGCTGGTCGTGTCATTCGCAACCACCGTGCTTTTCGCTGCCAGGCTTTCGAGGTTATCATTGGCACATGCGTATACCAGGACGCAAACGCCTGCAATCAGAATCAACAAGGATAGACGCATACTAGTTTCTGATGAAGTCTTTAACTCGAATGGGAAGAATTAGAAAGTCAGCCTTGCGTCCAAATGTAAAGGTGCTGTTCAGTTTGGTAAAGGGACCCAGGAAACTACCGGAGCCAATATCTGTTGCGGCAAATACATCGGTTCCCACATTGGTTCCATTGGGATTATTCGCATACCCCCAACCGTTCAGGGCCACCGAATAGTACACCTTGCTGGTCCCTGCTATATATGGAACCACAATGAAGTAGACCGTATTGGGATCTGAAGCGCTCATCCGCACCGTCTCAAACCCTGACGTGTTCAAACTCTTGACGAAGTTGGTACCCGGATCGGTTATGCTGTTTCCGGAAACCACCACGCCGGACCGCACGAGCAAGTCAAGGTTCACTGCGTTGACATCCAGTGGCACTTTGCCCGTAGTGGATATCTTCCAGGTCAGGTCAATTTGTAGTTGATCTGCAGGCGCGATGTCGTTATTGGTAATGGTCATCGCATGCAGCAGATCGGCTGAAGTAGTGCTGAGGTTTGCACCCGTGGCACTGACGAGCGTCAGTCGAATGACGTCGTCGGTATCAATCTGGGTGTCGTCGATAATGGTGACACCCAGGTTGGCCTGTGTTTCGCCGGCCTTAATGGTAACTGTGCCCCCAGAAACAAAATTAAAATCTCCACCCAGGTAGGTAGAGCTGTCAGCGCCAACCCACGTGTAAGTGACTACGACATCCTGTGCGGCTTTGCCGCTGAGGGTAATCACGGCGTTGCCGGTACCTTGACTTTCACTGAAGGAAGACGAGGTTGCTGCAAAACGGACTGTCACGACGGGGGCAACAGAGGACTTGGAGCAGCTGGTCAGCCACAGTAAACCTGCGAGAGCAATGAATGAAGCTGTTCCTTTCATTTCAGTTTGTTTAAGAGAAAACCCGGAGCGAGTTACCGGTAAGCGCCGTATTGTAGGTTGCCAGCGCCCGTGACGCGGGTCCGCCGGTTACACCACCTGTTGAGTTGAAGGTAGCGCCATGATTGGGGCAGCGGAATGAATTACTTCCACTTACATATTGAATGGTTGTGCCTTCATGGGTGCAAGCTGCAGAAACGGCAATGAAAGTTCCGGCGGTGGTATGGGCTACAATCAATCCGTTGGTGGCAAGGTATCCACCCTTTGTTGCAAGAGCACCCGTTGATACATCGAGCGTGAAGTCAACATTGGTGGGCGCTGCCGGCACCACACCACCGGCCTTGCAGCCGGAGAGCGAACCACCCAAACATGCGGGCACCAGCAAAGCAGCTGCACCGATACCTACCTGAGATAAGAATTCCTGTCGTGTCATATATGATCTTAAAGTTAGTTGGTTAATTAGAAATCAAGCCCTTTTGGTGAATGGGTTAGTGACTATTTTTTCGTCTTACGTTAAAATCAAACCTCAACCGAAGTCCGGCCGACACGGTGAGGCCCTGCAGTTGACCCAAGGTGGGTGAGTCGACAGCCGGGAGATTGATTCGATTGTGTCCGGCGTCACCAACAATCCGGTAGGAGATTCCTGCAAATAAATTCAGGTGGGGAAGCAGATTGATCTCTGCATTTACCCCGGGCTGAATCACCAGAAACGAACGACTGTTGCCAGATCCGGGTCCATCAAATCTTCCCCGCATAAATGAGTTTGGTTGAATAGCAGAGACTGTGTCAGTGCGCGCCATGCCCAGTCCTACGAGCAAGGGAAAGGTGAGGTGAAATTTCTTTTGTGGATTCAACGCATACTCAACCCGCAGGCCGCCATAGTGCACGTTCAGTTTATCGCGGTTCGGAGAGGCGAACTGGTGATCAGCAAAGCCTCGGCCGGTCGTAAATGCCGCGACTCCAATTGATAATGAGCGGTTCAGGGTAAGCATGGCTGACCCACCATAAAACATGGAGAACTTTCCATCCAGGTTGCCGGTCTGCAATTCGGGTGTGATGCGAAAGCCGAGGGTATTGATGCGCGGAAATTGAAACACGGTCTCAACCGAGTCTTTGTTGTGTTGAGCCAGCAAAGGGTTGGCCGCCAGGATCAGCAGGAGGAGGGCAATGGATCTTTTAGTCATGATGGTGGATTATTTAATGAATCACGGACGAAATCAGCGAATGGTTGGTCGCGCGAAAGGGAGAATCTCCGCAATCGATGGAAAAGGTTTATTTGTTTTCAGTATCGCCAAGGCCTGTTTATAGGTCTACATCCATCCCGTACGTGTATAAAGTTTTTTGGCCGACCAACCATTTGGCCGCACCTTGCGTGATGTTGATTACGAGGCCTTAAAACCTAAACGCCATCGAAGACGAACGTCAATTGCAGGAGCTGATTTCGGCCTGCCGCAGAGGGGACCGGAAGAGCCAGGAAAAGCTGTATAAGCAATTCTACGGCTTTGCCATGGGCATATGTCTTCGGTATTCCCGTTCGCGCGATGAGGCGACAGAAATTCTGAACGATGGGTTTTATAAGATCATGACCAACCTGGACCGGTATACACCGGGCTTGTCGTTCAAAGGCTGGCTGCGCCGGATCATGACGAACGCTTCGATTGATCACTTCCGTCGCAATGAGAAGCATTACGACAACGTGGATATTTCTTATGTCAAGAACGAGCACCTGTCTGATGACGTGCTGAGTTCGTTGTCGGAAGAAGTAATCCTCAAGGCCATCCAGGAACTACCCCCGTCGTACCGAATGGTATTTAACCTGTACTGTATGGAAGGGTATAAACATTCGGAGATCGCCCAGAAGTTGAACATCAGCGAGGGCACTTCGAAGGCCAACCTGAATACAGCGCGTATAAAATTGAAAAGAGCCCTCAGCCAGGAGTTTGATTATAATGTTGAGCAAAATGGATGATAACCGATTTGATGACATCATTCGGCAGAAGCTGGATTCTTACGAAGAGCCTTCGTTTGATCCCGCGGCATTAGCCGGGTTTCACGACCGGATGAATGCCTTCCAGCCGGTGATGTGGTACCAGCGCCCGCTGTCGCAATATCTCGTGGCTGCTTCGGTCACGCTATTCACGGTGGTGAATGCCTGGCTATTCTGGCCTTCAACTGCGACCATGCCCGCTACCCTGGGTTCTTCATCTCACGAACAGGTGGTCATCGATTCCATGAGCCGTGAAGTGAACCGGATCAATCATAATTATTCACTGGTGATCCGCGAACGGGATTCTGCTATTCAGCTTTCGCTGCGTCGTCCGCGAACGGTGTATGTTGCCGAACCTGCCAAGCAGGGCCCCGGACTATACATGGGAAAAACTTCGGATATCCCCGCCGATGTATATCATGTGCTTCTCGTGAAGCGCATGATTGTTACCGACAATGGCTATGCCTGGCTGGTGAACCCCGAAAAAGAAAATGGTATTTACGACCGATACGCTGCCTTGCCGGTGAAAGCAGTTGGCGCAGAGTATCCCTGGCCACAGGCCGAATTGAAAGAGCTTAGTTTAAAAAGCGAGCCTGCGACTTTGGTTGCACTGAACAAACCGAAAAGCAATCAGATCTCTTTAAAGATGCGTACGGTGATTGAGAAACACTATATGAAAGGTATCGGCATCAACGTGGCGCCGATTGCCGATCTGGGTGCCAGCGTGTTTTCTATCGGAGAAGGTGGGTTGGTTCCACGCATTGGTGGTACGGCCGAATGGGTACTCTCGCCCGCACTCAGTGTTGAGACGGGACTGGCCTATGGTACAACTACCCTGCACGCCGACAATAACTTCCAAAGCCTCAGCCTCCCTGATCCCGATCCGAGCCTTGGGTTCGTTGAGGGAGTTCAGATCAGGAATTACCTGGCATCAGCGCCACTGGCATTCAAATACCGCCAATGGTACTCTGAGAAAGGTCAGGCATTCCTCCGGTTGGGTTATACTCCATACTATTCCTTTAAACAGGAATACAACATGACCTATGATTTTGATCGCGGTCAACGCCCGATGGGCCCCATGGGTCCGATACCCGATCACCACCGGGTGAGCGCCATCCAAACGGTGAACGACGGTGGGCTATACGGCAGCACAGGAACTGTATCGTTGGGCATTACCCGGCAAATGAAGAACAACAATAAAATTGAGGCTTCACTCTTTTATGAAAAGAGCCTGGCCGCCGTGGGTCGCGAAAAAGTAGACATGCAATTGTTCGGCATTCGGGCAGGCTACTGGTTTAATTTGCGCTAGGGGACGAACCGGTTTTCGGCTGGCCATAGGATGTAGCAGCCGCTCGCCAATTATTTTTTGGACTGATGGAATTTCAGCAGGAGGTTCCTTGTCAAATGACAAACTTCACTTTTGTTCTTCAATACGAGAATTACCTATTGGAAAAAGATTGAAGGATGTGACCTTTGAGCGCGCCTTAGCACATGCAGAAGATGTCGCCAACCGATTACAAGCAATGCTTTACCGGGCGATCGGAATGAATCGATGCCATGTCATCATCATGTTTTTACTTCTGCTGGCGGGTTGCTCGCCACGCAATCCATACAACCGTTCTTATGTTGCCGACAAAGTCCGTCAGCAACAGCAATACGAAATCAACCAGGAAAAGAAGGCGGGGAAGTTTGATGTGCCACCCGGCGTAGTGCTTTCGGATGGCGTTACGGAAGATGAAGCGGTTACCGTTGCCCTGTGGAACAATGCCCAATACCAGGCTGATTTGGTAGGGTTGCAGTTTGCACAGGCAGATCTGACAGATGCGGGCATTATTCAGAACCCATTGGTGCGCTACCTGTCTCCGAACGGTGGCATAGTAGCACAAGGGTATATCTATTTCTACCTCGATGCCATCTGGCAAAGACCCAACCGGGTAGCTGCCGCCAAGCGAGATGCCCACCGTGTTGCAGAGAATACCATTCAGCGTACCTTCACCTTGATCCGCGATGTACAAAATGCGTATGCGGACCTGGTGTTGGCCCGAAAGAAGGCCGCCATTCTTCAGCAGAATGCACAGATTCGGTTTCAAATCAGTGCCCTGGCTCATTCACGTTTGCGCAATGGTGATATCAGTGAATTGGAAGCGACCACCGCACGTGTTGATTCAGTAAATGCTGCTGACAATTTTCTTCGGGCAGCTTTGGATACCACGGTGATGCGGGCGCGGTTCAATACCCTGCTCGGAATTCGCGCTGATACGTTGATACCCTTGCAGTCTAACAAGGCGGTATCCTGGCAGGCCCTTGATAAAAAACAGATTCAGGAGTTAACCTATTCATTTCAGCCGGAGCTGGCAGGTGCAACAGCCGCCATGGAAGCGGCAGGCAAAAGGATCGGATGGGAGCGCTCGCGCATTATCACCTTAACAGGTGTGCTGAACGGGCAGAACTTTGCAGGTACCTCTTCCGAGAAAAATGCTTTTCCAGGAACTTTTGACCTTGGCCTTCAAACAGAGATACCCATCTTCAATCGCAACCAGGGTCGTATCGCCCGGGCAAAAGCTGAACTGCAACAGGCGGCATTAAACTATGTAGCCATTCGTCAACGAATCGACCTGGACCTTACTGAGTCATATGCACGTTATGAGATGGCGTGGCGCTCATATCAACTTTGGAATTCGAATGTGCTGCCACCCCTTGAACAAGCCGTGAAGCTCTCGAGCAACTCGTACCAGACCGGGGATGTTTCATACCTGCCGGTATTGGAAGCGACCCGTCAAATGCTGGATGCACGTGTGCGTCAGGCAGAAGTGGAGGCGGAGTTGAGGAAGGCTGTGAGTCAGTTGAATTTCAGGATAGGAAAGAAAGTGATAAACCCCTAAGGGATGAAGAATATCCATCTTGTGCTTGTGCTGTTACCCCTGGTTTGGGTTTCGTGCAAGTCCCCTGGTGACTCCAAAAAAGTTCCGGCGGTTACCATTGAAAATCCGGTGAAGGAGTCCGAGCTCACGACAGTTAAGTTGACAGAGAAATCCGCAGAGCGTCTGGGTATCAAAATAGCGCCGATGCAATCTTCATCCGTTTCACACACACGTGTATACAGCGGTGAAGTGATGGCCATACCGGGACAGTCGATGACCTTGACGGCTCCGGTATCAGGAACGGTGCTTGGCGTTCAGGGTGGATTGCTTCCCATGGCAGGGACTCCCATCAAAAAGAAACAAGTGCTCTACCGCCTGTTGATTCTGCCTTCTGAAAAAGACCTGATCAGTGCCCAGGAGGATGTAAAGTTGCGCAAGGTGCAATATGATGTAGCTGTTGAAAAACTCAAGCGTGCGGAGCAGTTGTTACAAGACAAGGCAGGAAGCCTCCGGGCCAAACAGGATGCTGAGTCGGAGTTGGCGAATGTTACGGCCGGATTGCGCGTTGCAGAAGCGCGGGTGGAATTAATGAAGGGAAATTCGAGCGAAGCGGTAACAGAAAAGTTGTCCACCCTGAATATTGAATCCTCCGTCAATGGATTCATACAGCGTGTATATGCATCGCCATCACAAGTTGTTTCAGCCAACGCACCTATTATGGATGTGGCGGCGATCAGTCCATTGTGGGTGCGTGTACCGGTGTATGCCGGCGACCTCGGGATCGTTGATGGCAAAGCGTCAGCTACGGTGCGTCCGCTGTCATCGTATTCCGGTGCAGCGAATGAAATCGTGGCGCGTGCCGTGTCTGGTCCACAGACGGCAGATCCAGTGAATACAAGCGCCGATTTCTTTTATGAGATCAGCAATACCGATATGAAGTTTCGGCCTGGCGAGCGGGTGAGTGTGAATGTATCACTCAGGCAGGAGCAGACCTCGCTGGTGATTCCATTCTCAGCCATTGTTTATGACATACAGGGTGGCACCTGGGTCTATGAGAATCCTTCGCCACTCGTTTTTATCCGCCGCCGGGTGGAGGTAACACGGGTAGAAAATGGGATAGCCGTCCTTCGGCGAGGTCCGGCAGCGGGCACATCTATCGTTGTGGAAGGTGTGGCAGAATTGTTTGGTACTGAATTCGGGACATCCAAATGATGCGCTGGATTGTATCGACGTCATTGCGGCTCCGCGTTGTGGTGGTGGTGCTCATGGCATTGCTGGTGGTGGTGGGCGCGCGGATATTACAAAACAGCGCCTTTGATGTCTTCCCGGAGTTTGCTCCACCTTATGTAGAGATTCAGGTTGAAGCCCCCGGTCTTTCTACGTCGGAAGTGGAGGCACTCATCGCAGTGCCCATTGAAAACGCACTTAACGGAACACCCTTCGCGACCCGTCTGCGCTCCAAGTCGGTGCTGGGGCTGGCCTCCGTGGTACTCCACTTTGAAAGTGGCATGGACATTATCAAAGCCCGTCAACTGGTGCAAGAGCGCATCGCGCGTGTCACTACCCAGTTGCCAGCGGTGGCCAAAGCACCCGTCATGCTCACGCCGCTTTCTTCTACCAGTCGTGTGATGAAGATAGGTGTCACGTCATCCAAACTTTCGCAGATGGACATGACGACCCTCGTGCGCTGGACAGCGCGTCCACGGATTATGGCGGTGCCTGGTGTTGCCAATGTTGCCATCTGGGGCCAACGCGATCGCCAATTGCAGGTGCGGGTAGATCCGGAGCGGTTGTATGCGAATAACATCAAACTTAACCAGCTGACGAGCGCCGTGCGGGATGCAACCCTGCTGTTGGGAGGAGGGTTCATTGATATGCCCAACCAGCGGATGGCTATATCTAATGTGCCCGATATCTACACCGCTGCCGACCTCGCAAACGTGACCATAAAAACCCTTAACGGTGTACCTATCCGATTGGGTGATCTAGCCGAAGTGACGGAAGGTTATCCGGCTCCCATCGGCGATGCGATCATCAATGATGTGCCCGGACTATTGTTGATCGTCGAAAAGCAACCGCAGGCAAACACGCTCGAAGTAACGCGCAACGTGGAAAAGGTAATCGCCGAGCTCAAGCCAGGGATGAAAGACCTGGACTTTGATACCACCATTTTCCGTCCGGCTACTTTTATCGAGATGTCCATACACAACCTCAACAAAGCCCTGTTGATCGGATGTGTGCTGGTGATTCTGATTTTGTTTTTCTTCCTCAATGACTGGCGCACGGCGCTTATCAGTGTGCTCGCCATTCCAATTTCATTGATCGTGGCAGCCCTGGTGTTGCACTACCGTGGAGGTACTTTGGATACGATGGTACTCGCAGGTCTTGTGATCGCCCTCGGCGAGGTGGTTGATGATGCCATTATAGATGTAGAGAATATTGTTCGCCGCCTGCGGCTCAATAGCTTGCTGGAGCGACCCAGGAAAGCACTCAAAGTAGTGCTGAAGGCTTCGATGGAGGTGCGCAGTGCGGTGGTGTATGGTAGTATCATTGTTGCCCTAGTTCTCATGCCGGTGTTTTTCCTGCCGGGATTGTCGGGTACCTTCTTCCGGCCCCTCGCTTTATCCTATATCCTGGCTATCCTGGCTTCGCTCTTCGTGGCATTAACACTTACGCCTGCATTGTCTTTACTCATTCTTCCCAAGCGATATGCTGCAGGACAAACCCATCATGACCCGCCACTGGTGGCATGGCTGAAGGAGCGTTATGAAAAAATCCTCCATCGGCTGGTGGAGCAACCCGGACGGTCCTTGCGAATACCGATGGCTTTGCTTGTCATCGCATTGATTATTCTTCCTTTTTTGGGTGAAGAATTTCTTCCCCATTTCAAAGAGTACGACTTCCTGATGCATTGGGTGGAGAAGCCGGGCACGTCGCTGGAGGCGATGGACCGAATCACCATTCGTGCCAGCAAGGAGCTTCGCGCTGTACCCGGTGTAAGAAATTTTGGAAGCCATATTGGTCGCGCCGAGGTAGCCGACGAAGTAGTGGGTCCCAACTTCACCGAACTGTGGATCAGTATAGATCCCTCCGTTAATTATGATGAAACGGTAGCTAAAGTCCAGGATGTGGTTGATGGTTATCCGGGTTTGTACAGGGATTTGCTTACGTACCTCCGGGAGCGGGTGAAGGAAGTCCTTACCGGTACGAGCGCCAGCATCGTGGTAAGAATTTACGGTTCCGACCTGGCTGTTTTGCAAAACAAAGCCAAGCAGGTGGGTGACTCGCTCGCACGGGTGGCTGGTGTCTCTGACCTCAAGGTGCAACCGCAGATCCTTGTTCCACAACTGGAAGTAAAATTCAAGCCCGAAGCGGCCTCTCAATTTGGACTTACCGCCGGTGACGTGCGCCGAACCATCAACACCCTCGTGAATGGCACGAAGGCAGGTGAGATTTATGAAGGTCAAAAAATATTTGATGTAGTGGTATGGGGCACCCTGGAGCAGCGCAACAATATTGAAACCATTCGCAACATGCTGATTGATATTCCCAATGGTGGCCGGGTGCCCTTAAAAGATGTTGCGGATGTGTACATCGCGCCAACGCCGAATGAAATCACCCGCGAATCATCATCGCGCCGAATCGACGTGACCTGCAACACCAAAGGCAAAGACCTCGGCACCGTGGCTCGTGGCATTGAAGAAAAGTTGAGCCAGATTTCGTTTGATGAAGGCTACCATCCGGAGATACTCGGCGAATATGCGGAGCGTCAGGAATCGCAGTCGCGCCTGAACTACCTGGCCCTGCTTTCGATCCTGGGTATCTTCCTGATCCTCTATGCAGATTTTCTTTCCTATCGCATTGCGTTGTTGATCCTTATCAGTCTGCCCTTTGCGCTGACTGGTTGTGTGATCGCCTCGTTGTTGCATGGCGGTGTGCTGTCACTCGGCTCCCTCGTAGGTTTTGTTACCGTACTGGGAATTGCTGCCAGGAACGGCATCATGCTCATCAGTCATTATCGACACCTCGAGAACAAAGAGGGTGAAACGTTTGGCAAAACACTCGTCATCCGGGGTGCATTGGAGCGGATGGCCCCCATACTCATGACCGCCACAGCTGCCATCCTCGCCCTGCTGCCCATCCTGGTCACCGGCAACCAACCCGGACAGGAAATTGAGTTTCCGATGGCAATTGTGATTACAGGCGGACTTGTTACTTCCACGATCCTAAACCTCTTTTTCCTTCCGGTAGCCTATTTCCGCCACGGAAAGTCCCCCCAGGCGTGAAAAAAAGCCCGGGTGATGTGAATAAACCGTGGACTCCGGTTGTCTAAACGGTAAATTGGGTAAGAGCCAATGGAAATGTCCGACGTAGAACTGGTAGACGCTGCAAGGCAAGGTGATGAACAGGCCTTCAAGGAACTGGTGATGCGCCACGAAGGCAAAGTGGCCGGTGTCGTTCATAGCATGTTGGGGAGTGGCGCCGAGGCCGAAGATGTTGGACAGGAAGTGTTCGTTCGTTTTTATCAGGCACTCGACAAATTCAAGGGAGAGTCCCTCGTGAGCACCTACTTGATCCGCATCGCCATCAATCTTTCCCTGAATGAAATTAAGAGACGCAAACGGCGGAGTACGCTTTTTGCCCGCGAGGAAGAAGGGCGCTACTCGGCTGCACCGGAAGGGGCTACCGACATCAATGAGATCGTGCAGTATGAATTGAAACGACTCGACGATGACTTCCAATCGGTAGTGACCCTTCGGTTGATAGAAGGTTACTCGACAGAAGAGACAGCTGACCTATTGAATATACCCCTCGGGACTGTGTTGTCCCGGTTGTCCAGGGCTCAGAAGAAATTAAAGGCCGTGTTGGCCAAACATATGGTATGAATACAAATGAATTAGAAGACCTGTACCTCCGTTCGCTCGAGGCACCCTTATCGCCTGCCGAGCAGGAGATCTTGCTACGCGAGTTGCAGAAGAACGCCGGACTCGCACAGGAGTTGGCCACCTACCGCGATATCCGCGCGACGCTTTTGCGGAAGCGGCCAGCGACGTTTGGTCCTTACTTCGCCCAGAAAGTGGTAAACCGCATTCATGGCATGCGCATCGAGATTGACCGCCAGATCGTCTTCTTCTTTCGCAAATACCAACTGGCTGCCGTCGGTGTTCTCATTGCCTTGTTGGCTATCAACGTTCTCTTCGCAGATCAACTCAACCTGCCATCGATCTTCGGATTGACAGATACCGTTTCTGCTGAAGAAGAATTGGCCGGATTTAATTTTATCGATACGTTAACCAGTAATTAATATGACCACGGACAGAAAAAAGGCGGTATTGTTCCTCAGCCTTACCCTCATTCTCGGAATACTCATTGGCTCTATGATTCCAGGCGCCGTAGGTCG
This sequence comes from Cyclobacteriaceae bacterium, assembly GCA_044223085.1. Classification (GTDB taxonomy): domain Bacteria; phylum Bacteroidota; class Bacteroidia; order Cytophagales; family Cyclobacteriaceae; genus ELB16-189. The sequence goes on from JBGAMI010000027.1 coordinate 42,352, forward strand.
GATGCGCTATCGCAGCAACATGCACGAACGAAGTGCCCGCGAAGATCAGGGGCGCCACAACCGGTTTACCGGTATGATCATCCGGGTAGTGAAGCCCGACTCCGATCAGATCAAACTCATCCGGCCCATCACCGAAGCCACCGCTGCCCGTGTTCAGGAACTGGAAAAAATATCCAATGAGAAAATGGCACAACTGATGGACTCCATGCGCATTCAACTGAAACCGATTCTCAACGAAGAACAAAGCAAGCGCCTTGAGGACTTCGGTAAGAAGGCCAAGTCGCGCTGGCACGGCCGACGCGATGGTGGAAGGGGAGAAGAAAATAAGTAATCAGCCTTTGGCCACTTTCGCCGCCACCCAGCGTCGGGCATTAACAAAAGCTTCAAACCAGGGACCCACTTCGTCCGCTTTCTTTGACCGGGTATAGTACGGCCAGTTCCAGGCAAATAACGTACGCTCAATATGCGGCATGATCGCCAGGTGTCTGCCATCGGGACTGCATAATGCTGCGATGGCGGACTCTGAATCATTGGGATTGCCGGGGTAAGTCGGGTAGCTGTAGGTAGCAGCGACATGATACCGATGCTTGTCACCGGTAAGTTTGAATTGTCCTTCACCATGAGCCAGCCACACGCCGAGGCGTGATCCTGCGTAAGAACTCAGCATAACAGATTCATTTGCTGGAATGGTGATGTCGACAAATGCGGATTCAAATTTACCTGATCCGTTGTGGCGCATTTTGGGGTGATCTGCCATGTCCATCTCACGATTCACCAACCCTAACTCCATCATGAGCTGGCATCCATTGCAAACACCCAGGCTCAACGTATCCTTGCGATGGTAGAACGCATCCAGGGCAGCCTTGGCCTTGGGGTTATACAAAAAGGCACCAGCCCAACCTTTGGCCGATCCCAGTACGTCCGAATTGGAGAATCCACCAACAAAAACGATCATGTTCACTCCCGATAAGTCTTCGCGACCTGAAACGAGGTCCGTCATGTGGACATCCTTTACATCAAAGCCGGCGAGGTATAGCGCATAGGCCATCTCACGATCGCCGTTAACACCTTTCTCGCGGATGATCGCAGCACGAATACCCGTTGGCTTCCGCCTGTTCTTGTCAACACCGTAGGTGCTTAGCTTACCATCAAAGGAAGCAGGATATTGATAGGTGAGGGGTTGATTAAAGATATTGTCGCGCCGTGATTCAGCGTGGCCTTTCACACGTTGCCGCTTGTCGAGAAGATACGAGGTGTGGAACCAGGTCTTGCGTTGTGCAATAATATCCAGGTTTAGACTCGCAGCAGGGTGTGCTATCTTAAGTACCGGCTCTCCGGTGACGGTACCCAATCGGGTAAACTTCAGGTTGCTGGCGCTGAGAGTATCGATCACGGAACGATCTTCGACCTGAATCACAATGCCGGGATTTTCTCCGAAGAGAACAGCAACCGGATTTGTTCCCAGTGCAGTTACATCAACGGATAATCCCGTGGAGGTCTCCGGGAAACACATCTCAAGCAAGGTTGTAATCAACCCGCCGGAAGAAATGTCGTGGCCGGCCAGGATTTTATCTTCGCGGATCAACTGTTGTACAACGCCGAACGCTTTACTGAAATAGGCTGCATCGGCAACAGCCGGTGCTTCTTGTCCCAGTTTATTTAGTACCTGGCCGAGACTGCTTCCGCCGAGGCTAAAGGGCTGTAAAGAAAAGTCAATATGAACTACTTCCGTTCCGGGTTTGGGCTGAAGGTTTGGTGATACCGTCTGACGGATATCAGCAACTTCTGCCACACCGGAAATAATAACAGTGCCCGGTGCGTACACAACCTCTCCACCGGGATATTTCTGTGTCATCGACAGGCTGTCTTTTCCGGTGGGAATGTTGATGCCAAGGGCAATCGCGAATTCACTCACAGCTTCAACGGCCTGATACAACCGCGCATTCTCGCCTTCGTTCTTCGCCGGCCACATCCAGTTGGCACTCAGTGAAACTCCGGAGAGTCCATGCGTCAAGGGTGCCCAGATGATATTTAATAAAGATTCGGCGATGGCCAATCGGCTGCCAGCCGCTGGATGAATCAGGGCTGCGGCAGGGGCATGCCCGATAGAAGTTGCAATGCCCCGGTGGCCGTTATAATCGAGCGCCATCACCGCGACATTGTTCAATGGCAATTGCAGCGGACCGCAGGTTTGTTGTGTCGCCACCTTGCCCGTTACCGAACGGTCAACTTTGTTGGTCAACCAGTCTTTGCAGGCTACAGCTTCGAGTTGAAGTACTTGCCTGAGGTAGTTTTCAATTTGCTTAGCATCTACGATCGCATCAGCATATTGTACGGCAGGGGTGCGATCGGTGAGGACGGTCTTCGGCGATGAGCCAAACAGCTGGTTCACCATCAGGTCCATGGGCCTGGCACCTTTGCCTTCGTGGAAAGTCAGTCGCTTGGTGCCGGTAGCTTCACCTACTACATACAAGGGAGCCCGTTCCCGGGATGCAATTTTGCTGAGCATGTCAACATCACCTTCGTGGATGGCGAGTCCCATCCGTTCCTGCGACTCATTGCTGATGATTTCCTTGGCCGACAGGGTCGGATCTCCCACGGGAAGTTTAGTGATGTCGATGGATCCTCCTGTTTCTTCCAATAATTCGCTGAGGCAGTTCAGGTGTCCGCCCGCACCATGGTCATGGATAGATACGATCGGGTTGTGCTCGGCTTCGACCATCGCGCGGATAGCATTCATCACCCGCTTCTGCATCTCCGGGTTGGAGCGTTGGATGGCGTTGAGTTCAATCGCGTTGCCAAATTCACCCGTCGCTACCGACGACACCGCACCACCGCCCATGCCAATGCGGTAATTATCACCGCCCAGCAATACAATCTTGTCGCCTGCCTTAACGTGTTCTTTCTGGCTGTCTTCTTTCCGCCCAAATCCAATACCACCGGCCAACATGATCACCTTATCAAACCCATGTTTCTTGTTGTGCTCCTCATGCTCAAAGGTGAGTACACTGCCACCGATCATGGGTTGGCCGAATTTATTACCGAAGTCACTGGCACCATCAGATGCCTTGATCAATATCTCAGCGGGAGTTTGGTACAACCACTTACGTGCTCCTGGATGTTGCTCCCAGGTGCGCTGCGCATCCAGGCGGGGGTAAGAAGTCATGTACACTGCAGTTCCGGCCAATGGCAGGGAACCTTTACCACCGGCAAGCCGGTCTCGGATTTCGCCACCGGATCCGGTAGCGGCACCATTGAAGGGCTCCACCGTGGTGGGGAAATTATGGGTCTCTGCTTTCAGAGAAATAACGGAGTTAATGTCCGTGACCTGAAAGAAGTCGGAAGTGTCCTGACGTTTGGGGGCAAACTGCTCGATGCGCGGACCTTCGATGAAAGCTACATTGTCCTTGTATGCCGAAACGATAAAGTTGGGATGCGCCTTCGAGGTGTTCTTGATGAGTTTGAAAAGCGTTTCTTCCTTTTCCTTACCATCAATGATAAAGGTGCCGTTAAATATCTTATGCCGGCAATGTTCTGAGTTGACCTGTGAGAAGCCGAAGACCTCACTGTCTGTTAGTTTTCTCCCCAGTTGCTTACTTACCTGATTGAGGTAGTCGATTTCTTCCTGACTCAGGGCAAGGCCTTGCTGCTGGTTGAAGGCGGAGAGGTCGTCTACTTCGAGGATGGGTTCCGGTGTATGGTATATGGTAAAAATTTCCTGGTTAAGACCCTCGTAGCGCAGTTCCAGCATCGGGTCATGGGTTGCATGGGCGTCTGCAACGGGGCGGAATTCTTCGATCCGCTGAATTCCGCCAAGGCCCATGTTCTGCGTGATTTCAACCGCATTGGTGCTCCAGGGAGTTATCATCTCCTTCCGGGGACCGATAAAGAAGCCCGGGATGGTGGATTCCGGCACTGCGGTAGCACCTCCGAATAGCCAGGTCAGTTTGGAATGGTCAGTGGCAGAGAAGGGCAGTTGATGACCGACGGCGTAGAGCCAGCCGGACGTCGACCTGAAGAATGAGATCATGCGGTGAACGTAAGCCCAAAAATAGTGCGAATTGCCAGACTTTGCCATTGGTTTTTTGAACCTTGCGTACAATAAATCGCAGCGTGCTGCCGTCTCCACAGGAGTATGGCAAGAGCGGTGGCGATCGATGTAAACCTCATGAAGGAAATCAAACAGGAGACCTTTCGGCGGGAGCGTGGCAAATTGCTGAGCTTTATCCGGAGCCGTGTAGGTTCTTTGGAAGAGGCAGAGGACATCCTGCAGGATGTGTTTTATCAATTTGTGGCTGGCTTTGAGACGATTGAGTCGCTCGACCGGGTCACATCCTGGTTGTACAGTGTAGCCCGAAACAAGATTATCGACGGATATCGCCGGGAGGCCGCTCGTCCGCAGAAGGCAGATTTTGAAGCTTCCGCCGGTCGGGATGATGAGTCCCCACTGACCCTGCAGGAGATTCTGCCCGATCTCGACAACACGCCTGAATCAACGTTGTTGCGGGAAGCCATTTGGGATGAAATTACTCTCGCGCTGGATGAACTGCCGGCAGAGCAGCGGGAGATTTTCATACTTAATGAAATGGAGGAGCGCAGTTTCCGGGAGATTGCCGAAGAAACGGGTGTGTCGATCAATACCCTGTTGTCGCGAAAGCGATATGCCATACTTGCGCTGCGCAAACGGCTGCAGCGATTCTATGACGATTTAACAAAACAATAAACCCTTTTGGGGATTAAATGACCGTATTATGAAACGTGGATTGAAGTTTTTGATGTTTGGTGTGATGGGGCTGGCGGCGTTGGGATTGTTCGGACTGGTGACACAGTTGTTGTGGAACTGGCTCGTACCAGAACTCTTCCATGGTCCTGTGGTTACTTTCTGGCAGGCACTCGGTCTGTTGGCATTGTCCAAGATTTTGTTCTGGAGCTTTGGTAAGGGTGGGGGTGGCCACTGGCGTCATCGCGGTGGTCCCTGGGGTCAGTATTGGGCGCACAAGTGGCAGAACATGTCGCCTGAAGACCGCGAACGATTCAAGCAAAAGATGAAGGACAAGTGGTGTTCACCCGGCTATTCGGAAACTAAACCCGAATAAGCCTTCTGCAAACGGTTGTGGCAAAATCCCGGAATTTTTTTCGGGATTTTTTTAATAAACCCCCAACCAATTCTAAAAACAGGCGTTACAGGAAACTGTGGAAACTTTGGTAATGCTAAAAGTTTCCATAGTTTTGCGCCCCTTATGGAAGAACAAGACATAAAAGACCGGATTATTCATGGAGCTCAGGAGCTCTTTATGAAGTATGGTGTCCGCAGCGTGTCGATGGACGACGTGGCGCGGCACCTGTCCGTTTCCAAGAAGACCCTGTACCAGTATTTCGCTGACAAGGACGAATTGGTGACCACGGCAGTGACCCTGCACATGGATACGGACATGGAGCGGTACAACAGCCTGCACAAGACTTCCCAGAATGCCATTGAGGAATTGGTGATGATATCCACCATCATGAAGCAGGAGTTTCAGAAGCTGCATCCTTCGTTGTTGTTTGACCTGCAGAAGTATCATGCGAAGGCGTGGGCGGCGTGGATGGGTCATAAGCAGGTGCATATCAAAAACTCGATTGTCAGAAATCTCCGGCAGGGTATGGAGGAAGGTTATTTCCGCACCGACTTGCAAGTGGAGGTGTTGGCGTTGCTGCGCCTCGAGATGATACAGATGACTTTTGATGAATCGATCTTCCCGCCCGACAAATTCAACCTCACCGAGGTAAGTCTTCAGCTCTTTGATCATTTTGTCTACGGACTCCTGACGGACAAAGGCCGGAAGGTGTACGAGAAATATAAACTTCAAACAAACAATTTAGAATCAATCCCCCAAGCGATATGAGACGTGTGCTTTTGATTGTGCAGCTTGTCGTTGTACCCCTCTTCCTGCGGGCTCAGCAGGCGACGCCCCAGGCGATGAACCTGGAGCAATGTATTCAGTATGCCCTGGAGAATTCCATTCGAGTAAAGAATGCAGAATTGGATCAGGATATTGCCCGTGCCAAGGTGAATGAAACCATCGGCATCGGGTTACCCCAGATTTCTGGTAATGCCTCGGTTGTGAATAATCCCAAGTTGCCTCGGTTCTTTACGACTTGGACGGGCACGCCAGGATTTGCCGGAGACCTGAGTTCTGTGCCAAACATTAAGCCAGGCGACGCTGTTGCACTGAAGAACCCTTTCCAGTTGCCTGCATCGGGTAATGCCAGCGTTACCATTAACCAGTTAATCTTTAATGGATCTTATCTGGTTGGCTTGAAGGCCTCCAGTACATTCCGTGATTTGGCCACTAAAACCAAAGAACAGACGGAGCAGGATGTCATCCAATTGGTGACCAAAGCGTATTACGCGGTCTTGATCAACAAAGAGCGCATAACGCTTTTTGACAACAATATCGCACGGGTAGATTCCCTGCTCCAAAATACGAAGGCACTCAATGCCAATGGTTTTGCAGAGCGCATCGATGTGGATCGCGTGAAGGTGTCACTGAATAACCTGAATGCTGAGCGTGAGAAATTCCTTAACCTGAATGAGTTAGGAATTCAGTTGCTGAAGTTTCAGATGGGCTATCCCCAGGATATGCCGCTGGATGTGGTGGGAAGTATTAAGGATGTTGTGGTTGATACAGACCTGAGTGCCTACCAGAGTGGCTGGGATTACCGCAATCGGCCAGACTACAAAGTGCTGGAAGTAAATCAGCGGTTGCAGCAATTGAATCTTAAGAATCAATATGCGGCAGCTGTTCCTGTTATTTCTGCTTTTGCTAATCTGGGGTATCAGACACAGTCACCCAACGTACCGGGTGTCTTTACCACCAATTCAGGAATAGCCGATCAGGGCGGACTGGGTCCGGATAAATGGTATAGCTTTTCTCAGGTTGGGGTGAATTTGAGTGTGCCGTTATTTACCGGATTATCAAGAACCTTTCGCATCCAGCAAGAGAAACTAAAGTTGTTGCAGATCAATAATGGGTTTGTTAGCCTGAAGAACGCGATTGATCTGGAAGCCGCCCAGGCTTCTATTGCGTACAAGAATGCGCTGAAGAGTCTTGGTGCACAAAAGGAAAATCAGGAATTGGCAGGCAATGTGGCGCAAGTGACCAAGATAAAATATGAGCAGGGGGTCGGCTCCAGCCTCGAAGTAACTGATGCGGAAAACAGCCTGCGCACAGCACAGACCAACTACTATGCAGCATTATTTGATGCGATGGTCGCCAAAGTAGACCTGGACAAAGCTTATGGCAAACTATTGCCTTCTACCTACGAAAAGAATTCCCTTATCAAATCTGAAAATAAGTAATTATGAAAAATACATTTTACCTGAATACTGTACTCGCACTGGTGATAGGCACGGCATTGGTGTCTTGCGACGCATGGAAGGAAAAGAAAGACCTGCTGACTGAGTTAAAAGAAGAGCGGGCCGAACTGGACGACAAGATCAGCGAACTGGAGAAGCAGATCGCACTTGAAAATAAGGATTCGGTGAAACTGAAATCAAAAGAAGTAGCCGTGCTGGAGCTCAAGCCGCACTCTTTTGATTACTATGTCCAGACCCAGGGTTCGGTGGAAGCCATTGACAACATCCTGATTTCAGCCAAGACCATGGGTGTGCTCACCCAGGTGTTTGCCCGTGAAGGGGATGTGGTCACCAAGGGCCAGACCCTGGCTCAGATTGACAATTCGGTGATCGTAAGAAGCATTGAGGAGCTTAAATCTTCCATCAGCCTCGCCAATACGGTGTACGAGCGTCAAAAGAACCTGTGGGATCAGAAGATTGGAACGGAAGTTCAATTCCTGCAGGCGAAGAACAATAAAGAAAGCCTGGAGAAGCGTTTGGCAACCCTGAATGAACAATTGGACATGACCCGCGTAAAATCGCCCATCAGCGGATCGGTTGATGAAGTGGCCGTGAAGATTGGTCAGGCAGTGTCACCCGGCCAACCTGCATTCCGCGTGGTGAGCTTTGACCGGCTTAAGATGAAGGCCAATGTATCGGAAGCTTACGTGTCAAATATCCAGAAAGGCAACTCAGTGAAGCTTGTATTTTCTGATATCAATAAAGAGATGACAGCACGCATCACTTTCGTGGGCAAGACGATCAACGCATTGTCGCGCACATTCCCGGTGGAGGTGGAGTTACCTTCACAGGCTACTTACCTGCGTCCCAACATGAGCGGTGTACTGAAAGTCATCTATACCAATGTGCCCGACGCCCTCACCGTGCCGGTTAACCTGGTGCAGGATATCAATGGACAGAAAGTTGTCTACATCGCAGAAGCCGACGGCAAGAAGATGGTTGCCCGCAAGCGGGTAGTAGCGGTTGCCGGCGTGTTTGACAGCCAGGCCCACGTTACCGGCCTTAAGGCAGGAGATAAAGTAATCACCGTGGGCTATCAGGGCCTCAACGAAGGTGAATTGGTTAAGATCTAATTATTGATTGTCGCCATGCAAGACATCGAAAAAGAATTTAAGCCCACCAGTTGGGCCATCGACAACAAGGTGAGCATTTATGTGGCTACCGCCATTATCTGTATCGCCGGTATCATGACATACATCGGACTGCCGAAGGAGAACTTTCCGGAGGTGGTCTTCCCGCAAATTTTTGTGGCAACCATTTACCCGGGCGCTTCGCCGTCGGACATCGAGAACCTGATCACCAAGGAGATCGAAAAGGAAGTGAAGTCCATTTCCGGCGTGAAGAAGGTCAAGAGCAGTTCGGTGCAAAGTTTTTCCAACGTCATCATCGAGTTTGAAACCGATATTGATGTGGACAAAGCCAAGCAGGAGG
>JBGAMI010000086.1:0-8129 GCA_044223085.1 Cyclobacteriaceae bacterium
CGGCAAAATAGGTGGGTGTACTTTATCCGGGACAGTGACCAGAAGGCGATCGCTACGGCACGAACAACCTGGTGCCTGCTCGATGCAGCCAGCGGACGTCCAAAACGTGTGGGTGATGATATTAACCGGTGCTTCGGCCTATAGCACAGAGGATAGACCCTCCTGCACAAACCGACGGTGTTTTCGGGCATCCATAAACCGAAGCTTCAGTCCAAGCTGCAGGATCAGAAATGCCACAATAGCTACGATCGCAAAAAGTAATAACATGGTACGTATCGTTTTTAGGGGATACGAAACTAATATGTGAATTTATTATTTCCTAATAATCAACCATTTATATACATCAATCTAAAGTAAATTATTGCACTATGGACCTATTAAAAGAGATAAACCGGGAGCATTCAAGGGCCATGAGAAACCGGGTAATAGCCTTTGTAGGGCAGAAAAAGGCACATTTTGCCATGTTGATCAGGATATTTCTGGCTGGTCCCTATCGGGTTACCCAGCGGGCAGCGTGGCCCCTGAGTTATTGCGTACAAAAGCATCCCGAACTGATTGTTCCTCACCTGGGAAAGGTGCTTTCGGCGGCCGAGAGCCCTACCGCCAGTGACGCCGTAAAGCGCAACGTCATGAGACTGCTTCAGTTCATTGAAGTACCTGGCCGGTACCGGGGACGTGTCGCTGAGTTATGCTTCAAATTTCTTCAGGACCGAAAGGAGCCCATCGCGGTTCGGGCATTTGCCATGACGGTGCTTGGCAACCTGACGATGACACTTCCTGAATTGGGCAAAGAACTTGCCATTCTGATTGAGGATGAACTACCGTATGGCAGCGCCGGGTTTGTTTCGAGGGGAAGAAAAGTATTGCAGCAGATCAACAACCAAAAGTCCTTGCGGTAATAGCGGTGCCTAGTACCTTTGCGCACCCTACGCATGGAACAAATACCAACTGAGCATACCTGCAGAAATTGTGGCAACCACTTTACGGGATTGTATTGCAATCAGTGTGGTGAGAAGATCATGTTGCCTCAAGACAGATCATTTCGCACGTTTATCAACAACATGTTCCTGGCTCTCACATTTGCGGACAATCGCTTTGTGAAGACGGTCTGGGTCGTGATTTCGAAGCCGGGATTTCTGTCGCGGGAATTTTCAGAAGGCAGGCGGGTGAAATACCTGCGCCCCTTGTCCATGTTCTTCTTCCTGAACCTGATCTATTTTCTGTTTCCCCTGATTCAATTGTTTAACGCCAGTTTGCGCACGCAACTCAATTCCGTTCATGGCAAGCTGGCCTTGCAGGCCGTCAGTCAGAAGATGGTTCAGCTCGGAATCAAGGATGTGTATGCCTTCTCACTGATCTACGAGCAGAAGACCCTGAAGTATGCCAAGATGCTGGTGATCGTATTTGCGATATTGGCCTCACTCCCGCTCAACCTCATCTACCGGTCGAGGCAACGCTACTTTACAGACCACGTTGGCCTGGCGGTGGAGTTGGTTTGCTTTAACCTGCTGATCAATGTGTTGTTGCTGACTGCCATTGTGAGCCTTTTTGGACTTGGGAATTGGCTGGATGACACAGCGCTTACCGTCATCTTTGCTACAAGCAATATCTATTTCCTGCTCCGGTCCGGATATGTATTCTACGAACAGCGCGGCGCCGGTTTGGTGTTGAAATCTATTCTTATGCTGGGCGTGATCAAACTGGCCCTGGATGCTTACCGCATCATTCTTTTCTACCTCACGCTTTGGACAATGTGATTAACGCTGCACGCGCAGCAAGTTACTGATCAACTCATCGACCTGAGGCCGGTCTTCCGGTGCAGCGAGTTTCTTGTATTGCAGCAATGACTGCACCGCATCTTCAATTTCGTGGTTCATCGCCATGGTGAGCCCCAGGTTAAAATAGCTGTTGGGGAACTCAGGTTCTATGCTGATGGAAATCTGATAATGTAGCTTGGCCAGCGGCAGGTTGCCCAGCTCCGCATAGAGGTTGGCCAGGTTGTAATGCGATTCGAAATGACGGGGATCTTCTTTCAGGCTCAGGGTGAAGCAATCAACTGCCTTGCTATAGTTTCTACGCTTGGATTCGAGGATTCCCAGGTTACACAATGCATCGGGCACGCTGTCAAATTCCTTAATGGCCTGAAGATAGAGCGCTCCTGCCCTTTCGTCGCCATGTTCATCAAGCATCAGTGCCTCTTCGAACGTGGTTAGTTGGTTGAGCTTAACGACCTTACCGCCGGAAAACAAGTTGAGCTGACCCGGCTTGTTTGGCGCCGTGGCTTTGCGTTTGCGCACCGGCTTGAACCCGAATTTCTCGGGTGCCTGAATAGGGAATTTGACCACCTTTGCCACGGCCGCAAAGATAGTTCAAAAATGTGTCTTTCTGTCTCCGGAAACGGCCTCAGCTGGCCTTGCGCTTTGCCGTCTTGGTGTCCTTAGTCGCCTTTTTCTTCTCCTTCACCGCGGCTCCCTTCGCCTTCTCCATAGGCTTCTTGGCCTTTTCAATACTGGCTTTCAAGGCCGTCATGATATCCACCACCGGGGTCTCTTCCTCGGCAAGGGTCACGATTTCTTTGCCCTCAATCTTGGCCTGAATCATGCTTCGCAATGCATCCTGATAGTTATCCTTCATCTCGATGTCAACAAATTGCTTGGACATGGAGTCCACTAGCATCTTGGCCATTTTGATCTGCTCCTTGTCAACCTTTACATCCTCAATCAGTTGTGGGACTTCACTTATACTTCTTACTTCATTTGGATAACGAAGTTTATACAACAAAATGCCGTTCTTTTCCGGAGTCATCAACACCACGGTTTCCCGATCGCGCAACACAACCCGACCAACTCCCACCTTGCCACACTCTTTCAAAGTCTTGGCCAGCAGGAAATAGGTCTTCGCTGCCACATCACCATCCGGGCCAATGAAATAAGGCGCATCAAACAAGGTGGGATGCACTTCTTTGGCATCCACAAAACCTTCTATGTCTATAAGCTTGGTACTCTTTAAACGCACTTTGCCAAAATCTTCGTCGTTCACAATCACGAACTGGCCTGGCTCATACTGATAACCCTTGACAATATCTTCGGTACGCAGTACCTGACCCGTAACCTTATCCTTCTTCTCATAACTCACCGGATTATGCCCCTCCTTGGAAAGAAGGTTGAAGCTGAGAGTCTGTCCTGAATCAATGGCATTATAGACCCGAATCGGTATCGTAACCAACGAAAACCGGATGTGACCTTTCCAAATGGCGCGCATAGGGTTAGTATTAGATTAAAAAATTAAGTAATCGCCTCTAAAGTATTGACTGTGAACTGATTTTCAAAATTAATTTTGATCTGACACACAGCGAAAGCCGACAGTGGCATTGCGTTCAAATCCAGGTGACACCAATAATAGGGCCTGGCGGTAGTGAAGCTCCCGGGGACCGCCTTGTACATACCACCAACTGGACGATGGCTTGAAATAACTGCCTCCTTTGAGGATGCTGTAGGTGTAGCTTCCGGACTCATAGATATCAGTCGTGAGCTGCCACACATTGCCAACCAGGTCCTGCAGACCGAAGGGATTAGCGCCGCGCGGATAGCTTCCTACCGCATAAGCACTTCCGGTGCCCAGATTACAAAGTCTTGGATCAATCCCTTCCAGCGAAGAAACAGTGAGTGTCTCGGTCACATATTGCAGTTTGCGCGTAACTGGCTTGCTTTGCTTCCAAGGCCACTCCTGCCCTGTGCCTGTCTGAGCGGCATATTGCCACTCAGCCTCCGTTGGCAGCCGCTTCCCGGCCCAACTCGCATAGGCCATGGCATCCTCCCGTGATACATACACCACGGGGTAATTTTCCTGCCCGACAGGAATCTTACCATGTTTCCAATGCTTCAAATAGTTTGTGGTGTCCTTCGGCCGGTAACCTGTTGATCCCGTAAAGGCAAGATATTGCACATTTGTCACCGGGAACTTATCCATCCAGTATGCTTTCATCTGAAGGTTACCAGACGCATCAGCCGGGTATGGGATGAAATCATCTCCATGTGTTGTCTTAAAGAGAAATCTCCCGGCTGGAATTTTCACCATGCCCCGGTGGTCATCGGTTAATGTTGGCTTGGCTTCAATGGCTACAAGCCTGGGGACGCCCGGTTTGATGCGAAGCACTTGCTCATCCAGCAGTTCACGACCATCCATCAGTTGTACCACCACCTTCCCTTCATAACGGCCAAAGCTCTCCCGGAGATCAAGCGTGTGAGTGCCAGGATTGAATTCCAGTGGCTGTGATGCATAATCAGGTACGCCCTTCCATATTCGAATGGACGTACCCTTGCTCGCCGCCACCTGCAGCAAATAACCATTCATGGATACGTTTAAGAGTTCCGGTAACTCAGCCAGACAACCAGCTTCACCTTCATTGTTGGTGCCCAGCCACTTTTTATGGAAAGGGTCCACGCTCACTGACACGTGACTTCCTCCTATTGATTTCGTGACCTTAGCAGCTTCATGGTGCATCAAATCCATCCAATGATATCCTGCCCGCTCTCGTATGTGCAGCAAAGGGCCATCAAAGCCTTCAGGCTTCAGGCTGAAAATGGTGTAGACATGCTTAGCAGCACCCGGCCAATGATTAACCCAAATGCTGTCGTGAAGTGTTGGGTACAATACCGTCAAGTGCCGGGACGTAAAGTTGGATGAGTTTTCCCGCAATATCCGGGTCGTCTTTCCCAGGTACTTGTATTGCTCATCTTCCCACTCCGGATGACCTGGTGCGAATTGATTGATCTCCGTTCCATACCCGTTGAAAAAGGCCACGGCATATTCACGCTGGATGGGTTCCTTAAAAACTTCTGCTACCCGGAAAATGGCGAAGTCCGGACGGATTAGTTTGTTGAGGTTCAGCATGGGCGGATAATACAAGGCATTGTGCACCCTGCCGGAAACAATGTTTACCATATCCCTGGGAACAGCCATTCCTTCGCTGTACATGATAACGCCTTTACGGACTCCATCAGCCGCCTGCTGCAACTCGGCTGAAGATTCTCCCTTGGTATCCAAGACAACGCCATCGGCAGAAGTGTCGCGAATCAAATCAGCAAGTCCTTGCAGGTGCGATTGCCGTCGTGTGCTCTCATCCCAGGGATTATATGCCACAAAGAACTTACTTCCGTTTCGACGCAGTGTATCAGCCAGTTGGCGTAGGGCACTCAACCCGCCCGGGAGATCCCGGTACATATCAAATTGGTTGCGCTGATCCAATCCCAGCGTGGGCCAGGTAGGCCAAAGCCCGATCACATCATCACCGCCGTACAATATCTTTCCCCTTTTTTGAAAATCAGACAGCCGAAACTGACCCGACGTACGTTGATAGTAATCTTTATCCCAGGCCATAATCAGGTGCATCACGTACGCCTCTTTTATCCAGGCGAGGTCTTCACGCTGGTACATCGATTCATCGAAAGGAGTTACATCATACAATCTATTTTCCTGAAACACTTTCTTCAGTGCTTCTCTCCAGGTACCAATGGCTATCTCCGCATAAAGGTGGTAGGCTACGGAACCACCTGGCATCAGGATAGTTTCGAATCGCTTACGTACAGCCTGCTGCATCGAGCCCAGCTCTCGTCGCACCAGCGCGGTGAATTGCAGGGAATCCGTTAATGCCATGGAGTTAAATCCAAGTTCCCAGGCATTGTCTGGCACTATCACATTCACTGGCTTTCTTCCCGGAGAAAACAAATGGGTTCTGCTCAGGCGATGGTCGCCAAGGCCGGTAATATATGTATCAGTCAGGCCCGGGGAGAATGGCACCACATTGGTGAGCCGAATGGTGTCTTTGGACGGGTTGGTAAACAAAACAACGAAGTCTATCGGGTCTGCTCCTTTGCTAATGGAAACTTGTAAAGGGCCCTTGCCCGCATCGTAAATATTCTCCCCGATTTGGTATCGAACTATTGCACGGTTGACCGGGTACACCCGCTGCTGCCAACGGACATTTTTTAGGGTGTGTTTCTCCCATTCCAGATCCTGGGCGGTGGCCAGCGTGGTGGTGAACGTAATTGCAAACAGGATGCGGCTAAGGCGGACTAAGGTCATAGCCGAAATTAGGAAGAAATAAATAACTATTTTTGATCGTTTCAGGTATATGCGACCCTTCCTTCTTCTTGTTTTGGTATTTGCTCTCGGTTCATGCGGATCGCAAACCTACCATACGATAAAAGTGATCAAACCCATCAATCACCATACCTGGTACAAGAACAGCCGCTGGCATAAGAAGATTCAGGTTGGACGCATGCGCGTACGCATCTTCGAAAAGCAAGGCGCACGCCCCGTAAAGATGAAGGGCTGACCTATTGCAAGCCCTTCAATGCCATTTCAACCTGTCGGCGCAAGAACATCTTGAGTGGACTGATTTGCTGGACATTGGCTGTGACCAGTGAACCATAGAATAACGTGAGCAACAAGTTAGTTACGTCGCGTGTTGACGTGGCCCGTGTAATCTCTTTCTTGAAGATGGCCTCGAGTGTGAATTTCTCCAGCAATTGATCCAGTGAAAGGATCTCCATGCTGGTGGCTTCGGGATTGGCGGGAAACAGGAACTTCTTTTCTTCTGCTTTTACCGGGAAGGGTTTCAACGGGCGGGCCGGATCAACCTGATAACCCACCAGACTCATATGGATGCCAGGATGGAGTTCGGCATCATCGCTGAGCTTGTCAAAAAGATAGAGGATACCCTGAATGCCCTCCCTGGGTTTTTCTTTCAACTCCACCAGTCGCCGCATACACCAAACACGAAAGTAGTACGCAAGTATGTCCTCTTTCCGCGGAAAATACTTGAACAGGGTTACTTTTGATATCTTCACTTTGGCGCAGATATCTTCCACATACAATTCCTCGAATGGTTTCTTGCCAATCAGTTTCAGGCTTTGGTCCAGCACCGCCAGTTTCAGCCGTGCCGCTTTGTCTTTTCTCAGGCTCATGGGTAAAATGTGGGCGGAATTAATACATTAATCTGGAAATCACCTAAGACTTTTCGACAAGCGATTTTTATACCTTTAAACAGAAAATTACTTTTAGACCTAACCTACTCATCATGAACAAGATCATCTTATTACTGGCGGTTGCCATTGTTGTAGCATGTCAGGCTCCGGAGAAGCCTGCCAGAACAGGCCTCGTCGGAGACTCAGCCATGGTTGTATGCGCTAACCCCATCGCCTCGCAGGTCGGCGTTGACATCATGAAGAAAGGTGGCAACGCCGTAGATGCCGCAATTGCTGTCCAGTTTGCTCTCTGTGTAGTACATCCCAGTGCCGGTAACATTGGAGGTGGTGGTTTCATGGTGGTGCGGTTGGCGGATGGAAGTACTGCAGCACTCGACTTTCGCGAAACAGCGCCGGCCGCTGCGTCTACAGACATGTACCTGGATAAAGACAAGAATATTATACCCAAGCTGAGCACCGACGGCCACCTGGCTTCCGGAGTCCCTGGCAGCGTTGATGGCATGATTGAAGCCCACAAAAAATACGGGACACTTACCTGGGCTGAACTTGTTCAGCCTGCCGTGAACCTGGCACTTACCGGCTTCCCTGTCACGGAGAAAATGGCCAAGAGCTTCAATGAGATTCACGATGACCTGGTGCGATTAAATACCATACAGCCCGAATTCTTTCTCCGGGAACAATGGAAAGAAGGCGACACGCTCCGCAATACCGACCTGGGACATACCCTGGAAAGGATTCGCGATCAGGGACGTGCCGGATTCTATGAAGGTAAAACGGCCGAAGACCTGGTAGCTGAAATGAAACGCGGCAAAGGTCTCATCACGATGGAGGACCTGAAGAACTATCATTCCATCTGGCGCAACACCCTCACCGCCGACTACAAGGGATATAAAATTATCTCCATGCCCCCCTCATCAAGTGGCGGCCTCTGTGTAATCCAGTTACTCAAATCGGTAGAGCCTTATCCTGTGCAATCCTGGGGATTTCAAACATCATCTACGGTCCATCTGATGGTGGAAGCTGAACGCCGTGTATTTGCAGACCGATCCAAATACATGGGTGACCCTGAGTTTTTCAAGGTGCCCATGGCTGAATTGATCGACGCCAACTACCTGAAGGAACGGATGAGTACTTTCAATC
>JBGAMI010000087.1:0-8799 GCA_044223085.1 Cyclobacteriaceae bacterium
TCTGAATCGGCCTCCTTATCAATCGCATAGTACACGATTGCCTTTCCGGCTAGTTCAGTGGCACTGTATAAAACTTCAGTTCCACCACCAACATTCTCGTTCTTATCAAAGAAATGCTCTGCATAATCGGCGTCAGAATTGCTTTTCTTGACGCCATAGGCCAGCGACCGAACAGAGAAAATATCGTCATAAAAAACTGTAATCAGGATTCCTGGCTTGAAAGGCATTGACAGTCTTTTGGCTTGAGGCAAGTCCTTTGCGGAATTCATCGCGACCATAGGCATGTTCAATAAACAATAAGGTGAAATAGGTGGCGAAGCCTTCGCTCAACCAAACGTCATCCCAATCTGATTCAGTGACAGCGTTGCCAAACCACTGGTGGGCAATTTCATGGATCACCACATTGCGCCAACGCTCATTGCGGTCGCCTACAACCGAGTTCTCACTATAGAGAATGGCCGACGCAGCCTCCATCCCGCCACTCACACTGTTGGATTGAATGTTGGCAAGTTTCTCATATGAAAATGGTCCCACATAGGTGCTGTAAAACTCAAGAACCTTACGGGTTGGCACGGCAAAATCATAAAACCCGGCTTTGCGGTCCTGATAGTACACCCAGGTGTCAATCGATTTGTGATCAAATGCATCCACATGCTGCACCGCAAAGCGCGCTACGCCCAAAACGTACAACCAGGATGCAATTGGAACGGACTGTTTCCAGTGGGTGGTGCGCTTTCCATCAGCTATATCGCTTTCCTCGACCAGTAGTCCGTTGGAAACCACCTGATAGTGAGCGGGTGCCGTAACGATAAACTCGCAGGTGGCTTTGTCGTAAGGATGATCTATGACTGACAGCCAGTTTCGGCCTTTGTCCGGCCAATTGTCACTGAAAAAGGTGCGGTCACCATATTTGTTGTTCGCAATCTTGAGTCCTGTTGCGGGTGTACCCGAATAGGCAATAGTGTAGGTATGTTGCTGATTGGGTTCGGAAGTCGCAGGCAGTGTTATTTTTAATTCATCATTTTCATGCACAAAGGATAACGCTTTGCCATCAGAGGTTACCTGCGTTACAGTCATGCCCTTTCCATTGAGGGCAGGAGTGGCTTTGATCAGATCGAGGCGCAGCAAGTTGGTCCCTGCCTTGAGGAAGCGGACGGTAACTGAAGCCTCACATTGGATGACATCAGTCTGGTCCGATAGTCCGATACGAAACGCGTAGTGTACGATGTCAATGCCCGGATTTTTGGGATAGGTGTCGGCGTGGGCAGAAGATATGGTAATGGCGGTCAATATGAGACCGAACAATGATCTGATCATGGCAGTAGAAATAAGAAGTTACTATTTTTTGAGTGGCAAGGTGACTGAGGGTCGCATTTCGATGAGGCCTTTCTCACTGATCATGGCCTCTACATCTTCGATTTTGGACGGAACGAATGCACTCAGGTTCTCCACCCCATCCTCCGTAACGACGGCAACGTCTTCTATACGGATGTACAGCCGTTCTTCCGGAATCCAGATCATGGGGTCGATGGTGAACACCATACCTGCTTTCAAAGGCACGCCATGTACACGGCCCACGTCATGCACGGCCATGCCTACCGGGTGCTGAAAGTGACCGCGGAACTTCACGCCTTCGTTCACAGCGTTCTGATAAGCTGGACTAGCGAATGTTTTTCCGACGAGGTATGCCTTCATGTCTGCGGCCGCCTTGTCGAGTACCTCATTGGAAGTAACACCTGGTTTCACGTAACGGAACAGCGCATCGCGATAGGCCACAATAAAATTGTACAACTCCTTTTGGGCTGCGTTGAATTTGCCATTCACTGGCCAGATGCGGGTGACGTCGCTGGTGTAGTACTTGTAATCAGGTGCGTAATCCATCAGCACGAGGTCACCGTCTTTCAGGACATCTGTTTTGTGGAAGTAATGCCCCATAAATGCGTTGGTACCGCCACCGATGATCGATGCGTACGCGTCACCTCGTGAACCCTGTAAATAGAAAATGTATTTCGCAGCAGCGTCCAGTTGATATTCATAAACACCTGGTGCGGTGGAGCGCATGGCTTCCATGATGCCGAGTCCTGCTATTTGTGTGCTCTTGCGGATGAGATCGATTTCTGCAGCGCTCTTGATCAGCCGCATGCCGTCCAATGTGGGTGATAGGTCGCGGATTTCAAATTGCGGAAATCGTTCTTTGAGTTTAGTGATAAACGAAGCTTCCCGCGATGCTTGCCCGTCCCACGGATCGGCTGCGGCGCGGGCTTGACCGTACAGTAATTCATCCCGGCTGTCGTTGCCGTTTTCGGCCGGACTGAATTCCGTGAACAGTATCGGAGCCGGAGGTCTGATTAGGCCCGTGCCCACCAGGTCTGCGGACAGAAATTCGATGCCTTTGACCTGGTCGATACCAGTTAGTTGCTTCACCACATCCGAATCTTCTGCCGAGAGCACTTTGCCTTGTCCCTTTTCTGTGCCTTCATCGCGGTGGGGCAGGTAGAGGATAGATTGGTTGTTTTTTCCGTTGATGAGCAGGTATGCATGTGCCGATTCAATCCCGGTGAGATAGTAGAAAGTATTGGTTTGCCTGAATACGCTGAATCCGGCGAACCCGGCTGAACCCTGAATCAGGGCGATAGCGTTGTTGCCAATAGCTGTGACGATCCGGGCCCTGCGATCTGTAAGTTCTGTCTTGCTGAAGTCTTTTTGGTACCGGTAGTTTTCCTGCGCCAGTACCTGATTTGCTATCATGAGTTTAAAGACAATCAGGAGAATAATCTTCCGGTTCATTTTAGTTGTGATTAATGAGATGTTAGAATTGATATTAATTCGAGTCCTCGATGCCTTATCCCTATTCCCTATTCCCCATTCCCTTTTCCCCTAAGTCCTAAGCTCTAAGTTTCTCCCCTCCTATTCCTTCGTCCAAATCCGTGTATTGAGATTGAGTTCCTCAACGATGCCGGTGATCATCTGCAGAAAGT
This sequence comes from Cyclobacteriaceae bacterium, assembly GCA_044223085.1. Classification (GTDB taxonomy): domain Bacteria; phylum Bacteroidota; class Bacteroidia; order Cytophagales; family Cyclobacteriaceae; genus ELB16-189. Next base: position 2,979 of record JBGAMI010000087.1, read on the forward strand.
CGAAGTAACGTTCAAGTGATTTGGACTCAGTCATCTCACTGAATATTCTGGGCTCGAACAGGTTTTCCCTTACTGGAATGGAGATGTATACATTGGCGTTGCTGAATGACAACTGAATGTTTCCGGACCGTTGCTTGAAGTTGAGGATGCGCTCCATCAGCGCGGGTGAAAGGATGTAATTAGCTTCCACCGGATCGGTGCCGTACACGGCAAATGCTTTCTCAAAATCAACATTGTCCATTTTGATTAATCCGTCACGCATGACATTCATTTTCTGGAACATCGTGCCCAGACTGCCCAAGGTTCTTTCTGCCTGGTCAGTCAGTACAACCGTCCGTCCTTTGAAGTGCTTGTTGAAATCCGCAACGAAGAGGATTCCCCGGAAGAGTGTCCGATACTCAGTATGGTGCTTTCCATCCCGGTACGTGGTGTGCTTCTCTTCACAATGAACTTCGGAGAAGCGTATGGCGGTGCTGCCCAGGGTTCCGCTCACAAGATCTTCGCAATGGTAGCGGTCTCCACCAGTGGTAAAGATCCCGCTCTGCATGTATTCATCACGGGTGATCCCGGATTGTGGCTGGTACGTAAGGCTGGAATCTACGAACTTCACCATTCCTCCGATGACATCGTTTTTATAGCGGTTGCGAAGTCCCCGGCGCTTGGGCATGAACCAGAAGAAATAGCCCAATGCTCCCACCCCGGCGCCCAACAAAATAATGTTGAAGATACCCGAAGAGACGGATCCGCCTGAGGCAGGCTGAGGTCCCTGATTGGTAATTACTTCAACGGGCACGGCCGGTTCATCCGAAACCATCGCGATGACAACCTGTACCAGGATAAGCACCACAACGGCCAGTACAAACAGGTAGATAGGCTTGATAAGTTTCTTGCGCTCGGCTTCCAATGTTTCAAGCACGGGAAGTAAGCTGGCCTTGTAGAAGGTCTGGAAGTCAGCGCTGGATTTCATATCGGCTAGTTTTGGAAGAGGTTCTTGGCGCTGATGTTCTGACGTTCTGTCTCCGGTATTTCAAATACCTGTTTGCGTTTGTGTCCGAACATAGAAGCGAAGAGGTTGGAAGGAAACTTCTCAACCGCATTGTTGTACTGCGTTACCGCGGAGTTGTAGGCCCTGCGGGCAGCCGAAATTTGTTCCTCCACTTCATTCCAGCTTCGCTGCAACATGGTGAACTGTTCGCTGGCCTTGAGGTCGGGGTAGTTTTCTGATGCTACGAGAATGCTTCGCACGGCCGTGGACATTTGGTTCTCGAGTCCGACTTTTTCGTCAGATGTCGCGGTACCGGAAATGGCTTTGGTGCGAAGTTCAGTGAGTGAGGTCAGGGTGGCTGACTCATGTTTCATATAGGCTTTGGCAGTCTCAACCAGATTTGGGATAAGGTCGTAGCGCTTTTTCAGCATGGAGTCGATGCTGCCAAAAGCAGTTTCTACTGCATTTCTCGAGCCGATGAGATTATTGTACGTTGCTACGCCAAGCACGACAACAACGCCAATGATAATGAGGAAAATCATAGTGGTTTGAGTTAGCTGTTAAGATAATAAAATCCGGGAATAGTGTGTCAGCTACCTGGCATCAACTACGTTCCCGGTTTCATGGCTTCGTATTTCAAGCATGACAAACGCGTTCCCGTTCTCATCGTGTTCTGCCCGGGTCCTGGTGCCATTCACAACCAGGTATTCATGTTGGCCCGAAATGATTGCCTTCCAATTCACAGGCTTTTGCAAATGATTGGTAAAGGTAGTGCCGGAGCCATCATGCCGCACTGAGATCTTTCCCCCCAATGCGGGGACATCATTCAACTCGGCCCAGTCTTCACGCTGAGCAAGCCGCGATTGTGTTGAAATCGTATTGGTAGATGCTATCACATTGATACCCATCAGTCCACGGGTGATGTGCTCCATGATGGTGAAGGAGTTTTCCGGATAATCGCGACGTTTGTTGTCGGGTTGGCACAACTCTATGATCATCCGGGTGGCCAGCGATGCTTCACCGTTTTCATAGAAGATAATGGGTAGATAGGATTTAAGTTCAACAATGATCTGTGGATATTTTTCACGATAGGTGTCGACAATTTGCCTGATGCGCGACGGATCCTGAAAGGCTCCAAAGTAAATAGGATATTGTAAAAAGGCCTGGTTATCGCCCACCATGAAGTAGTCGAAGGTGCCATCCATGTACTGCACGGATTTATACTCTTTCTTTTGCTGATCCCACCAAAAGTATTCGAGGATCTGTGCGGTACGACGGGCACGTTCTTCCATGATGAGTGCTTCGTTTTCGCGGTGCGTCAGGTTGAGTATGGCGGCATACGCACGATAAGCGGCCACCAAAGAGGCAGTCATATCGATTCCCAATTTGGTTTCACCACGCCCTCCCTCGTTGTAGGTTGGAATGCCCCGGTTGATGCCGAAACGTTTGGACGCTTCGTTGTGAAGCTCCCGCTTGCGTCCCAACACCTGGTCGTAGCCGAGTTGCCAATGATGCACATATTCATTCATGCTCAGCGAATAGAAATTCCGAAAGGCCGGATGGTTGAGGTAGGTAACATCGCCCGTCCACTCATACAGGCGGTAGGCATTGTAGACGATGTCAAAATTGGCAGGCAGGTTATACCAGAAGTCTTTGTCGCTGGTATAGTCAACCGGCGCAGGTTTGTTGTAGCGATTGATTTCCCAATACGAGCAGTAATCCCGTTGAGCGCTGATGTTGGAGGCGAATTTGATAAACATGTTGAGGTTATGTTTCCCCAATCCGAGAATCTCTGCGCCTATAGCCTGATGTGACACATCGCGCATGCAGAACGCTTCGCGGTTGGGCAAGGCCGCCTCGTACCACATGCCTACAGGGTCGCCGCTGTTGTGCGCGAAAGACAAGGCCTTATTGCGCGCCCAAACAAACGACTCGTTTAGTTCCGTGTTGTTGCTGTGGAAGGTCTGGGCGTGTCCGGTTGATATGATGAAAATAAATCCAAGGATCAACAATGATTTGTCTTCACAGGGTCAGGTTTGAACCTGAAAATAGTGAAAAACCTGATATCAGGGCTTCCTGAAATTCATGCCGTTAAGATGCTGATTATGAGAAGCAAAATCATTTCTTATGGTGATCGGCCAAAAAACAGATTTCCATAAACCTGAGTAGGCTCATCGCATGATGATGCTATCTATGGCTATTGAAATCGCATACTTTGGTGATTGAAGACCGGCAGGCTATTCCAGTTTGTTTAAACCCAACCAAACTCACCATGAAAAGAACACTGCTCCCTGGTTTTCTCCTGTTTTGTCAGTTGGCTGTAGTCTGGGGAAAATCACTGATGAGGACCGGAGAGAAACTAAATCCATACCACTATCAGACTAAGGCTATTCTGACGGCGATCCCAGGATACATCGAAATGGGAGGATTCAACTTCACGTATGGATATGGCCTGAATGCAGATGCCTTTATCGGCAAGTACCTGTCGGTGAATGCTGCCATGACAACTGCGGGTTTTGGGGACCGGATGTGCAGAGTAACGGCAAGGATTCCTTTTCAATCGGACTCCTACTAAAGCATGAAACTGATGTCGACCTCTCAGCTTGCCGTGAACCTTCATTTCTTTGATAAGATTACAATGGGTCGAATCCGCAGGGACAAATACAAGGGATCTTCAACCACCGTCAGCATGAATGGTGGAACTACCACGACACATTATTATGATGTTTTTAAAAAGCGCGGGCCGGTGCGTCGCATTATGGCCATCCGCGCAGGGTTGTACAACTGGAATACGGTGGTGGCTCCGGAGAGCAATGAAAAATGGTTCATGACCAAGACCGGCACTAATACCCCCGTGGCGGTAACCGACCGAATGTACACCAACCTGAATACCTCTGATATTTCAGTGGGATTGGCCTTTGGCAAGTTTGTTGCGAACTCTGACCTGGCCGGCGGTGGGGTGGTAAGTTATTTCCGTAACCTCTACCTGGATGTCTTGCTGAATACTTCGGTGTCGCTTGATAACAATAAGGATAAGACGGGCTCCAGCTATGTATATCAATGGGGCAACGGCGATCTCACCAAGGCTTCGATGGGTTGGAAACTCGGATGGAAATGGATGGGCCTTGGCAAAAAGTACTGGACCGGCGGGTATTACATTGAATGTGGCTCTCGTCCAGGACTTGGTGCCCGTGGACCTTTCCTTCAGATGGGCTTGTTGCTGGGAACCAAATATCCGTTCAAGCCGATGCAATAGGGAGATCAGCTAATGATGTGGATAAATCTTGTTCAGGGCCTCAATACGGCTCTGAACTTCCAGCTTCCGGTAAATATTCCGGATGTGTGAGCGAATGGTATTGATGGACAGAAACATCTTGTCAGATATTTCCTTGTAGCGGTAGCCCTCTGCCAGCAGGCGCAGCAATTCCTGCTCGCGCGACGTGAGCAGTTTGATGGCTTCATTGGGAACAACCGACGACTGCTGGAATGAGTTGATCACCATGCGCGCGATGGGTGCACTCATGGGCGACCCTCCGGCATGAATCTCCCGGATCGCTTCCTGAATTTTGTGCGGCGGCAAATTCTTTAAGATGTATCCGGAGGCGCCAATTTTCAGGGCCTTGAAAACGAGCTCGCTGTCTTCGTATACCGTGCACATCAGAAACTGCATGTCCGGCTGAATGGCCTTGAGTTCCCTTACCAGGTCTATCCCGTTCATGGTACCGGGCAGGTTGATATCGGTGAGTACTACATCGACCGGTTGCTGGCTCAGCACGTCAAATGCTTTCTCCGCGGTGGAGAAATTGGCGGTACACTCAATGTCTACACCTTCGTTGATAATCACCGAAAGGCCCTTGCGGATGTCGTCGATGTCTTCTACGATGGCAACACGTATCATTTTGGCAACTTCAGAAGTATTCTGCGACAAGTCAATCACATTAAAGTGCTACATCCGGCGCAGCGGGAACGGGAATGGGGATATCAAACTGAATGCGGGCCCCCTTTCCCGGGGCACTACTGACTTCCATCGTTCCACCACAGTCCTGAATGCGCTTTTTCATATTGCCTGTCCCGTTGCCGGGGATGATGGCTTGTGCATCAAATCCAACACCATTGTCCTGCACGGTGATGCATAATGTGTTCCCGGTGATTACCACAGTGAGGGTGGCTACCGAAGCGTGAGCATGTTTTAACACATTGTGGAGTGCTTCTTTCACTGACAGATAAACATTGCGCCTCCAGGTGGCCGGCACCAGGTTATCTGCCTCAGGCTCCGGAAGGGTGATGGTCAGGGCGATAGGGGTCTCATCGAAAAGCTGGCCCAGATGCTCTCGCATGTAGGCAAAGAGTTTAAGTAGAGAATCGTTTGCGGGGTTATGCGACCATACGAGATTGCCCAGGTTGGTGAGCAGTTCGGTAGAAGCTGCCGATATTTTTTCCAGCTGGTGTTGAGCGAACTCCTGGTCGCGTGTACCCGACTTCCGGGTCATTTCGCTGAGGATGAATATCCTCGACAGGCCGCTTCCCAGATCATCGTGCAGGTCTTTGCTGATGCGTTCCCGTTCTTCGAGCAGGGCCTTTTGTTTTTCCAGTTGCTGTAATTTGCGGGCGATCTTGCGCCTTGCGTTCGTTCTCGTTACGGCGATAACGATGATGAGGAAAATCACCCCTACCGCCGAATAAAACCAGGACGTCATCCAGAATGGGGCTTCTATTACAATACGTACACTGGCCTCCGGACCCCAGGGATTTCCCCCCGATGAACCACGTACCCTGAAGGTGTAGGTGCCCGGTGGAAGGTTATGATAGCGAACCAGCATAAATGGTGAAGTGACC
>JBGAMI010000088.1:0-7923 GCA_044223085.1 Cyclobacteriaceae bacterium
ATTTTCTATGTCGTGGTGCCCAAAGCCTGGTCATTGGATAATGTGAACGCACCCATGTTTAACTACACAGGCCGCTATAGCCTGGGAAAAGGTTTTAACCTTCAGGCCAGTCTCGCAACCTTGTTCGTTTCTAACCGCGCAAACATAGGCCCTTTCTGGAATCATTCATTCGGACACTTGCACCTGGGTGTTGGGTTTCAAATGGCCTTCAACTATGGCATCCTTAAAGAATTTGGATACAATACGGTGCTCACGGGTTGGGAGCAGCAACCATCAGTGGCATTGGGAATCAGCTTCCCGAATTACGCCGTCACCGTGAGGGGAGAAGTTTATTACACCTCTTCGTTCTATCTCAGTGAAGGGGGAAACGTAGTATCCTTCAAGTCATTTCGCAACGGTGGACTAAATGGTGCCAGCATTACCACCACCCTCGAACAGCGATTATGGAAAGACCGGGTAATGTCGTATGGCGTTAAACTGGCGACGGTACGTTACCACATCGTAGCATGGCCTGCCTTACCTGTCAACACCTACCGTTACTTTGTGCCTGAGTTTCAAATCGGCATTAAATTCTGATTCAGATGAGAGGGCTCATTTACGGCATACTGGTTCTTCTCGCAATCGGGTTTTCATGCTCCAGCATTGATATCACGCCTCCGCTTATCAATAGCGATGAAAACCTCATCAACACCACTCCGCTGCCGGGCACTGTCATGAAGAACATGGAAGGTATCTACACCCTGACGGATGGTGGCAAAGAATTGGGTACCTCGTTTGTGTGTAAAGCATCAAAATACCGGGTCTCCTTCTTTAGTGAAAAGGAAGGTATTTACATCATTCTCAAATACGGTTTCAACGCTGCCAATAACAGTATTCAGTTTTCCGGATTCTGGCGCATGTCGGAAACGGCGGATCAGGGTCTTATTAACATGGAGATTCCTGCAGGCAGTGGTTCCCTGAATTTGATTCTGAATGGTGCAACCAAGGGACTGACCATCAATGGATTATATCGGGGTTTCGGGGCAGGGTCTAAGTCGGTTACCCTTACCTATTCCAGGCCCTTCTCGGTGTTTACCCAGAACAATGAGTTTATTGTTTTTGGCCACCACGGCATCCAAACTACGTCAAACCCGCCATTCGCAGAGAATACACTGAAGGCCGCGTTCCATGCCGAAGAGTATGGCTCTAATGGTATTGAATACGATGTGCGCCTCACCCGGGATAATGTACCCATCTGCATTCACGACCCGACAATCAATATACGGCTTACTCAAAAGGGGCCGCTGTCCGGTGATTTTGATCAGTATTCATTTCAATTTCTCCGGGACTTCATCACATTGGTCGATGGACAAAAGATTCCTTCCGTAGAAGAGGTGCTGCGCGTTGTGATCGATTCTACCAACCTCAAATACGTATGGCTTGACATCAAAGGAAATCCGGGCGTATTTACTTACCTCGAGCCCGTGGTGAGGTCCGCGATGGACAGGGCGACGTCGAAGGGGAGGAACCTTACGATTTTCGCGGGACTTCCATCCACAGATGTTATCGACCAATTCCGTGCACAGCCGAGCTATGCCAGTTTGCCAACCCTTTGTGAACTCAGCGTAGATTGTGCCATCGAGAATAAATCGAAGTTCTTTGGGCCACGTTACTCGGAAGGGCTGCTGCTGGAGGACGTAGACCGTGCACATGCTGCCGGCATCAAGGTGATCAGCTGGACCCTCAATGATAAGAGCATTATTCACAACTACCTCCGCAATGGGCGGTTCGATGGGTTCATTACCGATTATCCGGCCTATGTGATAAACGACTATTACACCAATTTCTGATGACCCGGAGATTCACGATATGGATGATTATCCTGGTGGTGACCGCCTCTGCATTGCCCGCATCAGCTCAGGTGGCACGGGAAAAGAAACACCGGTTCTCGGTGTACCTGGGTGCCGGACCGAATTTCTATTTCAACAACCTGGTATTTCTGAAGAACAAAGTCAATGAAATGAATTACTCCTTATCTGGAAAGATCATGTGGGAGCCTGAACACCGGCTCAGCATTGGGTTGGAAACCGGATACTTCCGGTTATACGGTATCGATTTGTCAGGTCCCAAGAACACCAAGGTCAGAAACAGTGCCATCCCCATTCAACTGGTGGTCACTATGCGGGTGATGAAGTCCTTCTATGGCAGTTTCAGCATTGGCCGTGCATTCCTGATCAATGATGTTACCACCGATGCCTATGGGAATTTTGATGCGACCACCTTCTCTTTAGCAGACTTCAGCGCTACCGTGGGTTATCGGAAGAAACTCAATGACCGGTACTCCATTGGCATTGATGCCAAGTATTACTACTCCTCTAAAGCAGAAGATGCTAATGTGGCGCTGTTGGGCATGGTGGGCTACAGCTTTCACTAAATAGTACTGGAATTGTAATAAATAATTGATAGTCAATTATTTATATGCAATTAGCCTAAGGCTTTTCCAGGCTATAGATGGCGCTGATTTGGGCAGGGGACAAGACAGTTTTATAGATACGAACCTCATCCAGTGATCCACTGAGATAACCTCCATCGCCGACATAATTCGGGTCAGAAGGTGTGAGGCCGTAAGAAGCCGTAGGTATATCCTGACCGAAACATAAATCCACTGCACCGTTCTTGATGATTGTGCCGGCCTGGGTGATATCCCGGGTCAGGGCACCATTAACATAAAACCGCAAATGACCATCTCCAAAGGTAATCACGAGGTGATACCAGGTTCCCGGGGTCATGGTAACGCCAGCATCGCCCGTCACCTTGGTCCCGGGTGTCTCCGCAAGGTTAAGGGACATATTTACGGTCTGATTGCTCCGGTAAACTACCTGAAAGCCTGCACTGCGGTTCAGGGAGATAAGGTATTGGTTATCGCGCAATGGCGAAGAGACATCAATGTTAAACCAGCAGGAGAGTGTCATGGCTGCCGGATTGATGGCAGCCGTGTAAGGCACCTGTATATTAGCACCGCGGTTGTAATGAAGTGCGCGGCTGTCCACCCCGTAACGGTCCAGAATAGTAGTAGGAACAGCGCCCCCCCAATACAGACTACCAGTATTTACTTCACCATCGTGGCCAAGCCCGGAGTTATCGGTGACAATAACCCCCAGACTGGAAACCGGGATAGCATCAAAGGTATATTGGGCCACCAGGTTGACCGGATCTATTTCTACGACGATCTGGGACTTGAAGACAGTAATCGCATTGTTGAGGTCCGAATTTGCCTGATCAATTTCTGTTTGGGTGGCCGTCTTGCTGGCATAGACTGCCTGCGCATTGGTAATTGACGTAATAAGGGCCGATCGGGCGCCCCGCTTGTAATTACCGCCGGCAACACCTTCGGCCGAACCAATTAACAATTTGATGGCTGAGGTGATCGATTTACTTAAGTTCAAGTTGTTGACAGGAACAACCACAGAATCACTTCCGCAACGAATGAGGCCCAGGCCGGCAAATATTATAAAAATGGTAGTAAGCCATTTCGTTTGAACCCATCCAGCCGAACCCGTCTGGTGCCCTCCATGCAAGAAAATCATCGGCTACTTTTTAGAATAGGGGCCAAATTTAGCCTGATTTGTTGAATAATTAAAAGGATTGCCCTTGGCCGGGTTATCGGCCAAAATCGTCCTGCAGACGGATAATGTCAGACTCATCCGAAGGCTTTTGGGCGTCGGTATGTTGCCAAATCTCAGCCACGACACCCCAACCATCAAGGCCAATAAGCCTGTGCCGCTGACCCTGTGCCAAGCGGATAGTCTCACCAACGCCAACCTGGGTGCGTTCGGACTCCACGTCCGTCATACTGGTAGCCACGGCAACTGTTCCGCCAATGGTCCTCCAGATTTCAGCACGCCGGTGATGGTACTGCCAGGAAAGCCTTTTGCCAGGCTCAACCATTAATATTTTTGGACTCAATTTTCCACTGATTCTCAGGCTGTCAACCGCAATCGTTGGAAAAAACTGTGCGACAAATTCACCGGCCTGGCTTTCATCGAGTACAAAGAAACCACCCCATGGGCGACTGGTATCTTCATTAATAATGGTGAGATGTAAGGCACGCAAATATTTTCTAACCGCTTCGAATACTTCTGCCCGGTTGTTTGTTGTAAGTTCAAGAGGGGTGCCCATATGAAATGCATTAGAACGGTCCTGCGAGTTACAATTTTTTTTGATCCGATCAACCCTACGCAATTCTGTTACCCTGCCTCATGATACCAAAGATAAGCCGCTGGATTTGGGGTTTAGTCAGTGAAAATCACGAATATTGCCAGTAACCGAGGAGAGAATCGACATGCAAGAAACAACCCTCATTCAATTCATACCGGTAGCCATCATGTTTGGATTGGCCCTTGGTTTCGTAGGCCTCACCATGGCCGCCACCCACCTGCTGGGTCCTAAGCGCAAGACGCAGACGAAGCTCGAAGCATTTGAGTGCGGAATTGAATCAACTGGCAACGCACGACTACCATTTAACATCAAATATTTTCTCGTCGCCATCCTGTTTGTGCTGTTCGATGTCGAAGTCATATTCATGTATCCCTGGGCCGTCAATTTTCAGGCACTGGGATCCGACGGCCTGATTGAAATGATTTTATTTATGGTCGCCCTGATCATCGGGTTTGTGTACATCCTTAAGAAGGGAGCGCTAAAATGGGAGTAACGATTCAGCCACCACCGCCGTCCAAAGTTATCATGGCCGAAAAACCAGATGGCCTTGAAGGTGCCGGCTTTTTTGCGACCAGCCTTGATAAGGTAGTTGGTTTGGCCAGGAAGAACAGTATTTGGCCGTTGCCATTCGCAACGTCCTGCTGTGGCATTGAATTTATGGCTACCATGGGTGCGCATTATGATCTGGCCCGATTTGGATCTGAGCGCTTGAGTTTTTCTCCCCGACAAGCAGATCTGCTGATGGTCATGGGTACCATCGCCAAGAAAATGGGACCGGTATTGAGGCAGGTATATGAGCAGATGGCAGAGCCTCGTTGGGTGCTCTCCGTGGGAGCGTGTGCCTCCAGTGGCGGGATTTTTGATACCTACAGCGTTCTTCAGGGCATTGATCGGATTATCCCGGTGGATGTCTATGTGCCCGGCTGTCCGCCGCGACCAGAACAGATCATTGACGGGGTGATGAAAATTCAACACCTGGTAGAAACGGAGTCCCTTCGCCGTCGTGATTCAACTGAATATAAGGACATGCTTAACCGGTATGGAATCGAATAGTCAGCCTACCGAACTGGAACAAATCACCGCATTGCTGATCACCCGGTTCAGCAACGACCTCGTACGCGCTGAACGATCGTATGACTTTCCGAGCATTGAAATAAAGAAAGACCATCTTATCGAAATTCTTCGGTTTCTGGGTGACGCCCCCGAGGCAGGTTATCGCTTTCTGACAACTCTGTTTGGTGTACATCTTCCCGATAGCCATGAATTGATGGTGATTTATCAACTGCACAACCTGATGCAGAATAAACGCGTCCGTATTAAAGTCCGCGTGCCCGTGGATCAACCGGTTTTGCCTACCGCTACAGTTCTCTTTCCGGCGGCCAATTGGATGGAGCGGGAGACCTTTGACTTTTATGGTGTCGTGTTTGAGGGCCATCCAAACCTGACCCGGATACTCAATGTCGATGATATGTTGATCCACCCGCTGCGGAAGGAATACCCGCTCGAAGATCAGGTCCGCAGTGACAAAAACGATACACAATTTGGACGGTGATATGACGAACAATCAAATCAGCGATCCAATCTATCACGAAGGCGAGAAGCAATATTCTTACCTCAACCTCGGGCCGACACACCCGGCCACACACGGTATTTTTCAAAACGTGCTGAAGATGGACGGGGAGGTGATTGTAGATGCTGTGCCTACCGCTGGCTATATCCATCGCGCTGGAAAGCTGGCCGAGCGAGACCATTCTACCAGATCACACCCATTACCGATCGGCTGAATTACTGTTCAGCGCCTATTAACAACATCGGTTGGCATATGACCGTGGAGAAACTCCTGGGCCTGGAGATTCCCAAGCGGGTGCAATACCTGCGGGTGATCATCATGGAACTGGCCCGCATTACCGATCACCTGATCTGCAATGCGGTAATTGGTGTGGACACCGGCGCTCTCACCGGATTCGTGTACATGTTTCAACAGCGCGAGTTGGTCTATGAGATCTACGAACAGATATCAGGTGCCCGCCTTACTTCAAACATCGGACGCATTGGTGGTTTTGAAAGGGATTTTAGTCCTGTAGCCTGGGAAAAGATCCATCGGTTCCTGACGGAATTCCCGGTAGTGCTCAAAGAATTTGAGAACCTGTTGGTCCGCAACCGCATATTCATGGACCGCACCATTGGCGTAGGCGGTATTTCCGCTGAGCGTGCGCTGGCTTACAGTTTCACGGGTCCGAATCTGCGGGCTGCCGGTGTAGACTATGATGTGCGCGTGGCTATGCCGTATTCGTCCTATGAGGATTTTGATTTTTCGATACCGGTAGGACAAAACGGTGATGTCTATGACCGGTTTATGGTGCGGCAGGAAGAGATGTGGCAAAGCCTCAGCATTATCCGTCAGGCGATTGCCAAAATGCCGGAAGGTCCGTTTCATGCCGATGTGCCCGACTTCTATTTGCCACCCAAAGAAGAAGTTTATCACAACATGGAATCCCTGATATATCATTTCAAAATTGTGATGGGGGAGACGGATGTACCCGTGGGAGAAGTATACCATAGTGTTGAAGGAGGGAATGGTGAACTGGGGTTCTACCTCATCAGTGATGGTGGGCGTACGCCTTTCCGACTTCATTTCAGAAGGCCGTGCTTTATTTATTACCAGGCTTATCCCGAAATCATCCGCGGCTCCATGTTGTCGGATGCAATATTGACGTTGAGCAGCATGAACGTAATTGCAGGAGAGTTAGATGCTTAATCAGGACATGACAAACACAGTTCACTTCTCACCCGAATCCCTCGCGTTGGTCCAACGGATCATGGCCCGGTATCCGGAGGGACGTCAGAAGTCTGCCCTCATTCCCGTATTGCACCTGGCCCAGTCTGAATTTGAAGGTTGGCTGAGTGTACCGGTGATGGACTATGTAGCATCCTTGCTTTCCATCAAGCCCATCGAAGTGTATGAAGTGGCGTCATTCTACACGATGTTTAACCTGAAGCCGGTAGGTCGGTGTTTGTTGGAAGTTTGCCAAACGGGTCCTTGTATGCTGCGGGGTGCCGATGAAATCGTAAAGCACCTGGAGCAAAAGCTAAACATCCGTGTAGGCGAAACTACGGCTGACGGTATGTTCACCCTGAAGACGGTTGAATGTCTTGGGTCCTGTGGAACAGCACCCATGCTGCAGTGTGGTGCAGCCTATTATGAAAATCTCACGGCAGAAAAGACGGACTCCCTGTTAGAACAACTACGGGCGTCAGGTAAGCGGAGCAGTTATTTAAGTCCCATAAACGATCAAAACCATGGGTAAGAAATTTCTGCTTGAACACGTCAACGTCCCGGGTATTGCTTCTTATGAAGTCTACCGGAAATACGGTGGGTATAATTCCGTCGAGAAGGCTTTGAAGTCGATGACCCGCGATCAATTGATTGAAGAAGTGAAGTTCTCCGGATTGCGTGGGCGAGGCGGGGCAGGTTTTCCGGCCGGCATGAAATGGAGCTTCCTTGATCAGAAATCTGATAAGCCGAAGTACCTCGTTTGCAATGCCGACGAAAGCGAGCCCGGCACCTTTAAAGATCGCTACCTCATGGAGCGGTTGCCCCACTTGCTCATTGAAGGGATGATTGTATCAAGCTACGCCCTCGGTGCAAAGACTTCCTTTATTTATATCCGCGGTGAATACATGTATGTGCTTCGCATTCTTGAAAAGGCGATCGAAGAGGCGTAC
>JBGAMI010000089.1:0-8657 GCA_044223085.1 Cyclobacteriaceae bacterium
TGAGACCCGCCTTCGCGAGACGCTACATCAGGTGAGACCCGCCTTCGCGAGACGCTACATCAGGTGAGACCCGCCTTCGCGAGACGCTACATCAGGTGAGACCCGCCTTCGCGACGCTACGGCGGGTAAGAGCGGGAAACGGGATTCGAACCCGCGACTTTCAGCTTGGGAAGCTGACACTCTACCAACTGAGCTACTCCCGCATGACCAGCAAATTACTTCGCTTCCGACAAAAAACAAAAGCCGGGGTACACCGGCTTCTGAACCACATTTACCAATACTATTTCTTTCGGATCTTAATATCGCCGTTGTAGTTGCGGATGGTAATCTCCGCACCTCCCCCGCCTACATCGCCCTTCTTCCATTCGTCGACCACCAGCTTGAAGCCCCCTGACTTGGCATCCTTCTTCTGTACCGGACCGCTTGAAGCAACGGCCATGTCAAAGCCGGTGTAAATATCGCCCTGGTCCGTTTTCATCTTGAAAGTTGCCTTGAGGTTGGCCGGAAAGGTGATATCAATGTCGCCATTGTAGGTGGAATAAGACATGGGCGTACCCTCCGTCACTTTATCAAAGGTCACTTTGATCTCTCCATTGTAGGTGGTGGCCACCACCGAACCGCTGATGTTCAATGCGGTGATCTCACCGTTGTAGTTGGTCAGTTCTACTTCACCCTGGATGTTGGTGACCATAATATCGCCGTCATTGTAGGTACTCACCTTCAAGTCCATGCCTGAAGGCACCTCGATAATGAGGGAGGTCTTGGTGTTCCACGAATCCGACCCCACCTTCACCACGTTGTTATTTTCGCTCGCTTCGATCTCCATCCCGCCACCAGCAATCTTCCGAAGTCCGTCGGAAGAGTTGCCGGACTTCTTACGAAACTCACCGCGATCATGGTCCCGATCATTGTCGTCGTCTCCTTCATCGTCTTTATCGTGCTTGTAACTTACCAGCACATCCTTGCGGGCCGTACCCTTGACGGTAATGGAGCCATAATTAAGATGCGCTTTCAACGTGCCACGTTTGGCAGGGTCGCTCAGGGGAATGGTGAAATCATTTCCACCTTGTGCCCAGGCACCCGCCACACTCAGCACCCACACACCGATCATTCCTATTATTCTGTTTTTCATGATTGTTTCAATTTTGTAATTCCAACTCGCTTTATATAAACAGGTAGCTACACGTATTTATCACTTTTCCCTCAGGTACACATCCCCGTTGAAGGTCTCGAAGTCCAGCAACGGGCCGCCATTCCGAACCTTGTACCGGTTGCCATTTACTTTATACCCCAGGCCTTCTCCTTTGTTGAACTTCTCCACCTTCACCGGCAACGATGAGATGTCGTTCAGCGAGGTGTAAAAGTCACCGTTGAAGGACTTGAAGGTCAACTCTGCCGAAAGTCCCTGATGAAAGTTGGCATTGATGTCACCGTTCAGGGAGTAATACCTCGAATCGCCGGAAGGGTTACTGACATAATTCACATCCACACTTCCGTTGATGGTCGATGCATAGGTCTTCCCGGATATATCAGCCAGGCGGATACTGCCATTGACATTGTCTGCATACACAGTCCCCTGCACAGCGCTTACCTGCACATCTCCGTTGTTGATCGTAGAGGCAAATACATGGCTGCCCTGCGGCACTTTAACCAGGAAATCCATTTCATAATCATATTCCTTTTCCTGCTGACCGTTGTGACGGCCCCAGTCATATCCCCATGGTGCACGCTGTCCATTGCGGAAGTGCTGTTTCGAATTCCGGCCAAAACCGGGTGATACGCCCTCCACATACAGGATGATAGTATCGGCACGATCAACCACACCCAACTGAATCTCCTGCTTGCCTTTCTCCAGCCGTGCAGTTGTCTTTCCCGTGATCTTCTTTTGCACCTCCACAAGAATGGTAGTGCCTGAATATCCCTCCACCTTTACCGAACCATTGATATTAAACACCATGAGCGCATTGGCTCCGGTTTTTTCAAATTTTAGTTCTTTGGTAATGGTTTCAGTGAACGTTTGTGCCTGAGCCCATCCGGTGGTGAGCAGCAACGCAATCAATAGCATCTGTTTCATGATTATGGAATTAAATCAATACTTCAATATTCTTCTTTATCTTTTCGCGCACGTCCCTGGGTGTGCGTTTATCATCGATGATCTTCTTCAATTCGGTGACCGATTGCTTTGCCTGTATGGTCACCATCAGGTCAGCGAGTGCCAACTGAACAAGGGGCGAATCCTGCAGTGCGATGGATTGAATCAGTCCTTCCCGGACGCGGTTGTTTTTGGTGTACGGCCGCATAGCCTCAATCGCGGCCAGTCGAACATTCACGTTGGGGTCGCTGTTCAGCGTTTGAAACAATGCACCCGATACTTTGTCACTTACTTCCACCATGTCGCTGGTGAGACTTACCGCACGAAGGCGTTCCGAGGCTGATTCTTTTTCCAGCAAAGTGAGCATCATCATCTCTTTCATCTCACTTACCTGCTGGGCCAGTTGGGTCACGTCACCAGAAGGTTTCTGCAAATAATATCCCACAAGAAATCCCGCCACAGCCAGGCTTGCCGCAACCGCGAGTTGAGGCCACAAGGATACTGTTGGTTTCACCACCGGCTGAAGTTCTTTCTCACGCGCCACCATAGCCGCGAATCGGGTATCGAGATTCATGGAAGGCATGGGGTCTGGTAGCTGATTCAACTCCCGCTCCAGATCACTCAGGTTCCGCAGATCGGTGAGACTAATAGTTCCCTCCTCGAGCCATTGCTCAATCTGCTTCACCTCTGCCGGGTCGGCGAGGCCTTCGTTGTATTTGGCTAATATTTCTTTGATGCGTGTGTTCATAGTTCTCTTATCATCTTTATGTACTTAGTACTTAGTACTTAGTACTTAGTACTTAGTACTTAGTATTTAGTACAAATCATTTAGTTGAACTCATCTACTCTTCCAACTTCCAACTTCCTACTAACCACTCACCACCTTCCTACTCTTTCACTTCAAGGGGCTACCGGATCGCGCCCACCTTCGCTATGCTACGGCGTGCTTGTCCGGTATGACGGTGAAAGGAACTGGCACTCTTTCACATCATCTACTCCTCCAACTTCCATCCTCCAACTTCCTACTAACTACTTACTACTTACCACTTACTACTCACCACTTACTACCCACCACTCACCACCCCATACGCCACCCTCAACTCCTGCAGCGCCCGGAACACTTTCACCTTCACAGCCCCTTCACTACAGCCCAGAATTTCACCTATCTCCTTGTACTTCTTCTCCTGGTACTTGCTTAGCAACAGAATTTCACGCTTGTCCTCCGGAAGCCGGTCCATGGCGCGTTGTAACAACTGCTCATGTTCGGCACGCTCGAGGTCGTGATGCTTATCCTCACCACTGCCAAGCCTGTCATGCCACTGTTCAACATCCTCAGTCCACTTCATTTTGTTCTTGCGGAACTGATCGTTATTTACATTGCGGGCGATGTGAAACATCCACGTCCGGAAGTCACCATCGCCGCGGAACAAATGCCTGTAGCGCAGAATTCGCAAAAAGGTGTTCTGCACCAGGTCTTCGCTTAACTCCCCATCGCGTGTCAGTCCGTGAAAGAAACCATACAACGGTCGCTTGTACCGCTGAAAAAGCAGACCGAGTCTGTCCAGGTTTCCATCCCGGACCTGGATCATGATGGCATTGTCGGAAAGCGCTTCCAAAGAGTTCGGCGTGATTTTCAGGAGGGGAAACCTCGTTGGAGGTGAATGGTTACAGGGAAATTACCTTATTTTAAAGGTACCCAACAAATTCCTCCCGCGCGTGAAGAATGCCTTGTTTCTACTGCTATTTGTTCCGTTTGTCATACCTGCACAAACGCCCTTTGTCCATGACCTCCGGCAAGACAAACTGGCCTCCCGCTGGGATGAAGCACTGCCCCAGGGTAACGGGCTGGTAGGCAACCTGATCTGGCAACGAAACAATAATGTCCGGTTTTCTCTGGACCGTGCCGATCTATGGGACTCCCGCCCCATGCCGGATATTGAAAAACTCAACTTCAACATGATCCGGGAGCAGGTGGCTAAGAAAGACTATGGCATCATTCAGCAACTGGGTGATGTTCCTTACGAACGGGAAGCCGCACCCTCCAAGATTCCCGGAGCAGCATTAGAGTTCGGGACCAGCCAATGGGGCAACGCCTCTACCCGACTCTATATTAAAGAGGGGGTTGCTGAAGTATCATGGTCTGGCGGGAAGCACATGTTGAGTTTCATTCACCCTACAAGTCCTGTTGGCTGGTTTCAGTTTGAGGGTGGCACGCCTGAAGTGATTCTTATTCCACCAAAATATGTTGGCGATAACCAGGGAACCGGCAACTCTGTGGAAGGTCAGGGGCTGGCACGTTTGGGATATGCCGAAGGCCAACTGATAAAAACGAGTCAGTCCATCAGCTACATTCAGTCAGGCTGGAATGGATTTGAATACCAGGTAGCCGTTGTTTGGAGAACTACAGCAACCGGTATAGAAGGAGTCTGGGCTGTGACCTCCAACAGCGCGTGGCATACATCCAGGCAATCTGCCTATGACCTGGCCATGCAGAATTTGAATGAAGGATTCTCCACGAATCTGGGGGATACGAAGACCTGGTGGAGTAACTACTGGTCCGAATCATCCCTGCAGCTTCCAGATCCGGTATTGGAGAGACAGTGGTACCTGGAGAACTATAAGTTTGGATGTATTGCCCGCGCCGATGCACCACCCATTACCCTGCAAGCAGTTTGGACGGCTGACAATGGCAACCTGCCTCCCTGGAAAGGTGACATTCACAATGACCTCAACACACAACTCAGCTACTGGCCATCCTATAGTGGCAATCACTTAACCGGCGCAAAAGGATTCACCAATTGGTTGTGGAATACACGGCCTGTGTTTGAAAAGTATACGAAGCGATTCTTTGGCGTGCCTGGATTGGCGGTACCAGGTGTCACCACGCTCAATGGCAACGACATGGGCGGATGGGTGCAGTACTCCTACTCTCCCACTGTAGCGGGTTGGCTGGGTCATCACTTCTATCTGGAGTGGCGCTACTCGCGCGACAAACAGTTCCTGAAAGACCGTGCCTATCCGTGGATCCGTGATGTAGCAACCTTTTTTGAACAGCTTGCCATCACCAACGGCAGCGGCAAGAAACAACTTCCACTCAGTGCGAGTCCGGAGTTTTATGACAATAGTCTAAAGGCCTGGTTCACCGATATGACCAACTACGATCTCGCGATTGTTCGCTGGACGTTTTCCAAAGCAGCTGAACTTGCCAGGGAACTGAACCTGCCGGAAGCAGACCACTGGAAGCAGGAACTCAGCCGTTGGCCGGAATTAAGTCTTGATGACCGGGGCGGACTTGCCCTTGCACCCGGACAACCCTATCCGGAATCACATCGACACTTCTCACACTTACTAGGAATTCATCCACTGGGACTATTGAATGACCAGCTGGCTTCCGATCGCAAGATCATGGATGCATCCATGAAGATGCTGGAAGAAAAGGGGACCTCCTTGTGGGTGGGATATTCCTTTGCATGGCAGGGAAACATCTATGCACGAATGGGCAATGGCAAACGGGCGGCTGAGGCCCTGCGCACCTTCTCCACCTGCTTTTGCTCAACCAACAGCTTCCACCTTAACGGTGATCAGTGCACCGGCCAATATTCATCATTTCGCTATCGTCCGTTTACGCTGGAAGGGAACTTCGCGTTTGCTTCTGGTGTGCAAGAGATGTTGTTACAAAGTCAGGATGGCATCATACAGGTATTCCCTGCTGTACCGGATGAATGGAGAAATATCTCTTTTACCACGCTGCGCGCTGAAGGTGCGTTTCTGGTTTCTGCCAGGCGCACCAACGGACAACTGACCGAAGTGAATATTGTCAGTGAACAAGGGGGATGGTTTATCATGAAGAATACATTCAAACAATTTGTAGCAGAACAAGTCGATGCCGAACTTACTCCCGAAGGGAACATCCGTATCTTAACAAAACCCGCTCAGCATTTTACCCTTAGAACCAAATGAAAAAAATACTCCTCTTACCCGTCGTCGTATGTACAATTATAGCTGTTGTCGCATTCCTTCCGGAGAAAAAGCGCAAACTGATATGGTCAGATGAATTTAACCTCGCCGGCTCTCCAGACTCCACTCATTGGGGGTATGATCTGGGCGACGGCTGCCAGGCACCATCAGGTTGCGGCTGGGGCAACAACGAAAAAGAATTCTATACGAAAGACCTAAAAAACGTCCGCATCGAAAACGGACACCTGATCATTGAAGCCCACCGCGAACAGCGCGGCGAAAGTCAGTACACCTCAACGCGGATCGTGAGCAAACTCAAGGGAGACTGGAAATATGGCAAGATTGAAATCCGTGCGAAGTTACCCAAGGGCAGAGGTGTGTGGCCTGCCATCTGGATGCTGTCCACCGATGAAAAACACGGTGGCTGGCCTGGTAACGGCGAGATTGATATTATGGAGTATGTAGGTTGGAAGCCCGGTGTGGTGCATGGCACCGTGCATACCGAAGCCTACAATGGGATGAAAGGAACGCAAAAGGAAGGCAAGACACCCTTGCCCGATTGTTCTGAGCAGTTCCATACCTATGCCATCGACTGGACGAAAGAGAAAATTGAATTTATGGTCGACGACAAAGTCTATCACAGCTTCATTCGCAATCCGGCTGACGATTATAAAGGCTGGCCCTTCGATCAGCGCTTTCATTTGATCATGAACATTGCCGTGGGCGGCGGCTGGGGCGGCGCTGAGGGTATCGATGAAAGCATCTGGCCGCAGAAAATGGAAGTGGATTGGGTGAGGGTGTGGGGGTGGTGAGTAGTAAGTAGTAAGTAGTAAGTAGTAAGTAGTAAGTAGTAAGTAGTAAGTAGTAAGTAGTAAGTAGTAAGTAGTAAGTAGTAAGTAGTGGAAAACCTTGGGGGAGTGGCTGATGCCGCCGATGCTTGGAATAAAAATCATGGCTACCGGTGCAATATTGGCCATGTGCTGGGAATCATGTCCGGCACCGCTCTGCATGAATTTGGTGGTGAATCCCACTGACTTCGCCGTGCTGTCAACCAACTCCTTCAGGTCTTTGTCCGTGAGTGCCGGCTGTGAGTGACTGGGTTGGCGCGCAAAAGCATTCTTGGTTTTTGATGCCGTTGCAATGGCGGCGGCTTTCTTTTCAATTTCGCCGAACAGCATTTCAATCTTCTCGGCCGACAGATCACGGATCTCCAATCCCAACACCACCTTACCGGGAATAACATTGTACGCACCGGTAACACAGACATTTTTCCGACCGTGCCAACCTGTGCACCGGGGACACTCTTAATCACCTGCTCCACGCCAATCACAAACTGTGATGCAGCCAGCAATGCATCCTGACGCATGTTCATGGGGGTCGCGCCGGCGTGATTGGCAAACCTCCACGGTCACCTCCCGACGCACAATACCTACAATGCCTCCACCACGCCAATCTGTATCTTCTCCTGCTCAAGAATACCGCCTTGTTCGATATGCAACTCAAAGAACGCACTGAGATCACCGCTTGCACGTACTGGAAATTTGGTCCGGGTCTCCGCCAATGGCCTTGATGCCATCGGCCATCATCAACCCGCTCTGACTGCGCCGTTGAAGGCCTTCCGGGTAAGCCCGCTCGTCATGGCCTTACTGCCAATCGTTCCGCCTTCTTCATTGGCAAAAATGATTACCTCAAGCGGATGCCAGGTTGCCCACTGGCTCTCATTCAATACTTCGATCACTTCCAGTGCTGCGATCGACCCCAGCGTGCCGTCATAGTTCCACCATCGGGTACCATATCTATGTGTGACCCGAATGCAATGGGTTTAAGGTTTGGATCCATCCCTGCGCGTTTGCCGATGATGTTTCCACCTGCATCGATAACTGGCTTGAGCCCCGCTTTGGTCATCAGATCCATAAACCAGGTGCGACCTGCGATATCGCCCTGGGTATAAGCTACCCGGTAGCCGCGCCCCAAACTGTCTTTGCCGAACTTCGCCAGCTCCATGATACGACTTTCAATTCGTTTGCCATTGACGCTCTTCGGTGCACTGTCTGGTCTATCTTTTCCATTCAGTTCAATGGACCGCAGCAGACCAATGCCGGCGCCAGCGATGGTGGATTTTTTGATGAAGTTTCGGCGAAGCATAAGAGGAAATTTTAAACAACAGGTAGAGCAATTTACCTAAAAATTGCGACCAGTAATACTAAGTGGTGACTCTACCTCTTCTTACCCAACCCCTCCTGAATCTTCTTTGATAATTTACTCCTGACGAGCTCATACGACTGGCTGATGTATAACTCCAGCTTCTTCTTATTCATCACCCGGATGTCCTCGACCAACACCCACTTATGCCTTGCCGCATACGGCGCCGGAATGATTCCCATCGAATTGGAGAGTTCGGTGAATTCTTCGTCAGAAACCTTAAATGAAACCTTCACCGGATTTTCGAGCAGCACCACACAGAACATTTTGCCGCCCACCATAAAACAAAAAGGTCATTTCCCCATTTGATTTCTTCCGTGACGGAGGGAAGGCCTCGGCAAATTGTACTGATTACCTCTACGTTCATATTCACTTACTTCCAGCAACGCCAAAAAAACTCACACGT
>JBGAMI010000090.1:0-7733 GCA_044223085.1 Cyclobacteriaceae bacterium
AAATGGGCTCGATCTTGCTTCCGCGGATCGTTGAACCGGTAGGAAACACATCAACCTTCCTGCTTTTCAGCGGCTGGCTGTTCAGGTACAGGTTGGTGATGCCCAGGTACTTTACGAAATACGTTTCCACGTCAGCGAGGCGCAGCACAGCGATCAGGCCGGTCAGGTTGCGCTCGATAATGCGGGGCCCGGCATGGTGCAGATCACCGGAACCTTCGTCGATGATCAGGATGTTTCGTGAATTCAGCTCTTCGCTGTCCTGACCAATTACAAAGGTGCGCATCGCCTGCAGGTCCTTCATGGGGATCTTGAGCGCTTCGCCAATATAGAAGATGAGGTTGCCCTGGCGTTCGGAAATCTGACCATCTGCAAATACCAACTCGATGATCTTGGTCACCAACACGGCCTTCTGGGGCATGGTCAATGCCTGGTTCACCTTTTTGGATATCTGCATGATCCGTGACCAGTCGTCAACGAATTGCAACGTCTCTTCGTCAACATTGCTGAGGTCACCTGCAGCCACCTTGCGGTTGGTTTTTACAAACTCATCAAACAAGTTCAGGTAATACCGGATCGCCTCCTGATTGAGGTGCAGGGAAAGGAATTCCTTGATGTTGGTTCTTTCGTCGTCGGTAATCCGCTCTTTCGCCACGATGGCAAAAAGTTGAATTATCGCCTTAAGTAGTTCTTCGCTCATGCCAGTTCACAAATCCGGGTTAAAATAGGCAAAAAATGCGTGTCCGGGGTGGACGAATCGTCATTTCTTACGTCGGACTACCTTCCAATATTGGCCGAATTATCATTTCTTTGCTCTCCAATTCCAAGACTATGAAAAGGCTATCGATCACCCTGTTTTTCATCACCCTGGCAGCTTACACCTTCGGACAGAACTCCATTCTTTGGGAAATTTCCGGAAACGGTTTGTCCAAGCCCTCTTATATCATGGGCACCCTGAAGTTTATCGGACAACGGGAATTCTACCTGCCAAAAGAAGCTACTGAAAGGATGACCCAATGTCAGTTGTTTGCCATTGAAGATCAGGTCGATCACCACGCACAATCGCACCTCAACAAAGCCGTTCACTTCCCGGCCGGAAAATCGCTGAAGACAGAACTGTCGCCGGAAGACTATAAGAAAGTGACCGATTTCTTCGCCAAAGAGTTTAAGATTTCTGCCAAGAAATTTGATAAAGAGTTCGCCCGACTGATTCCCCTGGCGCTCTCCATGAACATGACCAGGATGGCACTGGGCGAAAAAGTACGCTTTTACGACATCGAATTGCTTACGCTTGCCAAGAAATACAAACTGGATGCCTATAGCCTGGAAGAAATTGACCGTGAAGCCCAGGCGATTCAGGCTTTCCCGATGAAGGACCAGGAGACCGCATTGCTCCACAGCATTAATAATTTTGAGCAGCAGAAAAAGGAATACCACCAGTTGGAAATCGCCTTCCTCAAGGGAGACCTGGACAAGGTGTTTGAATATTCACTGCATCCCACCGAAAACAACCCGGTGTTTATGGATGAGTTCTATAATAAGCGCAACCTCGAGTGGTTTCCCAAAATCGAAAAGATGGTAAGCACCAAACGGTCATTCATCACCGTAGGTGTAGCCCACCTGGAGGGCGAAAAGGGTTTACTTAACCTGCTGCGTCAAAAAGGATATACGCTTACACCGGTGGCCGTTACCCACTAACCAATCCGCTTTGTGATGATGTCTGAGAGGAGCAACAGCCCCTCCCGGAGGTATTCGTCCTTGAGTTTGGAGAGGTCTTCATTTTGAATCCCTTCCTTGGAAGTAATCTTGGTGTCGAGCGGCTCATTAGTTTTCTTTTTCTTCTCAGCCTCATCGATCTCCTGACGGCGCTTGGCTTCGTTGAGCGATATGCGTGTCTCCTCCAGGTTTTTGCGCATTTCTGCCACTTCACCCTCGTACCGCCTCAGCACCGCATCTGACTTCAGGCGCTCGGCATAGTTCTTCTTCAGGGAAGCAAGAAGTTTATCATCGATGTCGGATACCCGCTGAAATTCAGCGCGCTGGATCACATCCCATGGCAACGCATTCGGACTGGCACTTTCACCAAACTGCTCGGGCTTCAAGGCACTTGGTAATTGAATATCGGGTGTTACACCTTTATGCTGTGTGCTGCTGCCGGTTACCCGATAAAACTTCTGAAAAGTGTATTTCAACTCCCCTACCTTATCAGGATCATTTACATAGGGTGATAAGTCAATCACACTTTGTACCGTTCCCTTACCAAAGGTAGATTCACCAACAATCAAACCACGGTGATAGTCCTGGATGGCACCAGCAAATATCTCTGAAGCCGAGGCACTAAACCGGTTGGTCAATACCACCAGTGGCCCGGTGTACACAACCTTGGGGTCATCATCCGCAAATACATCTACCCGGCTTCGTGAATCACGCACCTGCACAACCGGACCATCCTTAATGAACAAGCCTGTCAGGCTGATGGCTTCAGCCAATGATCCACCACCGTTGTTGCGAAGATCCATCACAATGCCGGTTACGCCCTCTGCCTGCAATTCACCGATCAGGCGCCGCACATCACGGGTCGTACTCCGGTAATTGGGATTGCCTTTGCGTGCCTCATCAAAATCCTGATAGAATCCGGGCAGCACAATGACTCCCATCTTCATGGTCTTGCCATTCTGGTTGTAGGTAATCACCTGCTTCTTGGCAGCCTGATCCTCCAACTTTACCTTGTCGCGAACCAGTGAAATGGTATTCGCCGGGCCGCTCACGCCAGTAGATGCCGGTAATACCTGCAGACGTACCATGGTGCCCTTCGGTCCTTTGATCAGTTTGACAACATCATCGATGCGCCAACCGGTCACGTCAACCATCTCACCTTCAACCCCCTGGGCCACACCGGTAATCAGGTCATTGGGATGCAACAGCCCAGACTTATCGGCCGGTCCGCCTGCAACAATCTCAACGACCTTGGTATAATCATTGTCAACCTGCAATCGGGCACCAATGCCCTCCAGCGACAAACTCATTTGTTGCTTGAATAGGTCGGTAGCCTTGGGTGAGAGATAATTGGTGTGAGGATCATAGGCCTCCGTTATACAATTCAGGTACATACTGAATACATCCTCACTATTGAGTTGCTGGTATGACCGAAGGAGACGCTCATAACGTTTACGCAACAGGTCTGTAATTTCCTCCTGCTTCTTACCGGTCAACTTCAGGCTCAACGCCTGGCTCTTGACCATCTTTCGCCACTCGTCATCCAACACCAGATTTGTTGAAGCCCACACCGCCTTATCGCGGTCAGTCTCATAGTACTCATCAGAAGTATAATCAAACTCTTTCTTCACGAGCTGATCAATCACCTGCTGAAGCCGTGCGCGGTTGCGTCCCTGAAAAACCTTGTAGATATCAAAAGCAACATTCACATTGCCTTCCCGGGTAAGGTCATCCAGTTGAAACCGGTACTTTTCAAATTGCTCGATATCGCCGGAGAGAAAATAGATTTTGTTGTTGTCCAGTTCCTTGAAATACCGGTCAAAAACTACCGATGATAATGAATCATTAAAAGGCATCTTCCGGAAATGGGCCTGCCGCAATACATCCGCTACCAACTTCGCTTCTTTGCCGTACACCGGCTTGGCTTTGATCACGGTGTCGGGCGCTGATGCCCAACCTGCATGTGCCATCACCACACAAAACAACAACACTCCCAACCGTTTTTTCATAGCCGTTAATCGATTATATATCACTGTATACGTAAGACAACCCGGATCGGATGTATTAACCCTTGGATACCTTGTCCAAATCAAATTCCTCCAGAAATTTCTGGGCCTGTTCCACCGAAGGAAATTCGTAGTATCTCTTACCCGAAAGGATGGAATGAATTTCAATCTTCACCATGTCAATATTCTTGGTATTGCGCTTGCCGCGGCTGGGGTCCTTTTTATAATCATCAGCTTCCTTGCGGGAAATAACAAAGGCCGTTGCCCGGATATTCTTACAATAGGCACACTTGTAGTGCTTCAGCAATTCCTTGGGAGATTCATCTTCGTATCGCTGAGTGATTTCCTCCTTCATCACCTTCATGGTGTAAAATCCGCAATTGTTACACTTGAGGGCGGTGAGGTGTCCAAGGTACTTCTCAATCTTCACGTCGCCGGTCTTCTCGTCCAGCCAGACATCATAGTCGATGGAGAAAATGCTCTCCTCGGCCTGACGCCCCTCATCCAGGTGAACATCTTCCTCTTCTTCAGAAAGAAGACGCATTTTATGCCCACTTTTCGGATTCACCCGGGGCATGTACCTCCACTTCTTCAGTTTGCTGTTCAACTTGGTGGGATAGTAAAACTCCAGCACCAGGTAGGAAACATAACCAATCAGGGTACCGCCGGCAATACCAAAGAAGATCCGCACAAAAAACCATACCCCTACCTTATTGAGTCCAGCCTCGTTGGATCCATAGAGGTTGATCAGAAAAGCAACACCGATAGCAATAAAGTACGTAGCCCAACGATACCACTTGATCTCATTGCGAATCAAAAAATCATATTTGTCTTTATACTCCTTCACCATAGATACCCGAATATTGTGGATCAGGTAAACGATCAGGGCGACGGCAAAAGAAATAATACCCAGCAACTTCATGGCCGTGTACCATGCACTCAGAAAAGCATCTTGTTCACTCATGGCGTTAAACTAATAATAATGGTTCGTTCAAAAATAGGCTATAAATCCCAAATTTTAGCGGGTTTGGCGCCCTTTTACTGTCCCAAAATTGGCTCCAGACGAGCCGGCGAATACCCCACCGACTTGATCGTCTTGTTGTCGGATGTACGGTACACCAGCCAGACGTCACCCTCCTGACGGTAATAGCACGCTGTTCCATCCTTATTGCGATAATACTCCACCGTTGCAATGGCCTCCGACTCGCTGCGGCATGCTTTGCTCATGTTCGACCGCTGCACCTCTTCAAACAAAGCATTGAAAGAGTCGCCCAGTCCAAACTCTAAAACGGCGCCGGACAAAACATATTGCAGATCGCACAACGCATCGGCCACGGCCACGAGGTCTTTTTCACGAATCGCTTCATCCAATTCCCGGAGTTCTTCGGTCAACAATTCAACCCGCAAGCGACACCGCTTCTCGTCAGGAATAGCAGGTGTTTTCAATACCGGGTGGTGGAATGTGCGGTGGAACTCGGCTACGAGGGAAAGCGATTCAGGTTGTTTCATACAGGTCTGTTTGAAAAAGCAAGAAAAGGAATATGCAGAGTCATTCAAAATCCCTGCCGGGAATGGTCTGCTGGCCGGAGTGCCTATATTTGCACCGCGAAAATCAACAACTATGACCTCAAACTTTGTCAACGAACTCACCTGGCGGGGAATGATTCACGATGTGATGCCCGGCACTGAGGCTCAGTTGCAGAAGGAAATAACTGCCGGATATATCGGTTTTGACCCGACCGCCGATTCCCTGCACATCGGCAACCTGGTGCAGATCATGACCCTCGTACACTTCCAGCGATGCGGTCATAAACCGTTTGTCCTGGTGGGTGGTGCTACCGGAATGGTCGGCGACCCGTCTGGCAAGTCAGCGGAACGGAACCTCCTCTCAGAGGAAGTATTGCGACACAACGAAGCCTGCGTGAAGAAACAACTCATGCAATTCCTGGATTTCACCCCGGGACCTAACGGCGCAGAGATGGTGAACAACTATGACTGGTTCAAGGAGTTCAATTTTCTGGACTTTATCCGCGACGTTGGCAAGCACATCACAGTGAACTACATGATGGCCAAAGACTCGGTGAAAAAGCGTCTGGAGGCCGGCCTTTCCTTCACAGAATTTAGCTACCAGCTGGTGCAGGGATATGATTTCTACTGGTTGTACAAGAACAAGAACTGCAAACTGCAAATGGGTGGCTCTGACCAGTGGGGCAACATTGTAACCGGTACCGAACTTATTCGCCGTAAGGCAGATGGCGATGCCTTTGCGCTCACCACTCCCCTGATCCGGAAAGCCGACGGAACCAAGTTTGGCAAATCGGAACAAGGAAACGTGTGGCTGGACCCCAAAAAGACATCACCTTATCGGTTCTACCAATATTGGCTCAATACCTCCGATGAAGATGCGGTGAACTTCATCCGGATATTCACTGAATTGACCAAAGAAGAAATCGAGGCCCGGGTGGCCGAACATCAAAAGGCTCCACACCTCCGGGGCCTGCAGCAGGAACTTGCCCGCCAGATTACCACGCGGGTGCACTCCCAGGATCAATACGAGGCTGCCGTGCGCACTTCCCAAATCCTCTTTGGTAATTCAGTAACCGCCGACCTCATGGCATTACCTGAAGAGACCTTGCTGGAAGTATTCGAAGGCGTACCACAAGCTACACTGGAACGATCAGCTTTTGAGCAGGTGGCCACGGTAACTGATCTTCTTTCCGATGCCACCCAAGGCATTATCTTCAACTCCAAGGGTGCTGCACGTCGCAAGATTCAGGAAGGCAGCGTGAGTATCAATAAAATCAAGGTTACGGACCCTCAACAAAAACCAGCATATCAATTGCTACAGGGTAAGTACTTGTTGGCGCAGATGGGCAAGAAGAATTATTATCTGGTAAGTATCATCTAAGTATGACCTGGCAAGATGTAATCATCACCTGGCGTGGTCGGGTGGCCATCATTTTCTGCGTGGCTACCCTCGGTATGATTGTGTTTTACATGCCCCATTTCTACCACGACATACTAACGCCGAAGCCGGGGATCCGGCTTGAGGATCCTGTGCTTAAAATGTTCACACCACGCGATTGGTCTTTAGTCGTATTCTTTATCCTGTATGCATCAATCATTCAGACCCTGGTGATGGGATACAAGCAACCTGAAATTGTTCTCGTGGGCCTTACCGCCTATAGCGTAGTGAATGTCGTTCGGCTGTTCACCATGTATGGGCTCACCCTCGAACCACCAACGGATATGATTCTGCTGCTTGACCCGATCTCTTCGATCGCTTATCCTGACAAAGGGTTTGCCAAGGACCTGTTCTTCTCCGGCCACGTCAGCACCGTTTTTGTACTGGTGCTGGTGGAGCCCAATACCATCGCGCGCTATGCCAAGCTGGCTGGCACCCTAGCCATGGCAGTACTCCTTGCCTGGCAGCATGTGCACTATTCAATCGACCTGATCGCTGCCTTTCTGGTGGCCTGGGGTGCCTTTATTCTCACCCGGAGGATGCTCCCTTTGGGGGTGGTCCGGTAGCCAACAAAACCCTTAAAATCCCGTTAAACGGTCTAATCAGGCCGGTTGGATGTTAAGAAATTGAGAAAATTGAAGTAAATTGCGCGTTAGCAAACCAAAAACCATAATACGGACCATGTACGAGCAGGGAAAGAATGGTAAAAATCATGCGGTTAATGGCACTTATCCCCACTTTTCGCTGGGGCTGAAGCTAACGGAAGAGCAAAAGAATTTCTTCGATACATACGGATTCCTCCACTTCAAAAATTTCGTTGATGGGGAGACCGTTAAGGCCATGTTGGCCGAGTCGGTTCGCATCCAAAATGAATGGATTTCGGAAGACCGTAAAAGTGTCAACGGTGTACCGATCAAGTATGGTACTGACGTAGACGGCAAAAAGATTGTACAGCGTTTTGCGTTCCTCAACCAATTCAGCGAACTCTTCCAGAACTTTCTGAAGGATGATCGCCTTAAATCGCTTTTCGAGTTGGTCGGCATGCCTGA
>JBGAMI010000028.1:0-49356 GCA_044223085.1 Cyclobacteriaceae bacterium
GATATACCTTGCCGGAAGTCTTGAAAGTTGGACTTCAAACGCAATTTTTAAATTATTGTAGTCGCAAAATACATCGGGTCGCCTTTTTTCAAGATGATCCTTCAAAAACTGATCATCAATGGCTACCGTATTAGCGTTGACACCATCAACTGATTTTAAGTAATTGCCCAATTCTCGCTTTAGTCGCTTGTGCCGCTCGCTTTCTCGGTTTGCTATATGTTGTTCAATCTCTTTGCGCTCTACTGCTGTAAAACCAGGATCTTTTAAAAAGCAATAGGTGGTATTAGGAAAATTTCTAAAAAAAACACGTCCATGACTTATAAAAACCGTAGCCTTCTCCTTGCACTCAGCACATCGAAGCACTTGGTTACTGGTGTGAAATTGTTTCCTAAACTCAAAACCTCTCTGACCTTTAAGATTCACATGAGCATCATAGGCTTCCCCAGTTGCTTCATCGAATACATTCCGAATTGAGTATTCCATTTGGTGAATTTATCCAAATGGAAAGACAGTTAATGTCAAAATCTTTCTGAATCTGAGTAATGGAAAAAATGTAAGTGAAAAGGTATTAGGAAAGGAAACTACAAAGGCATGAAAGGGTAGAAGATTATATATTGGGCGTCTTTCAAGAATTTCCTTAAATGCTAGAGCCTCATAAAAACTCCAGAGTTAAGGATTTTAACGATTATGAGCGATTTTAATGAATTTGAATTAATCAGTTTTGAGTTCACAGAATCTTTTCAAATTCATTATAAACTCGTTCGATATTCGTAACCTTGGGGCTACCATAGGCGCTGTCTCAGCAACCGGTGATCTTAAGAATTTCAGATGCTAACAGATTGGGACCTCATCTACCCAAGTTAGCCAGAAACAAGCAGGAAACACGCCACAAACCTGAAGGAAACCATATCCAAACCAGTTGGTTACAAGGAAAGTATAAGCCAGGTCATAGCTAAGTTCCAGGAAAATCCTCGCAGTAAAGTCCCGATAAGGTCTGGTTAAGGTCTGATTAAGGTCCCGATAAGGTTCAGGATTTTGGGCCGGAATGGTGCTGCATTATTGCCTGATCCGGAGTTGCCAATCGCGCTGACAACATGTTTCCAATTACGTAAAATAAGGTTTAAGATAATATGAAGTAGGCGACAAAATATGACACCCCATAACGCGGACATAGTAACCCTTCCCATGTCAGGAATTGATGGCCGCTCTCCAATTCCTAAAATAGTTCTCCTTTAGATGTATCTGATTTTAACCGAATGTATGGTTTCGTTTCGTGACTTAATTGGGTAGATTCCATCTTAATGCAAACACCTGCCGCCATGAGACCCGGGATCCTAATTGCCTGCTTGCTGCTGAGTAGGTTTACTTTCGGCCAGATATCAGGAATTATCAGTGATAACCGAACCGATAAACCCCTGGAAGCAGTCCAGGTCTTCATCCAGGGTCGTTCTGTATCCGCGGTCACGGATCAGGAAGGGAAATTTCAACTGGATGGAATTTCACCAGGCTTCGCAGATCTCATTCTCTATAAGAAAGGATATAATCTATTCAAGTCATCCATTCGCATTGACCAGGACAAGCGCTATGAGGTTAATCTTGCCTTGCAGCCGGCGCCCAAGCAATCAGGCCCTATTGCACCAGCGGAAGAAACAAGTCTTTTCAAAGAGGCGTTATTGGGGATCAGTGATTTGAATCTCATTAATTCATCA
This sequence comes from Cyclobacteriaceae bacterium, assembly GCA_044223085.1. Lineage (GTDB taxonomy): Bacteria > Bacteroidota > Bacteroidia > Cytophagales > Cyclobacteriaceae > ELB16-189. Next base: position 1,710 of record JBGAMI010000028.1, read on the forward strand.
GCCCTGTCCGTTGTTCAACATAAATCGGCAAAAACGCTGACAGCATCCGAACCGCTCATCATGATCAATAAGCGATTGGGATATAAAATAAGGTACTATCTCAATCAGGCGATCTGGTCAGGCAATCAATACAAAGTGCAAGGGTACTTTACTTTCGAAACTATTCCCGTGAGTGGCAGTAAGGAGATCATTGAGCTGGCTCAACGGAGGGTGGATGCTTATTCCGGTTCGATGCGACACCTGCTGAAGAGCATTGTGTCGGGTACGGCGAAGGAAGAGGGGTTCGAACTCTCACCGGCCATAGAGATAAAGCCGTCCATTGCAAATTACTTCGCCCTAATGGTGTCTTCTCCGACATCAGTAACGTATCATGGTGGTGCTTCGCAAATAATAACTTCCGGTTCGATTCAGGCGAGCGCAGATGGTATACTGTTGATCCCCCAGCATATGGCAGTAAGCGGCCCTATGTCCGACAAGAGTGCGCCCTTTTTGCTGCCGGAGGATTATGTTCCGGTAGTGCCTGGAGCAGATGATTTTATGCAATACTATGAGCGGATTTATGTGCATACCGATAAGCCATATTATTATCCCGGTGAACCGTTATGGTTCAAGGGGTACATCAATTATTACGAACCATCCTGGCGTGATTCATTAAGCAAAGTGGCTTATGTTGAGCTGATCGATCCTTCCAAAAAGGTGATTCTTTCCAAAACACTTCGGATTGACAGCGGATTTTTCCATAGTGACTTCATACTTCCGGACAGCCTGGCTGCAGGCGGATATTTTCTCCGTGCCTACACACAATTGTCCAGAAATTATGGTGACGATAATTTGTTCGTGAAATCGCTGCCCGTATTATCGATGGTGGATCGGCTGGATCGCCACCAATCGGTAAATGATACCATTTCCAATCCCCACGTAGCCGTGCACCTGGACAAAAAGCGCTATTCAACCAGGGAAAAGATTAGCCTCAGCATGGGTGTTAAGGGTAGTGTACCATTGCGGGGAAATATTTCAATTGCGGTAACGGATGCAGCTCAGGTGATTGATGTACCAACGCGCCATACAATCCTGGATCGATACCGGATAGAGCATGGGCAGCTATTGCCTGATGTCGTCATGAAGTACCCGGTTGAGTTTGGTGTATCCTATTCGGGTCGGTTCCTGAATGACAGAGGTAAACCAGCGAAAACAAACCTAACCATTATTCAGCATAGGCCCCGAAAGGCTTTATTCGCGGAGACAAATGATCTGGGTTATTTTCAGCTAACGGGTCTCCAGTTTGGTGATACGACTACATTTTCATTTAAGTCTGATCAGGCAAAAAACTATCCGTTCGGCAAGGTGGAGATTTTGCCGGCTGAAGCTGTGCCTGCAATTAATTTTCCGGAAACAACCCAAATAGAAATCGAGCATACCGGGGAAGCCCAGCGATTGATTTCAGAATATGAAGTGCCAAAGGACACCAAAATGCTTGAGGCGGTTACCATCAAGGCCTCCCGGGTTGAGCAAGAGGTGAAGCCAATCCGGATGTATGGGGCCGGTGATTATTCCATTCCTGAGAATAGCGTGAAGGTTGGCTACCCGAATCTGTTATATACACTGGTGGGATATCCGGGACTTTATGTTTCACCGGGTCAGGGGATCGTAAAGTTTGTGCGATCCATGAATCAATCTGTGTTCAATGCCAAAAGCCCTTTGGTGGTAGTGAATGATGTGCCCATGCAAGGAGATGCAGGTGAGGTGCTGAGCCTGTTGGATCCTGCCAACGTTTCTTCCATAGAAGTGTTCCGTCGGGTAAAACCCATTTTTGGCTCTGAGGGTGCCTTTGGGGTGATTTCCGTTTATACCAAGAATGGATTGTTAGGCACAAAAAATATTATTACACCGAATTTCCAGCAAATTCGACTACGTGGGTTCTCTGATTCCAGGTTATTCAAAAGCCCGAATTACTCAAATCCATCTATCGGGCCCATTCAGCCCGACTACAGGGCTACGCTTTATTGGAATCCTGATGTTGACATCAGCAGTGATGTTGCGACAGTGTCGTTTTTCAGTTCAGACCTGCCTGGGATCTACAGGATAATTATTGAAGGCGTCCTCTCCAACGGCGAACCGGTGCGTGTGGTGAAGTTGATTGAGGTTGAGGATAAGTGACCGGGGTAACTACCTTTGGAAATGATTTTCCTGAGGATACTAAAGCTGAACCTGGGATTCCAACGAACCTGTGGCCTCGTGACCCTTGTTCTGGTTTGTGGCTGTTCTCCAAAGCATGAAGCGATAGTCCCTTCCGGTCCTTATCAGGTGACCAATACCAATATCTTGTTTCAGGGAAGCGCTGTTCAATACATCGGTGCCAATGCCCTGCATGTTTTTGGTGGCGGTACCAGTGACATGACTGCCTGGAAGCTCGATATCGCCCGGGAGTTTGTCGGCAATATGAAGGAAACACCGCTGCAAGGCGTCACGATACAGGATGCCAATGGCGCATTTCTTCATTCTCTGCAGGAAGTTGTTAACAGTCATCGTGCCGATCAACGGGTCATCATTCTGTGTCCTTTTGGGTGGGATGGAACATCTTCCACGGTATTCTCCGGCCTCAGTCCTTCACAGGCTCCATTCTGGAATGCCTACAAGTCTAAACTGGCACAGTGGGCAGCCTATTTTAAGGATCAGCCGGATGTATGGATTGAGGTCTGGAATGAACCATACCGTTTTGACCGTGCAGACGGATACACCGATGATACCTGGATGCAGGATATGACACAAATGGTCAACGTGATCCGAAGTGCCGGAAATAACAACGTGATTCTGGTACCCTGTGCCGAACAAGGGCAGGATGAAAGTGTATTAATTAACAGGGGGTCATCTTTTCTTACCGGCAAATACAACATTCTGTTTGAAGTGCACGCCTATGAGAAGTGGCTGCTGGTTTCAAATGCACAAATGGGAAGTCGCTTGCGACAGTTGCACAAATCAAAACTTCCGGTGTTTTTTGGAGAGATGGCCCCACACAATGCGGGTGCGCTCATGAATCCCGCCGCATTTCTCGATTCAGCCTATCACCAGGGATTTTCATTCAGTGCCTGGGTATGGAAATATGATGGATCTGATGTCGACGCCTTGCTCGACGCGAATGGTCAACCCAATAACAACAGCAACAACAATTGGGGCAGCCTGTATAAGGAAGTGGCCTCGCGTAAACGAAACCCCTAGGCGCCCTTCATCCGGTTGTTGGCCTCCACACACCACAAGAGTTCTTTCAGGAAACCTGCAGCTCTTTTGTCCATACCCGCAGGATCAGCGGGAACACCGGCTTCATTCAGCGCTGTGGCCACATTCGGAACGGGAAACATAGCTGGTATGGTCCATGCACGCATTTTCCACAGGGTGAATTGCAAGGAAGTGAGCACCTGAGTCCCGCCGAAAACGCCATCCGAAACCGTAACAATGCCAACGGGCTTCTTGTACCACTCTGCATAGAGGAGGTCGATTACATTCTTCAGGCTCGCCGGGTATCCGCCATTGTATTCAGGCGTAACGATGATCACACCATCTGCTGATTTTATCTTTTCTGCAAAGGCCAGAGTTTCCGGGGCAGGGTTGGTCTGGAGCCTGAGCCGCTCGTCAAACAACGGAAAGTTATACGTCTTTAGGTCTACGACTTCCGGTGTACCCAATTGGTGGGTGGCGATGTAGTCTTTGAAATACAGACCAACGCGATCGCTGTGTCGTCCGGTGCGGATGCTGGCAGTGAGTATGACAATGTGAGGCATGCGGAAGAGATTTACTTAAAGGTATTTGTTTCCGTTAATTTTAGTGATATTTATTGAGGGAACATTCCGGCGCATTGAAGCGTTCCCATGAGCAACTATTTATTTCATGAAAGCAATTGTGTGTATTCTCTTCCTGGTGATTAGTATTACCGGAAGAGGGCAGCATGTGGAAGCAGATTCTTCCCAAGTGCAAAAACAGCCAACGATGTTTGGCTTCAATGTGGGGATCGGATTTTCTGATTTACCGGGATTGCCCAATCATGCATGGACCCACTCTGGATCTATGGGTTTTGGATGGCTGATCACCTTCAACGATCATTGGCGTTTGGCGCCCGAGTTTAACCTGTCGACACGTGGCACCGATAAAACTGATCGGCTGCTAAGTGCAGTACCCTTGCAAAGCACCCGCACACAGTTTTCCACTTTTAACATCGATATCCCGGTAGTCTTGCACTATCAGTTCAGTAAAAGGGTATATGCGGGTATTGGCGTTCAGTTGAGCTATTTGCTAGTCGCCGAACAATCTACAACCGGTCGTGTGGTTACTGGCGAACAAGTTACCGTCATCGAGGACATCAGACCACTGATGCACAAGGAGGGGTTTATGATTCCCATTGAAATCGGATTATCCACCCAGCGGATGGGATCCATTTATATGACTGAAAAGTTTCGTTATAACCTGGGTGTCATGGAAGCTTTTACCACCAGCCTGGTGGAAAGTAAATATCAGTCCTTTCAACTTTTCATTACGTTATACTACCGGGCAAGAAACAGGGCCTAAGATTTTCTCCGGGGTTGAATCAGTTTGGCCACCAGCCCGGTCCAACCTGTTTGGTGTGATGCACCCAGTCCGTGCCCGTCATCTCCATGGAAGTATTCATAGAACAGCACATAATCCCTGAAGTGGGGATCGCGTTGCAACCGGTCATTGTTTCCGGTTACCGGCCGGAGTCCGGCTTTGTTGCGTTCAAATATTTTGATGAGTCGCGATGACAGTTCATCCGCAATTTCCTGCAGGGTGAGGTACTTGCGGGAACCGGTGGGATGCTCTACCGTAAAATCGTTGCCATAATAATGGTGGAACCGTTGCAGTGACTCAATAATCAGGTAGTTCACCGGAAACCAAATGGGCCCCCGCCAGTTGGAGTTGCCTCCGAACATGCCCGAATCACTTTCTCCCGGCACATAGGCAATACAAAAATTTGCGCCGCCTTCCGTGAGTGTATATGGATTGTCCTGGTGTATCCTGGACAATGCCCGGATGCCGTACGGCGAGAGAAACTCTGATTCGTCCAGCATGCGGGTTAGCAATTTCTTCATACGATGGCCGCGAAGCAACGATAACAGGTGTCGCTCGTTCTTTCCTTTTTTACCCCATCGCGAAATCAAGTCGGCTAGGTCGGGCCGGTGTTTCAGAAACCATTGTAACCGTTCGGTAAACTCGGGCATGGATTGGAATACCTCATTGTCCAGTACCTCCACGGCAAACAACGGAATCAAACCCACCATGGATCGCACTTTCATTTTTATTCTTCGCCCGTCCGGTGTGTGCAATACATCGTAAAAAAACTCATCTTCATCATCCCATAAATCAATGCCGTCTTTATCACCATTGACCATGGCACCGGCGATGTAGAGAAAATGTTCAAAGAATTTGGTGGCCAGGCTCTGGTAAGTGGGATTTTCTTTCGCCAGTTCCAGTGACATTCGCAACATGTTCAGGGTGAACATGGCCATCCAACTGGTGCCGTCGGATTGTTCGATGGTGGCACCGCCCGGCATTTGTGCATTGCGATCAAACACACCTATGTTGTCCATGCCGAGAAAGCCACCCTGGAAAATGTTATTTCCATTGCCATCCTTTTTATTCACCCACCAGGTGAAATTGAGCAAAAGTTTATGGAATGCTTCTTCCAGAAATTTTCGGTCTCCTTTGCCGTCCTGTAGTTTCTGATCAATCTTATAAACACGCCACGTAGCCCAACCGTGTACAGGAGGATTCACATCGCTGAAGGACCATTCATATGCCGGCAGTTGGCCGTTGGGGTGCATGTACCATTCTTTGGTGAGCAGCAGCAATTGTTTCTTGGCGAACTCCGGATCAATAATAGCTAATGGTATTGCATGAAAGGCAAGATCCCACGCCGCATACCAGGGATATTCCCAGGTGTCGGGCATGGAGATAATGCTCTGGTTGTTGAGGTGGGTCCAGTCTTTATTACGCCCAAACTTTCTTTCCCAGGCCGGGGGTGGTTGGCCGGGGTCGCCTTTCAGCCATTGGCCTACATCATAATAGTAGAATTGTTTGGACCACAACATACCGGCGAGTGCCTGACGTTGTATTGAGCGACGGTCAGCTTCTGGAATGTCCTGTTGAAGGCCGGCGTAGAATTCATCGGCTTCTTCGATTCGCTTTTCAAATGTCGAATCGAAGGTTTGAAAAGGCTTGGATAATTTATCGGGTGACAGCCTCAGCCGAATGGTTACCGATCCACCGGGTTCTAGGTGAAGGTCGTGGTCGATGGCGGCGCGGGTACCGTTGGGCTGATGATGCAGTGCTTCATGACGTCCGTAGACCAGGTAGTCGTTTATTCCGTCTTTGAAAGACCCTGGACTATGATAACCGAATAGGCGGCCTGTGTTTGTTTCGTTATCACAGAAAAGTGCTTTTGCTTTTTTGTCATGATGGAGAAAGTAGGTTCCCAGTTCGCGATGCTCTACGCGAATGACGCCACTTTCGTGTTGACGCAGTTCAGGCGTATAGTCGTCATAACCCCAGGCCCACGTATTTCGGAACCAAATATGGGGCAACACATGTAGTGGTGCTCCTTCCGGACCGCGGTTGGTGACTACGATCCTGATCAGAATATCATCAACATCGGCTTTGGCATATTCAATAAATACATCAAAATAGCGGTCGTCGTCAAAGATGCCCGTATCCATGAGCTCATACTCGGGATCGTGCCTGGTGCGGCGACGATTTTCATGAAGTAATTTCCGATAAGGAAACTCCCGCTGTGGATACTTGTACAGCATCTTCATGTAAGCATGGGTGGGGGTATTGTCCAGGAAGTAGTAAGCTTCCTTGCAATCCTCGCCATGATTGCCTTCCCCATTGTTAAGCCCGAAGAGCCGTTCTTTGATGATGGGGTCGTAGGTATTCCACAGACCTACTGAAAAGCACAGGAGTTGGTTTTCATCACTAATCCCTCCAATACCTTCTTCGCCCCAGCGGAAGGCAATACTTCGGGCGGCGTCGTGCGAGGTAAACTCCCAGGCATTGCCATGGGCGCTATAATCCTCGCGTACGGTTCCCCATTGGCGTTCGGATAAGTAGGGACCAAATTTGCGCCAGTTCTTTTTTTGGTCGCGGTCTTCAATGAGGCGCTTTTTTTCGGCAGACATGGGTTTTCGGGGTCACACCGCTGCGTGCAACGGTACCCAAAGTTAGTCCGGAAACGGCTAGGGACGAAGGTTTTGTGCCGGGATAAAACACCCGGAATTTCTTCCTGAAAACTGGATTTTGGCTTTGATTTCCGGCCTTTTGTCCCTAAAAAGAGCCGTGCAATGTGCCTATTGTTTCTTTAACGTTGGCCATATTTTGTTGGCCTTCTCTATCAGGTTGCTTTGGTCTTTGTTCCACCTGACCCAGACATCCTTGTTGTAATTAAAATACAGTTTGTTGTTGACGATGGTCCAGGTATCTGCCTGTGTGGGTGACTTATGCCCGGCGGCTGTACCGTAGGCGCAGTAGCCTCCGAATTGTGGTGCGAATTTTTCGGGATCTGCGATGAAAGCATCGCGGTTTTCCTTCGATGCAAAATACCATACCGCATCATTCCAGGTGGTGGCGAATTCCTTCTTGCCCTGAACCGGTTTCTGCTCTTTGAAGAAAGCCACGGGATCATACCCGTCGATGGCACCTTTTTCGGTGCTGTACACTTCAGGCATTTGGGCTTTGGACCAGAAAAACATAAGGATCAGGGGGAGGAACAGCAGGCGTTTCATAAATAGCGGGTTTGATGACAAAGATGAATATCTAACCTTTAAATCTTTGTCATCAACCCGACATTTACAGCTGCATATTTTGGTGCTCTGGTAATTAGTTTCCGGGTTGTTTCAGTACCCAGCCCGTCTTGGCCTTTTCGGCATCCACAATTTTCTTAACATCAGCGAGCAGTTTCTTGGCGTCATAAACAATCCCGTCCTTGATGGTGTATTTGACGCCACCTACCCGGACTACCTTGTTATCGGCATTGAGCTTGATGGCACCGGTACCATAGAGCACCTGCAGGTTTTCCAGCGGGTTGGCATCGACAATGACAAAATCAGCCAGCTTGCCGATCTCCACCGAGCCAACCTGTTTGTCCATGCCCAGTGCCTGTGCGCCATTCAATGTGGCTGAGCGAATCACTTCCAGGGGATGAAATCCGGCTTCGCGCAACAGTTCGAGTTCGCGGATGTAGGCAAAGCCATATAATTGAAAAATGAAACCGGAGTCTGAGCCGGTTGTGACACGGCCCCCGCGATTCTTATATTCATTGATGAATGTCATCCAGAGGCGATAGTTTTCACGCCAGGCCACTTCTTGTTCAGTGCCCCAGGAGTGCCAGTAGCTACCGTGTGACCGCAGGCTTGGTTGATAGAATTCCCAAAGTTGGGGCAAGGTGTAATCTTCGTGCCACTCCGCCCGGCGTGCCTTGTGCAGGTCGCGACTCGCCTCATAAATATTAAATGTAGGATCCAGTGTGAAGTCGAGTTTGAGGAGTGTATTCATCACTTCGTTCCACTTCTCAGAGTAAGGAGCAGCAGCTTGTTTCCACAGGCGCCCGGCTTCGCTGAAGCGATCCTGTTCATTGGTGTAATTATAATTAAGCGGAAAATTCTGCACGGTCTGTTTATCAAAGAGTGCTTCGGGCAAGCCGTACCAATGTTCCATGCTGGTCAAGCCGGCTTTGGCAGAGTTTAATACATTCCAGCGGGCCACAAAGGGTTGCGCATGGTGACATTCGCTGCGCATGCCCAACTTCTTATTTTCGTCGAGGGCTGCAGCCATGATATCAGGATTCTGTCCACCGAATTTTACACCATCAGCACCATTGAGTTTATTCTCGCGAATCCAGGCCCGGGCTTCGTCCGGTGTACTAATGGGTGCTTTACTGCCCATTCCGAAAAATGTGTATGCTTTAATACGTGGTGCAGTGATCAGGTTCTGCGCGCTTTTCTCACGCTGATCGACCTGCCACTTAATACCGTTGCCCGATCCCGGGTCGCAAATGGTGGTCACGCCGTGTGCCATCCACAATTTAAATACATACTCAGCATAGGGAGCCTGTGTGCCGCCGGTATGGGCGTGGCAATCAATGAAACCGGGCATGAGGTACATGCCTTCTGCATTGATTTCTTTTCCTCCCGGTTCGAGTTTGGTGCGGTTGCCATCACTGGCCATTCCCGGGGTGGGAAGTCCAAGGCTAATGATGTTGGTGATTTTGTTCCCGCGACAAATAATGTCAACAGGACCAACCGGCGGCGCGCCTGTGCCATCGATGAGCATTACTCCGCGAATAGTTAACTGGGTGAAGGGACCATCACCTTCTTTGACAAGGGGAGCAGGGGCTACGCGCTCGGCATCCTGAGCAAAAACTCCGAATGTTGTGGCCAGGGCGATGAGAAGAATGAGTTTTTTCATGGGCTTAGTCATTAACACCGGGTTGCTTCAATTGAAAGCCGGCTTTTGTCTTTTCGTTGTCTACAATCTTTTTTACATCCGCTAACAGTTTCTTGGCGTCATACACGATGCCGTCTTTGATGGTATAGGAAATACCGCCAACCCGTTTCACGGTGTTGTCCGGCATGAGCTTAACTGCGCCGACACCATACAACACCTGAAGATTTTCGAGGGGGTTCTGATCAACGATGACAAAATCGGCGAGTTTGCCGATCTCCACCGAGCCAATTTCCTTGTCCATGCCGAGTGCCTGCGCACCATACAAAGTAGCTGAGCGAATGACTTCCAACGGATGGAAACCAGCTTCGCGCAGCAGTTCCAGTTCACGGATATAACCAAATCCATACAACTGGAAGATGAAAGCATTGTCTGATCCTGCAGTCACACGACCGCCCCGGTTCTTGTATTCATTCACGAAGGTCATCCAAAGCCTGAAGTTTTCTTTCCACGCAATCTCCTGTTCGGTGCCCCAGGAAAACCAAAAGGATCCGTGGGCCTGGCGACTCGGTTGATAAAAAGCCCAAAGCCGGGGAAGGGTATAGGTCTCGTGCCACTCCTGACGGCGTGCCTTGTGCAAGTCGCGGGCCGCCTCATAGGTATCGAAGGTTGGATCAAGTGTGAAATCCAGTTTCAATAAAGTATCCATCACCGCGTTCCATTTTGGTGTGAACGGCGCAGCGGCCTGCTTCCACAACCTGCCCGCTTCTTCAAATCGGTGCTGCTCGTTGGCATAGTTGTAGTTGAGGGGGTAGTCCTGAAGACTTGATCCCGATAGCATGGCTTCGGGCAATCCATACCAATGCTCCATGGTGGTGAGACCTGCCTGAGCCGATTGTACAACATTCCACCGGGCTACGCCCAACTGTGCATGGTGACAGGCAGATCGAAGTCCGAGTCGTTTGTTTTCGCGCAAAGCGTTCGGATAGGCTCTTTGCTTCCGGATCCGAAAGCCACATAGGCTTTTATCCGAGGGGCGGTGATCAGGTTTTGTGCACTGTTCTTCTTGTGTTCAAGCACCCAATCGATGCCATTGCCTGAACCAGGCTCGCGGATCGTGGTGATGCCATGCGCCATCCAGAGTTTAAAAACATATTCAGCATCTGGCGCCTGGCCGCCACCGATGTGGCCGTGCATGTCTACAAATCCGGGCATCAGGTACATACCTTCGGCCTGGATTTCCTTTCCGCCTGGTTCCAGTTTGGTGCGATTGGCATCGCTTGCCATGCCGGGTGTGGGAAGCCCCAGGCTTATGATGTTGGTAATTTTATTTCCACGGCAGATAATGTCCACTGGACCTACGGGAGGTGCACCCGTGCCATCTATGAGCATGACGCCGCGGATGATTAATTGGGTAAAGGGTCCATCGCCTTCTTTTACGAGGGGGGCTTTCTTTACACCTTCCTGCGCACGGAGCTGCACAGAAAACAATAACAACAGGATGAGGAGTCGCTTCATGGGCGTTTGGAAAAGGTTAGGAGGGAAGATACCAAAAAACCACACGCCTGGAAATCAAAATGATCTGGCGTCAGGTGTGTGAACGCGCCATGAACATGCCAAAGCCGGATTGGCACCTGCGAACAACAATCAGGATTTTCTTCAATGCACTCTATTTTTGTCTTAGGTTTACATAACCGTACCAAAACAAATTGTTATGTCGAAAGATAAATTCATTGCCGCCGTCAATACTTCCTATACCATGCCTGGTGCCTCCATTTATCTCGGCGCGGGAATTCTGGAGGGTGAGATTATTCCGGAGGCCAGGGTAAATCTTTCCCTGCGTATGATGAACCGCCACGGGCTGGTGACAGGGGCCACAGGATCCGGCAAGACCCGCACGCTTCAGATGATTGCTGAACAACTTTCGGCTGCCGGTGTGGCCGTGTTTATGCCGGATATGAAGGGAGACCTTTCCGGCTTTGCCAAGGAAGGAGCGGTCAATGATAAGATCAAAGAGCGTGCTGCTGCGCTGGGGATCACATTTACCCCTTCTGCATACCCCCTCGAAATCTATTCACTCAGCGGAAAGCTTGGTGCACAAATGCGTGCCACCGTAACTGAATTTGGGCCGGTGCTCCTCAGCAAAGTCCTTGAATTGAATGAGGTGCAGAGCAGCGTGATGATGATTCTCTTCAAGTACGCCGATGATAAAAAGTTGCCGATTGTCGATCTGCAGGACCTCAAGAAAGTGCTGAACTATTTATCAGAAGGGGAAGGTGCCAGAGAGATTAAAGATGCATATGGAAAAATTTCAGGAGCCACCGCATCCACCATTTTGCGAAAGATCGTAGCCCTCGAGCAGCAGGGCGTCAATCAGATATTCGGAGAGAAATCTTTTGATGTAGCCGACCTCCTGGAAAAGGTGGATGGACGCGGGGTGATCAGTCTTTTGAATGTATCGGATGTTCAGAATCAGCCGGCCATCTTTTCAACATTCATGCTGTCGTTGCTGGCAGAAATTTATCAAAGCCTTCCGGAAGCCGGAGACCTGGACAAACCCAAGCTGATTTTCTTTTTGGACGAAGCACATTTGCTGTTCAAAGATGCTCCCAAGGCTTTCATGGAGCAGATTGAGCAGGTGATCCGGTTAATCCGTTCCAAGGGAGTGGGAATATTCTTTTGTACCCAGATGACACAGGATGTTCCACCGTCGGTGCTGGCCCAGTTGGGTAACCGGGTACACCATGTCATACGGGCTTTTACACCCAATGATGTGAAGGACCTGAAAGAAACCATCAAGACGTTTCCCAAGTCAGCTTTCTATGATCTGGAAAAACAATTTACCCAGTTGGGCATTGGGCAGGCATTTATCACGGTGTTGAATGACAAAGGCATTCCGACAGAAACAGTGGTGACGCACCTGGCGCCACCTGCATCCATCATGGGACCACTCTCCCAGGAAGAGTATCAGGCTCACCTGAATAGCTCTGACATGTATAAGAAATACAAAGAAACTGTTGACCCCCGCAGTGCGTTTGAGATCCTTAATGAGCGTGTACAAGCCATGCAGGAAACCCAAGCCAGTACAGCCCCTGCGACGTCTACGGCACGAACTTCCAAAGCAGAGAAAAGCACATTTGAGCAAGTACTCACCTCACCCGTGGCCAAGCAGGTAGGCAAGGAGTTGGTCCGGGGCGTTTTCGGTATGCTCTTTGGTTCAGCACCACGCCGATCGTCGCGACGCGGATGGTGATCTATGCGGCTTTCGCCATCAGGTACTTCTTCGGTGTGACGCCAAATTTCTTCTTGAAGGCAGCAATGAAGTGACTGGGGTTGGTGTAGCCAATCTTGTAGGCAACTTCAGCCACCTGAAACTTCATGGAGTCCAGCAGCACGCGGGCGCTATCCAGCTTGTGGTCGAGCAGGAAGCCGAACACCGTATTTCCATAAATTTCTTTGAAGCCTGCTTTCAGCTGATATTCATTTAAACCCATCAGTCGCGCCAACTCTTTCAAAGTAGGCGGGGCCTCCATATGCTGCAGGATGTAATCTTTGGCATTCTTGATTTTGCGCACCGTCTCCTGGTCATTCAGAAATGGACATGTTTCGGTGTCTGCTTTGCGCTGCGAAAAGTACAGGGCGAGCAGCTCAAGTATTTTTCCCTGATAGTAAATGCTATTTGAGCTGGTGCTCAGGTGAATGTTATAGAGTTGATTTAGCTCCACCATCAGGTGTGATGGTATTTCCCGTTCGTCGTAAAACTTCTGGTTGATGTTTTCGGGCTTCAGGAATGGGAGTGGTTCATGAACAAACAATTGATGCAAGCTCTCCAGCGAGATGGTCATGACCACCATTCGGGAGTGGGGTGACATGCGCAGGGTGAAGGGAAGTTCACGACCCGGATCAAAGAAGAAGTAATTATGCTGACGCTGAATCTCGCGTACGTAGTGAGGACCAAACTCAAAGGTAGCTGTCCCCTCCATGCAGAAGTAGAAATGGATAATGGATTTACGTATCACACTTGGCTGTGAAAGCGGTTCCGGAGCATCATTTTCCACGATTTCGAGTGACTTATCGTCTTGCTGGAACAGGGTACGCAATTTACCTATAGGGGTATTTTCTGCTATCGACTGGCTGTTCATAGGCTTATTTAGAATGGTTTTATAGCTGAAAAATGCCTTTTGCTTACAAAAATACTGATTAAAGTCATACTTCTACCGCAGCTTACCTGAGAAATGACCCCGTTGTCATTAATTGTACTTATTTGGGTATTTTTTGATTTACTTCCCGCTAATCTTTGCGCCCATGCGAAAGACCTGGGTTGTTTTAGTTGTTATTTTAAGTCTGTCATTGACAGGCAGCGCCCAGGATTCATTGGTGTCCAAACAACTTGATGAAGTAGTTGTAACTGCCACGCGGAATGAACGCACCATGGGAGCATTGCCCATGCCTGTTACGCTGGTTCCCAAGCTTCAGATTAGGTCTATGGGATCACTCAGGTTAAATGATGTGCTCACGGAACAAACGGGCCTGGTGGTGGTGCCACAGGTAAATGGACAAGGCAATGGTATTCAATTACAGGGATTCAACCCGGATTATACCCTTATCCTCATCGATGGTGAGCCAATCATTGGTCGTTATACGGGTTCGCTCGAACTCAGCCGGATCACGGTTGGAAATATTAAGCAGATTGAAATTGTAAAAGGTCCTTCGTCCAGCTTATATGGATCGGATGCGCTGGCTGGTGTCATCAATATTATCACCGATCGGCCCACGACTACGCGGGGAACGTATTACACACGCTATGGCACCAATAACACCATGGACATGTCGGGCGACTTTGGTACCAGCATCGGCAAACTGGGCGTCTATATTTTTGGCAATCGTTACAGCACGGCAGGGTATGACCTTTCCCCTGAGAATTTTGGCAAAACGGTTTCTCCCTTCAGGAATTATACCGGCAACCTCAAGCTCACCTACAAAATAGGACCGAAGACGGATTTCAGTGTGTCGGGTCGGTACTTTGATGAGAAGCAGGACTTCAACTTTGCTGTAACCACACCCAACAGCCAGGAGATCCTCACTTCGGGTCACGGCACCACCAGTGACTGGAACATCAACCCGGTTTTGGTGCATCGGTTTTCAAATCGGCTCAAGATGACGGGCCGGTTTTATGCTACGCACTATCAGACGGCCACACGGCTGAATAACGAGGTAACGGACACCTTGTACTATAAGGACGACTTTCAGCAGTCCTTTATGAGGCCAGAAGTGAATGCTGAGTATTACTTCAACGACAACAGCATCCTTACCCTTGGCGCCGGTCAAACCATGGAATCGGTGCAAACCTCCCGCTATGGCGACGAGGTGCAACGCAAACAACAGACCCGGTATGCTTTTTTCCAGGAGGAGTGGAAGCCCTCACCCCGCCTGAGCGTGATTGCTGGTGGTCGCTTTGATTACAACACGATCTATGGATCCCAGTTTAGCCCCAAACTTTCTACCCGGTATGAATTGAATAACCGGATTGCTCTAAAAGGCTCATTCGGGATTGGCTTCAAGGCGCCGGATTTCCGACAGTTGTATTTCAACTTTAATAATTCAGCCGGAGGTGGTTATAGTGTACTGGGTACGGAAGTGGTGGGTGAACGTCTGGCAATGCTGGAGTCGCAGGGTCAAATCAAAGCCTATCTTTTTGATCCGTCTTTAATCGGAAAACTTCAGGCCGAGCGGTCTGCGGCATTCAATTTTGGCGCCCGGATACTTTTACCTGCTTCCGTAGTAGCCGACGTTAATCTCTTTTACAACTCGATCGACAACCTGATTGAGAGCCAGGCTGTCGCCATTACGTCCGCCAACCAAACCATTTACAGTTATCGGAATATCCGACGTGCCTTTACCGAAGGGGTGGAAACCAATTTTACAATGCCACTCACTTCCCGCCTCAACTTGTCTCTTGGCTATCAGTTGTTGTACGCCAAAGACAAAGATGTGGTGAGTGCTGTGAACAAAGGCGAGGTATTCTGGCGTGATCCGGTCACCCTGGATACCCGGAGACTGAAACCTTCCGAATACTTCGGTTTATATAACCGATCAAGGCATGTGGGCAATGTGAAATTGTTTTATGTGGATAAGGAAAAAGGTTTGGACGCAAGCCTTCGGGTGATTTACCGCGGCCGATATGGTATTGGTGACATTGTGGGAAGCATCCAGGGCGAGACCATCCCGGTGTCTGATCGCAACGGCAATAGCATTTTGGATGTATACGACAATTTTGTCAGCGGGTATGCCCTTGTTAACATTTCAATGGCCAAGACATTGCCTGCCGGAATTCGTATTCAGGCAGGGATAGATAACCTGTTTAACTATACCGACCGGATATACATCCCCAATATTCCCGGCCGCTTGATGTATGTAAGTGTGGGGTATTCATTTTCAAAATCAAAAAACAATTAAACAATCATGGTATGCAAAAAGTAAGGATGATCCTGGGTCTTGTTGTGTTGGTGGGTGTGTTGGCCGGGTGTTCTAAGAGCGACCCGACGCCTGCCCTGGTAGCGGTCACATTTAAGAATCTGTCTGCAGATCCGCCATCGGGTGGATACAATCCTGCCAATGGCCAGCCCATTGGTGTTACCAACAAGTACACCTTGTTCAGCTTCGCCACCGGTGCAACGGTTGCCAATTCAGACAGCGCTTCTTCAAAATGGGACATTGGATTTAATGGCACCAAGATCATCATCAACAGCGGCACCAGCGGTCCGGGCAGTGCGGCAGCATTGGTGGTGACCGGAATTTTCTCTGAGCTTAACCTGGCTCCGGATGCGGGATATCTGACGGACAATAGTGCTACGGCCACGTATGCCATCACTCGGGGTTCCGGCAAGGGATGGTACAACTATGATCCTTCTACTAACCTTATTTCTCCCATCGCAGGACGTGTTATTATGGTTAAGACCTCCGGTGGAAAATATGCGAAGATGGAAATCATCAGTTACTACAAGGATGCGCCGGCCAGCCCTTCAGCAACCTCTACCGACCGGTATTATACCTTCCGGTACCTTTACCAGCCGGACGGGAGCAAGAAACTTCAATAAAGTAAACACCAAAGCCCGATACCGTCGGGCTTTTTCTTATTCAGGCCATGATCTCATTCATTCAAAAAATTCCGATCCTCACGACAATTCTGTCGGCAGCGTTTTTTGTCATCTTGTATCAGCACTATCTCAGCAAGGGAAAGCCGTCTTACTTGTTTTGGTGGACCTTCGGTGTGTTATGCTATGGCCTTGGCACATTTACGGAAGGATGGGTAGGGATATTTGGTTGGAGTGAACCCGCCTTCAAGGCTTGGTATGTACTGGGTGCCATGCTGGGTGGATTTCCGTTGGCACAAGGTTCAGTTTACCTCATGTTCAAGCCACGGACAGCCACTTTCATGATGATTGGCGTGGTGATCATTATTATGGTAGGCTCGGTGTTGGTGATGCTTTCTCCGATTGACTATTCACTGGTAGAGCCTGCCCGGCTTACCGGTAAAGTGCTGGTATGGAAATATGTAAGGTTAATTACCCCGTGGGTTAATATCTATGCCTTTATTTTTCTGGTTGGTGGTGCGATTCATTCCGCCTTGCAATACCGGAAAGATGGGCAATCGGGTAAGCGGTTTTGGGGCAATATCCTCATTGCTTTGGGTGGACTTTTGCCCGGCATTGGCGGATCATTTACAAAGTTCGGTTACACGGAAGTGTTGTATGTGATGGAGCTGCTGGGCATCATCCTGATTTATGCTGGATATCGCACCATGCGCAATGACCAATCCATGTCGGTATACGAAATTCAGCAAGTGGTCAAGAATGAATGACCCTGGTTCGGTTCCAGCGGGTTTTTTCTAAATTACCTGCATGGAACTCAAAAACCGATTTCTGTCGCTTGACGTTTTTCGTGGGTTGGATGTGGCGTTGATGATCATCGTCAATACGCCGGGTTTTGGAGATACTACCTACGCACCTTTGCATCACGCCCGGTGGGATGGATTCACACTGACCGACCTGGTATTTCCCACCTTCCTGTTTCTGGTCGGCACTTCCCTGAGTTTTTCCTTGCCGCACTATGAAGCTGCCGGAAATGGTGTTGCTGTCCGAAAGATTCTAAAACGTTCTGCCATCATCTTCTTGCTGGGCTACCTGATGTATTGGTTCCCATTCTTTGCCATGTCGGATGGTGTCTGGCACTTCAAGCCCATGGCCGAAACCAGAATTCTGGGTGTGCTGCAGCGAATTGCATTGGGGTATGGCTTTGCCGCGTTGCTGGTTCATTTTGTCAAACTTCGCACTGCTCTCAGGATCGGCGGATTGATGCTACTGCTATACTGGGCCTTGCTGACCTTTTTCGGCGACCTCACCCTGACTGGCAACGCAGTGCTTGCGTTTGACCGGTGGCTGATGGGTGAGGCACATCTGTATCACGGCGAAGGAATTGCATTTGATCCGGAAGGTTGGTTAAGCACGCTCCCCGCGATTGTCAACGTGTTGGCAGGATATGCAGTCGGTAATTATTTGCGAGAGAAGGGACCGTCATGGGAGACCCTCGCGCGGCTGAGTATGTTGGGTGGCTTATTAATTGCGATTGGATTGTTTTGGCACCTCGGCTTCCCGCTGAATAAAAAATTATGGACCTCTTCCTTTGTGGTGCTTACTACTGGCATTGATATGATGGTGCTGGCAATCCTGGTTTATCTACTGGATATCCGGAAAAGCACGAGTTGGAGCTATTTTTTTGTTGTGATGGGAAGAAACACCCTCTTCATCTATCTGCTCTCTGAAGTCGCGGCTATTCTGCTGGATGCTTTCTCCTATGATGGTCACGACCTGCATCATTGGATCTTTTTACATGTCTTCAGGCCATGGGCCGGTGATTACCCTGGCTCATTCCTGTTTGCGCTGGTATTTATGTTGATGTGCTGGTCGGTCGGATATCTTCTGGACCGGAAAAAGATATACATCAAGATATGATCAGTGGTAGTTTTTTTCGCCAGCGTTGACTGCAAAAGTCAGCACATTTTCGCGCGGAGGAAACGGACAGGAAAAGTTATCGGAGTAGGCGCAATAGGGATTATAAGCCAGGTTGAAGTCGAGGGTAATGGTACTTGCCCCGGGTGTCTTGTTGACATCGATATACCGCCCGGCGCCGTAGGTTTCACGGGCACTGGTTTCGTCGGCAAAGGCGAGAAATAGTTTGCCACGGTTTGGTCCGGCGGCCATGATCTCTAACAGTAACAGCCGTTGCTGTTTACCTTCCCAGGTAAATGATGCCCAGGCATATTCCAGGTAGGAATTCTCTTCACCGGTACTGGTGGGCAATACGACGACATTTTTTTTCTGGATGGGTTCGAGATCAGCTTCAACCCGATAGCGGATGTCTGGTTCAAAATACTTGAGGCCCTGGAAATTGGCGCGTGCGGTTCCAAGGGGTGAGTCCTCCGAACGCATAAACTGATCTTTCTTATCGCGCTCATCGCGAATCTTGCTGACATAGCCGGCAACATCCTCTTCTCCGGAGAAAGAGTAAAAGAGGATGATGACCAACACAAGCCCCGCAAGGCTGCCAATGATTCCTTTCAACGACATCAGAGTATTCCCTCGTCCGCAAAGCTAAAATACTTTTCACCACAAAAGATCAGATGGTCGAGCAATTGTATTTCCAGAAACTTGCCGGCTTCTTTCAGTTTATGGGTGAGATCGATGTCACTCTGGCTGGCAGTCAGGTTTCCCGAAGGATGGTTGTGTGCGACGATGATTCCGCTCGCCAGCTCATCCAGGGCAGACTTATATATGATCTTTGGGTCGGCAATGGTGCCGCTTACCCCGCCTTCGCTGATGCGCTTTTTGCGAATCACCCGGTTTGCCCGGTTCAGCAGGATCACCCAAAACTCTTCGTGCGTCAGGTCAGTTAATTCGGCATACAGAAAATCATAGGCAGCGCGCGAGGAACTTATTCGTGTTTTATCTGGTGTCTCTGTCAGCTTGCGTCTTCTGCCAAGTTCCAGCGCAGCGACGACTGTGATTGCTTTCGCCTCGCCAATGCCTTTTAAGCGTGTGAGGTCCTTGATGGTGAATCGTGCCAGTTGATTCAGCTCGTTCCCGGCTTGTTGTAGCAGATTCTTGGCGACGTCGACCGCACTCAGGTTGGTGGTGCCGGTGCCCAGCAGGATCGCAATGAGCTCGGCATCAGAAAGCGCCGAAGTTCCTTTTTGCAGGAGCTTTTCCCGGGGGCGGTCGTCTGGTGACCAACCTTTGATGGGTATTGGTTTTGGTTCGTTCAGGTTCACGCCCAAATCTAAATGGGGTGCGGCCTGCTATGGAAGTTTTGGATTGCCGGAATGCCTGATTCTTTTGGGCATAAAAAAACCCCGGCAGCAGGGCTGTCGGGGAAAAATATAGGTCTTACGGCTTACTTAAGCGCGTTTACTTTCTTGGTCAGTTGTGACTTCTGATTGGCCGCCTTTTTCCAATGAATGATGTTTTTCTTGGCCAATTTATCGATCATACCCGTAACTTCCTTCAACAAAGCCTGTGCTTCGTCTTTCTTGGTCGTATCCATCAATTTCTTGATCTGGGTACGGGTAGTTTTGTTCTGGTAGCGGTTGCGTACACGCTTGGTTTCGTTTGCCCGGATGCGTTTTTCGGCTGATTTATGATTTGCCATAGTGCTTTTAAAAAGGACTGCAAAGCTAAAACGAAAGCGCGGATTTGCAAAGCGAGGCCTTACTTAACCACTTCTTTTGCAGTGCCCTGAAAAAGGAGGTGGGTCAGGGGGTCCAGCTGCAGAGAAGTTGGTTTTTGGGCTGCATTCAGCATTATTTCCTGTTTTCGGTTGGTTACGGCTGCTTTTTCTATGGTCTGACTGCCATTTACGAGTACGCCAAACTCCATGGGAAACTGGAAAAGCTTTTCCTGTTGCTGAACCACAGTAATCCGGATTTTTTTCTGGGCGGGCAGCCAGGTCCAGGTCACATCCAGCACCGGGTGACCCGGAGAATAGATCCATTGGTCAAAAAAGGCCTTAAGATTGCTGCCAGTAACTTCTTCCATCACACTCCTGAAATCATCCGTAAGGGCATTGTCGAGTTTGAATTTCTGGTAATAGGCCCGAACCCCTTCCCAGAATTTGGGATCACCAACTTCCTGGCGGAGCATGTGAAGCACCCAGGAGGCTTTTTGATAGGTATTGGTATTGAGAACCTTCGTGATATCGGTAATCTGTTGATCTACGATAGGACGAGGATTCTTAAGGTAGTAGTTCAGTACCTGCGTCCGATCCTTGTCCATTTCCTGACGCATCCGCTCAGGACCGTACTCATTTTCAAAGTATACGTTAGCGAGATAGGTGGCAAAACCTTCACTCAGCCAAACATGAAACCAATCCGCCTCCGAGGCTGAGTCACCAAACCATTGGTGTGCAATCTCATGGGCCAACAGACCTTCAATATTGCCTTTGCCGGAGACGGACTTCTCATAGTAAAAGATATTGCCTGCATTCTCCATGCCACCAAAGCGTGTCTTCGACTGCACATTGGCGAGCTTTTCGTAGGGATAGGGTGCAATGGTCTTGCTGATAAAGTCCAGGGGTTTCGCAGCCGGTGCGTAGTCATTAAAGCCCTCTTCCCGATTCTGCGGATAAACCCAACTCTCCAGGGGTACTCCGTTGATGGTGCCCACATAGGAAATGGCAAAGCGGGCTACTCCGATGACCATCACTTTGGTGGGCAAGGCAACAGAAGTTTTCCAGTGGGTCAGCTTCTGTCGATCAGGTAGTGCAGATTCCTCCATCTTTTTTCCGGTGGCAATAACGCTATAGGCTTCCGGAGCGATCACGCGGAATTCACAAGTTGCCTTGTCGTACGGGTGGTCAATTACGGGCAACCAATAGTGCGCGCGGTTCGGCCAGTTGTCTCCAAAAAAGGTGCGGTCACCATATTTATTCTTTCCAATGATGAGTCCGTCCTGCGGAATACCCGCATACCGGATCGTGAAAGACCGGTCCTCGTTAGCGGCGGATCGGGGTATTGTAATAGTGATCCTGTTGTTTTCATGCGTAAAGCGCATGGACTGTCCCTGGCTCGTTACTGAAATTACCTCCATTCCCTGGTCACCTTGCCGGGAAGCAAGATCCAGATCAAAGGATGTTACCTCCTTTCTAAACCGGATGTCGATGGTGGCTTCGCCAGAAATCCGATCTGTGGTGTCATTTAATACCAAATTGAATTGATAATGTCGGATATCGATGGCTTCATTCCGGGGATAGGGGTCTGTTGCATGTACGACTTTCCAGATGATCAACAGACTGATGGTCAGTAGGTGTTTCATGATGAATATTTTACGGGTAAAAGATAGCCCGATGACGCGAGGTCTGAAAGTACTTTTGGTTCTATGCATTTATATATCCCCCGGATGGGGATTTTTTGGTCATCAACAAATCAACCGGTTGGCTGTCTTCTGCCTGCCTGCTGAGATGTCAGGCTTTTATAAGAAGAACATCCGCTACCTGATTGAAACCTCGACCCATCCGGATGAACGCCGATATGCAGTCGCCGCGGAAGCGCCTCGTCATTTTATTGACCTGGACGTTTATACGGACACACTACCAAAGCACTGGTCAGCAGCCGTGGAGCGGTTCGGCGAAGATTCACTGTCGAAGCACGGCATTGTGCCCTGGCATGTGGTGAGTATGTATTACCGGCTCCGGGAGGCGTTTATGCTAAATGATCCCGCCCGCATCCTCAAGGTTTCGGCAGAACTGGGACACTATGTAGGTGACGCCCATGTGCCCCTGCACACCACCCGCAACTACAATGGTCAGTTGACTGGGCAGACGGGTATCCATGGTCTCTGGGAATCACGACTGCCTGAATTGTTTTTCAATAACTATGACTTTTATGTCGGACCCGCTTCCTATGTGGATAAGCCAACCAATATGATCTGGAAGGTAATAGAAGAATCTCATTTGGCCGTTGATTCGGTGCTACGGCTTGAGCGTGAACTCGCTGCCGTTCAACTTGCGCGGTTCAGTTACGAAAGCAAAGGAAAACAAACCATCAGGGTGTATGATCTGGCGTTTTCCCGGAAGTACCATGAACACCTTTCGGGCATGGTGGAACGCAGAATTCGGGCGAGCGTAAAGGCGACAGCAGACTTGTGGTTTACGGCCTGGGTGGATGCAGGGCAACCGGACCTTAACAAATGGATGGAGCGGCAACCCACGGCAGAAGAACTAAAGAATCGCGCCGACGAATTGGCATTGTGGAAAAAGGCGAATTTTTCACGTGAGGAGGGGGACCATCACTGAAGCAATTTTTTCCATGATTGCTTGTCCGGATTGAAGCAGGTGGGGCGTCTTTTAGTATATTCATAACCCCTTAAAAATACTTGATATGGAAAAATTTGCCTTACTCTTTCGCGGTGGCCTCAATTCACCTTCACCGGAAATCATGCAGAAGCACATGCAGAAATGGCTGGACTGGGTGGACCGGCTCAGCAAAGAAGGAAAATACCTGACGGGAGAACCCTTGATACCAGGAGGAAAGTGGGTAGCCGGCAAGAATAAGTCGGTGACTGATGGACCGTTTACAGAGGCGAAAGACATCATGGGTGGATTCTTCATCCTAAAGGTCGCTGATATGGACGAAGCGGTTCGTATCGCCAAGGATTGCCCGGACCTGGAGTTCAATGGGACGGTGGAAGTCCGTAAAGTGGCGGATATGTAATAACATGAAAACCAAATAACTCAATACAATGAAAAAACTATTACCCTTCTTCTTGCTTGCCCTGGTGAGCTTTCGTTCGCCAGATGTTACGATTACATCGGATGAGCGAAAAGCCGCGCTTGAACAACTCAAGTTATCTCGCGATCAATTCACCAAGGCCACCAAGGGGCTGACTGAAGCACAAATGAATTACAAAGCGACCCCGGATTCCTGGTCCGTTGCAGAAGTGGCTGAGCATATTGCCGTTTCTGAGTCTGCCATATGGAGTATGCTGGAAGGAGCCATGAAACAGCCTGCAGATCCGACCCGCCGAGGAGAAGTAAAGGTTGATGATGCAGGCATCCTTGCCGGAGTGTCAAGCCGGGAGCGCAAGGTGAAGACCAGTGAAGCGCTGACGCCTGCCAACAAGTTTGGTTCGGCGGATGGCTCAATCCGTGAATTTATGACTAAGCGCGACAGTCATATAGCGTTCGTGAAGGATACCCAGGAGGATTTGCGCAACCGGTATGCCCAGACGCCATTCGGGATTGTTGATGCCTATCAGGTTATTCTGTTTATGTCAGGACATACCACCCGGCATGTAAAGCAGATGGAGGAAGTCATGGCAAATGCCTCCTTTCCCAGGAATTGAAATTGAGATAAAGTGCTTAGTAAGCCGGGGCTCAAAGCGCCGGCTTATTTTTTTTCCTGCAGGAAATAGTTGACAAGATCTGCCCATTCGGCTTCCAGGGTACTTGATGGCATAGACCTACCGGCACGTCTGTACCAGTAAGCGGCATTGCCCAGGTCGCCTTCACGCCGGTGCAGGTAGGCATGTACCCACGATCCCGCTGGGCTCTCAATATCCTGAGCAACATCATGGGCCTGGTCCCACTTGTTTTTTCCATCCCACCACAAGCTTACCAGCAGCGGCGACAAGTCTGGAGGCTGGGGGTCCCGAAGTGACTTCTTAAATTCCGGAAAGGTCATCTACTCTACTGTAAGTACCACGATGGTATCCACATCGTTTCGTTTAGTTCCATCTACCTTAAACGTTACGCCAAAGTCATTGGCAACGAATTTGATCGGCGACTTATCCTGGAATAAAGTGACCTTGGTAACTTTCTTGCCGAACTTTGGCAGGGTAAGGGATTCGTCGGGCCAGTTGAGGATATGCACGTACACCTGATTTCCTCGTTGTGTGGTAACACCCCATGTCCTCGGTGTCAACGGTCCGCCGTGTGTTCCATAAATGGTTTCCCCATGGGTGCGGGTCCATTCGCCTATTTGTTTCAATAGCGCAACATGCTCCGGTTGAATTTTACCATTGGACATCGGACCTACATTCAACAGAAAATTGGCATCATATCCTGCTGCCTTCACCAGGTACTGAACAAGGTCTTTATAACTTTTGTTGTGGTTGTCGCGCAAATCAAAGCCCCAGCTGTTGTTAATGGTCTCACAGGTTTCACGCGGCAGGTCTCCAATTTTTTGTTCAGGCGCGAAACCCGTGGTGTTGTTGCCAGGCAGGTCTTTCTCAAACATTTGAAAGTCTTCGCCCTCGAACGGCATCAGGTGGTGGTTACTACCCACCATCGCCGCTGGCTGCAGACGGTGAATCATATCATAAGTTTTTCGCAACCGCCATTCAGCATCCTTTTTATCCCACATGCCATCGAACCAGATCCCACCTATCGGCCCATAGTTGGTGAGAAGTTCCGTGAGTTGCGCATCCATGTAGTCCAGGTATTTGTTCATATCACCCTTCTCCTCCCGGCCGGTGTAGGTGCCTCCGGTAAATCCACGCGGGAAATAATCGGGATGGTGCCAGTCCAGTTGTGAATGGTACAGGAACAGTTTGATGCCTTGTTTCTGACATTCTTCGGCCAGTTCCTTTACAACGTCTCGGCCAAAGGGGGTTTTTTTGACGATGTTATAGTCGGAGACTTTTGAATCAAACATGGAGAAACCATCGTGGTGCTTGCTGGTGAAGGTGATATACTTCATGCCGGCATCCTTGGCCATTTGAACAATGGCTTTTGCATCGAAATGGGAAGGATTGAATGCGCCCGGTAGTTTTTCGTAGGTACTGATGGGAATCTGTTGATTGTTCATCACCCATTCCCCGTCGCCAAGAATACTGTAAACGCCCCAATGAATGAATAGCCCGAAGCGGGCTTCCTGAAACCAGGCCCTGGATTTCATGTTTTCGGCGCTCGGCTGATATGGTTGCGCATCCAGGTTTCTGGAGAAGCCCAGCGCAATTACGCATAGACACAGGGTAAGGGTTTTTAGATAATTGCAGGAGATCGGGGTCGTTGTCATGGCGTGGTTTTCTTTTAAATTGCGTGACAAGAAAATTAGAGAATCCCCATGAGATACACACCCATCGCGAACGATCTTTTTGTGAATAACCGCAAACGCCTGGTGAAGGAACTAAAGCCAGGATCCCTCGCCGTCCTGAATGCCAACGATATCATGCCCACCACGGCTGATGGTACGATATCCTTTCGTCAGAACAGCGATTTATTTTATCTCACCGGTGTAAACCAGGAAGAAAGTATGCTGGTGATTTGCCCGGATTTTCCGGAAAAGCGTTTTCGCGAAATACTTTTTCTCCGTGAACCCAACGAATTACTGGAGAAATGGGAAGGACATAAATTAAGCCGGGAGGAGGCTCGCGCCGTTTCTGGCATCGATACAGTATTATGGTTGTCAGATTTTCATAAGTGGTTTCATCATATGATGGCCATGGGTGGTGTGGAGCATGTTTACCTGAATACCAATGAACACTATCGGGCCGATGTGGTGGTAGAAACGCGTGATGCCCGATTCATTTCATGGTGCAAGGAAAAGTATCCTTTGCATAATTATCAACGACTTGCGCCCCTGATGGCCGCATTGCGCACCATTAAACAACCGGCTGAAATTGAATTGATGCAAAAGGCCGTTGACATAACCGGCAAAGCGTTTCTGCGGGTGCTTAAATTTTTGAAGCCCGGGGTATATGAAAATGAGGTGGAGGCCGAATATATCCATGAGTTTGTGCGCCAGGGTTCACGGGGACACGCCTACAATCCCATCATTGCGTCTGGCGTTAACAATACGGTACTTCATTACATTGAAAACAGCCGCCCTTGTAAGGCCGGGGATTTGTTGTTGATTGATGCAGCAGCTGAATATGGAAACTACAATGCCGACCTCACACGGACTATTCCCGTGAGCGGAAAATTCACCAAGCGCCAGAAAGAAGTGTATAACGCAGTGCTTCGCGTACATCAGGAAGCTATCAAGTTAATGTCATCGCACCTGGTTTATTTTGACTACCACCGTGAGGTAGAAAAAATAATGGAACGTGAACTGCTGGGCTTGAAGTTGATCAACAGGGATGATATCAGGCGTCAGCGTCCTGGTCAGGAAGCGTTTCGCAAGTATTACTACCACGGCACTTCGCACATGTTGGGCCTTGATGTGCACGATGTGGGAAATATGCACGCTAAGATGGCCATTGGTTCTTTGTGGACCGTGGAACCGGGTATTTACATTAAAGAAGAAGGCTTTGGTGTAAGACTGGAAAATAATATTGTCATTTTGAAGAAAGGGGTTCTGGACCTCACACGTAATATTCCCATTGAGGCCGATGAAATTGAATCCTTGATGAACAGCAAAAAGTAGGTTATGAAGAAGTTTATAACATTGGTATTTGTTTTTGCTTTCCTCAACCTGGCACAGTCGCATGAGTTTTGGCTGCAGCCATCCAAATACCGGTATGCCGTAGGTGATACGATGACCATTGACTTTAAGGTAGGAGAGAATTTTACCGGAGAGAGCTGGGACATGAATCGTCACAAGGTCGAACAGGTACAACTTGTGCATGCCACCGGGATAAAGAAGCTGGAGGGAGTTGTGCAGAAGACAAAATCAAAGAATTTAACCACGGTGTTGGATAAGCCGGGTACCTATGTGATTGGTCTGGAAAGCAACTTTGCTTACCTCGAACTGGAAGCTGAAAAATTCAACGAGTACCTGAAGGAAGACGGCTTGGAGAACATCCTGGAGCTCAGGAAAAAAGAGAATAAGCTTGATAAGCCATCGAGGGAGTTTTACAAGCGATATGCCAAGGTGATGGTGCAGGCCGGGCCTGTTGTGGACGACACCTACAAAAAACGTTTGGGATTTCGGTATGAGATCATGCCGTTGGCAAATCCTTACACCCTCAAGCCGGGAGATTATCTCGACTGTAGGGTACTGTGGGAAAACAAACCAGCTCAGCACACACTGGTGAAGGTTTGGAATTATGTGGGCAACAGAACCTTTTTACAAAACATCTATACGGAGAATGATGGAACCATCCGATTTCCAATCAGTACCTCCGGACCCTGGATGGTGAGCGCGGTAAAGATGATTCCCTCAGAACGCGAAGGGGCTGACTACCAGAGTCAGTGGGCCAGCCTGGTATTCGGGATAACAAAGTAAAAAAGTCATGAGCAACGAACATATCCATGCCGATCAGGCACCTGAACCAGTCGGTGCATACCCACATGCCCGTCGTGTGGGCAATTTGCTGTTTCTCTCTGGCGTTGGTCCCCGTCAGCGGGGCTCAAAACAGATTCCCGGTGTCACATTGGATGCATCCGGCAACATTGAATCCTATGATATTGAAATGCAATGTCATGCTGTTTTCAGGAATGTTAAATTGATTCTGGAAGCTTCCGGTGCGAAATGGGATGACCTCGTCGACGTCACCGTATACCTGACCAATATGAAAAAAGATTTTCCGACGTTTAACCGGATTTACGCGGAATACTTCACCGGAAACAAGCCGTGCCGAACTACGCTGGAGGTGAATGCGCTGCCTACACCCATCGCGATTGAACTCAAGTGTATTGCTGCTATCCCATAAATCCCATAAGGATCAAACCGAGAAACTCTCGCCGCAGCCACAGGTGCGCGATGCATTGGGATTGATGAACTGGAAGCCTTTACCATTTAGACCGTCAGAAAAATCGAGGGTCGTACCGAGCAGGTACAGGAGGCTTTTCTTGTCTACGAGAATCTTGATGCCCTTGTCTTCAAATACCTGATCGACGGGTTTGATTTGGTCGTCAAAATTAAGGTCATACATAAGGCCTGAGCATCCGCCCCCTTTGACGGAAACCCGGATGTTGTTGTTGGGCTCGCGGCCTTCCTGGTGACGAAGCTCAATAATTTTCTCTTTGGCTTTTTCCGTTACGGTGATCATGGTCTTTTGTGGTCTGTTTCTGCCGGATATGGGCAGTTTCTCCTATTTATAGATAAAAACCTTGAGAATGGCTCAAAAGTTTCCTCCCTTGCGCAAAAATAAGAAGAACTCCACTAACACCACGTCATGGAAAAACTAGAACATATCGGTATCGCCGTAAAGAACCTCGAAAAGAGCAATCAGCTCTTTGCCCGCTTGCTGGGAAAACAACCCTATAAAACCGAGGATGTTCCATCTGAAGGGGTGCGCACCTCTTTTTTTGAGGTGGGAGGGATCAAGATCGAATTGCTGGAAGCCACCCGCGCCGATTCACCCATCGCCAATTTTATTGAAAAAAGGGGTGAAGGACTTCATCACCTGGCCTTCGCTGTCAACAACCTCGAAGACCGGATGAAGGACATGGAACAGGCAGACTTCCGATTGCTTGCCGAGCGCCCCAAAAATGGTGCAGACAACAAGAAGATAGTTTTCCTCCATCCCAAGACCACCAATCACGTGTTGGTGGAAATGTGTGAAGACCGCAAGGATCAGCCAACCACGGCGAGTTAAAAATCAGGCGATTCCCGTTACTTTTGCAGATTGTAAGGATACCCATGGAACAACGAAGAACCGAGATTGCTGAGGTTGGAGAATTTGGATTGATTGACCGCATCCGCGGCAAGGCACATGTGTCGCAGCCCTCCACCATGAAAGGTATTGGTGACGATGCTGCTGTGATCGATGCCGGCGATGAGGTATTGTTGTTGTCTACCGATTTGCTGGTGGAAGGCGTTCACTTTGATCTGTCGTATATGCCGTTGCAACACCTGGGCTATAAAGCTGTGGCAGCCAACGTTTCTGATATCGCGGCGATGAATGGCAGACCTGAACAAATCGTTGTTGGCCTGGCGGTGAGCAATCGCTTCTCGGTGGAGGCGGTGGAGACGCTCTATGCCGGGATCCGTGCAGCCTGTGAAAACTATAAGGTTGATCTCGTGGGAGGTGACACCACAGCCTCAACATCAGGCCTGATGATATCCATCAGTATCCTCGGTCGCGCCAGGAAAGGCCAGGAAGTATATCGCAACGGTGCTGCTGATAAAGATATCATTTGCGTGACCGGGGACCTCGGAGGAGCGTACATCGGTTTGCAGATATTGGAGCGGGAGAAGGCCGTGTACCTGGCTAATCCCAACATGCAACCTGAGCTGGAAAAATATGAGTACTGCGTAAGCCGGCAACTGAAGCCCGAAGCGCGGATGGATATTGTGTATGAGCTCGCCGAATTG
Organism: Cyclobacteriaceae bacterium; assembly: GCA_044223085.1. GTDB lineage: Bacteria > Bacteroidota > Bacteroidia > Cytophagales > Cyclobacteriaceae > ELB16-189. Next base: position 31,402 of record JBGAMI010000028.1, read on the forward strand.
GGTATTCATCCAACGTCCATGATCGATGTATCCGATGGCCTCGCCTCAGAATTATTTCATCTTTCCAGAAATTCACATGTGGGCGTAAGAATATTCGAAGACAAAATTCCAATTGATCAGGAAGCGTACACCACCGCTGTGGAATTTAAGTTGGATCCATTCACGGCAGCGCTCAATGGTGGTGAGGATTACGAATTACTCTTCACCATCCGGCAGGCGGATTTTGAAAAAATCAAGAACCACCAGGACATCCACTTTATCGGATATATCCATGCTGACCCGAATGAAAATGTCTTGATTACCAAAAACGGTAATGTGGTGCCGCTGCAGGCCCAGGGCTGGACCCATTATTAGTGTTAATCTTCCGGAAACGGGATAAATACAAACCGGGTGAATGCCTGATCAATGACGAACAGGCAGCAAAACTCATCGGGATCTTTGTAGGCGCCCTTAAATTCTTCTTCTTTCTCTTTGGCCACAAGTTCGCGTTGCACAAACTCATCCAGAAAGGAAGCGTAATAATTCCAATCCAGGGATAAGTCGTTGCTGCGAATCAATACTTGTCCGATGGGTTGTTCTTCCCGGCTGATCGGGAAGATGGGGTAGGCGAAGCCTGCTTTGCGAATTTGATAGGAGGCTTCCTTCAGGGTGTCAGCAACCTTCACAAAGTCCCTGGAGATGGTGCCCAGGTATTTTCCGTTTAATTCAGGGTCGTTGGTCATGGTATTTGACCGCTAAAATAATTCCAAAAAGTTAATAAGCAGTTGATTGTCTTTTGGCGGGTTAGCACCGTTGTAACCGGAAACCCCTGAATCATGAACAGAACAGCCTTCTTGAAACGTACGGTGCTGGGTGGGATTGCCCTGGTGCCAGCCATGCATGCATTGGGTCAGGACCCGGCGCGTCCACAACCCATTAAACTGGATATTGTAAAGGAGTTTGTTTCCGTTTCACACGGGAAATTTGATCGCGTTCGCGAAATGCTGGAGAATGATCCTCAGCTCTTGCATGTTTCCAATGATTGGGGCGGAGGTGATTTTGAGTCAGGCATTGAAGCGGCTGGTCATGTGGGCAACAAGGAGATTGCAAACTATCTGTTGGGCAAGGGAGCCCGATATAATATTTATCTGGCCTGCATGTTGGGCCATCTTGAAACGGTGAAGCTTACCCTGACGGCACATCCCATGTTGTTGAATTCCAAAGGTCCACATGGATTGACGATGCTGCACCATGCGATCAAAGGTGGTGAGCCAGCAAAGCCCGTGGAAGAGTTTCTTCGCTCATTGGGTGCCAAAGAGACCCGTTTTGATTTTTACGCCAAGGGCTGAGGCGGGCCGGATGGTTCCCAGTCAGTGCAGAATTTTCTTAATTCAGGAAAGAACTGATCAAAGTCCTGACGGAATTCAGCGTATGATTCTGTGAGATCATCAGCAGCATGCTCCATGTTAGAGACGAATGATGCACGTCGGGACATTCCGGAAAGTGCCCGGCGAATGCCTTCGACTTCCCGGTAGTTCAAGAGCCAATTCCCCTTCATCATGTACGGCAGCATCTGCAGCACCCGTTCCGGTAGAATTTGCTCATGCTCCAGCAGATGTTGGTAGGCACCTGTGGCATAGTCGGGCAACGGCGTTGAAGAATACGCATCCCACTGGGCGGCGAGAAAGTGATCAAAATAGATGTCGGTGATGACACCGGAGTAGTGCCGGTATTTTGGCCACAAGCGACTTTTGCTGATTCGGACGATGGGATGATGATCGGTGTATTCATCAATGGCGCGGTGCATCTCTATACCGCGGACAATATCCGGGGGATACTGGTGACGTAAATCACGTCCTTTGACGAAATCCCCGATGAAATTGCCCACCATCACCTGGGGATGGTCGCCTGATAAATAGAGATGGGCAAGAAAATTCACCGGGTCAAGTTAAATCAAGAAGTTTTAATTTCGTCGGGAGGCTTAATTTTCTGACTTTTAGGTAACCAATTCACCCTTATCCCTATGGCAAGCCTGGAACAAATCAAATTGCTGATCAATCTGGCACGCATTGACGGAGATGTGGCTGAAAAGGAACGTCAGTTCATTATTAATATCGGTCAGGCCAATCATATGCTGGTGGCAGAGATTCTCCCATTATTCAGTGGGGATCACACTGTGGTTATCCCATCCGACCTCACTGTCGATGAGAAATTTGATTATATCCTTCATTTGGTGCAACTCATGAAGATTGACGAAAAGATATACAACGAAGAAATCAAGTTTTGCGCCAAGGTGGCCTCTAACCTCGGATTCAGCCATGAGGTGATGTTCGAAATGATGCTGAATGTGAAGAGCGCGACCATGGGTGAGAATGAACTGGAATCCCTCAAGCGGCTGGCTTCCCGGTACCTGAAGAAAAATTAATTCGGTATTCAGTTTGTCCTAAGACCGGCGTTCTACTTTGGTCCTAAAGTAAAGCGCATGAAAAAACTATTGCTGCTGCTGTTGCTGCTGCCAGTTCTGGTATCTGCACAAAATAAAACTGAGATTCGTGAGTTCACAGGTCGTATTCTGGCGATCGAGCCTGCGTTTCGTGTTGCGTATGAGCGCATCCGAATGGACGTTGCCGGCGAGGAAGCTCAATTCTTGTTTTGGCCAAACTACGGAAAATATATCCTCGATCACCTTAAAGTTGGCGATCAAACTACGCTAAGGGCAGAAGTCAACCTGATTTGGGAAAGGAGAAGGAAGGAATTTCAAAGCGACCCTAAAATGAAGAAAATTCTTAGTGTGTGGGGAGGAGATCGGATTACAGAAATTCTTATCGATGGAAAATGGGTGCCACTGCCTTACTCCACTGTCAACCGAATAAATGAACGGCCTGTTGGCGTCTTTCTGGAAAAGACCATTCTGCAGGTCTATCCCAATGATCAGGATCGAAAGGTCTTTATTTTCCAGGATGGATTGGCCGCTAATTTCAGCTTTATGGCCGGGAATCCTGACTTTCGTCCGGCAAAAAGAGGTGACGTGGTCTCATTTTTTGGATATGCTGAAGTCCCTCAATTTTCAGAAACAGCTGTATTTCCTGTTTCAGGGATAAAGAAGGTTTATAGTTACTCACCGCTCATCAGAAATTCTGGTCAGCTCAAATCACTGTTGTACAAACAGAACTCTGTGTGTATCGGAATGGTCATGAAGACGAACGATGAGGAAATACAAGTCAGTTTTCCGAGCGACTTGGCAAGAGAAGTAAGGGATTTTGTCAAGGATGGACGTCAAGTGAACTTCTATTATATCGGATTTAAGGTTGAACATCAGCCCAATCCTTTTGAACTCCATGCATTGGTTGCTGGTTCAGATACACTTCGAATTGAGCGAGGTCTCTTTTATGGCGGCGAAGATGTTGCACACGATCATAAACCCGTGGAGGTGACCGGGAAAATTACCCGTGTTGACCGTTCGCCCCGCCAGAAAATCATGAGTATTATGGTGGGAAAGGATGCCTACGTTGATATCGACGCGGCAACCGCCCAGCAACTGGATAAACTATTTCGAAAAGGAGCTGCCATTTCGGTGCAAGGCGACGAACGAATCCGAAAGGATGGCGAAATCTACCGGGAAACTTACCGCATTATCACCCCGCGCAAGTTGGTCATCGAAGGAAAAGAATTTTTAATAAAGTAATTTGTAACCTCATGAAGATTCTCCTGATAGAAGATGAACCACGTCTGAACTCCTTTTTGAAGGAAGGAATGGAGCAACAGGGATATTCGGTGGATGCGGCAGAAAATGGTAGCACCGGATTAGAATATGTCTCTACCAATGCCTACGACCTGGTGGTACTGGATATCATGCTGCCGGGACAAAATGGATTTGAAGTACTCCATAACATGCGTCAATTCGGTGTGCGTACTCCCGTGATCATCATCAGTGCACTAAATAGCAGTGATCATGTTATACAAGGACTGGATGCCGGCGCCGTAGATTACCTGAAGAAGCCATTTGACTTTGGGGAATTTCTTGCCCGGATCCGGGCCGTAACCCGAAAGGGGGCACCCCGAACTATTACGCGCTATAAAGTGGATCAGCTGGAGTTGGATCTGGTGTCCCGAAAGGTATGGCTGGACGGAAAAGAAGTTACCCTTACCAACCGCGAACTGGGCTTACTCGAACTTCTGATGATGCATTGTAACCGGGTGGTGTCGAAGACAGAAATTGCCGAAAAAGTATGGGATGTCAACTTCGACATGGGGAGCAACGTCATCGAAGTACACATATCTCAACTTCGGCGAAAATTGAGAGACGATATTATTCATACCAGGGTCGGCATGGGTTATGTAATTGAAGGATCATTATTGACGCAATAATTGAACAAGCGTTTTCCCTTTCTTACCAGTCTGCGGGCCAAGGCATCGGCCCTGTTCTTTATTGTCTTCTTGTCCATCATTTTGCCCGTCAACTATATCATCTATGGAAAGGTTCGCTCCACGCTGGCCGAAGCGGATACCCGGGAACTTCAGGCAGAGGCGGGAAAGATTGCGGAGCGGGTAAGGCTGGACCCACTTCAAATTCCTTTGCCCCCCGTAGGCTATGCCATGCAGTTGCAGCAAGCGACCGGGCCGGTGCCAGTCAACCTGTTTGAGTCCCCGGAATTTCCAGCTGTTGACCCAATTGCCCAGTTGCCTGAAGTTGTGGAACTTGAAGATGTTAAGATTGTCACCATGCGCCCATCCGACAATCCGATGATTTTGGTTTCCTTGTCGCGCAGCAATCAACGACTCCTTTCTCAGCTTCAAAACCTTAGAATTTACTTATTCGCTGCAAATGCGAGCGCTATTGTTCTGGCTGGAATACTGGTGTTTGCATCGGCGGGTCTGATGCTTAGGCCAATTAAGAAGATCACCGATGTGGCAGCAGGGATCACTGCAGCAAATCGCATTGGGAGGGTACCCGTACCAGATAGCCAGGATGAAAGCAGGCTGCTGGCGGAGACCATCAACCAGATGCTGGAACGAATTGAACTGGCAATCCGGAATCAGGTGAATTTTTTTGCCTCGGCGACCCATGAGTTGAAGACCCCCCTGGCCGTCATGCAGACTGAACTGTCGTTGGCCATTTCGCAGTCACCAGACGCTGCCACCCGTAAAATCCTGGAAAGTCAATTAACCGAAGTGCAGCGCTTGTCGCGGGTTATTCATGATTTCTTATTGATCAGTCAACTGAAAAGCAATTCGCTCACCCTGCGGGCGCGGAGTGAACAGCCCGAAGAAATTGTCTTTGCGGCAATCCGTAAAGTAAAATACAGAAGCCTTGAGCGGGGCTCCTTCATTCGCGTGACTTTGCCCGAAGAGCCTATTCCCGCCCTTTACCTGGATTTTGATAAAATGGAAACGGTGGTGGCCAATCTCCTTGAAAACGCCATTCGGTATTCGCCAGCTGGTGTTACCGTTGAAGTCAGAATTAATCCGGGTCAAATTGAAGTGATCAACCCCACCGAAGGGTTGGTCGTAATCCCGGTTGAATTGGACAGGGAGTTTAAGTCCTCCACGTTAAGTTCTGGCCTGGGCATGGGCCTTTGGCTTTGCTACCATATTTGTCGCCTGCATCAGGCAACCTTGTCGATGTCTGCAGTGCCCGGACAGGTGACTACCACAATTCGGTTTTCATAATACCGGTAAACTACCTTTTCCCGCCGTTTGTCCCTGGGTGTTGTAACCCTGAACATCATTTTTGAGTAAACGGTTTCTATACCTCATTTTATGCTGCAAAACTTCTTCAAGACAGCCATTCGGAATATGTTGAAACACAAGGTCTATGCTGTGATCAACTTTGTAGGCCTTACGATGGGAATGGGACTCATCCTCCTGATATTGGCCTATGTCCGCAGCGAGAATAGTTTTGATCAGTTTCAGGAAAAGGGCAACCGGTTGTACCGGATCGCTTATACAGCACCAAACGGTATGCGCATTGCCGCAAGTCCGCCGCCCATCGCGCCCCTGATGACTGAGTTTTTTCCGGATGTGGAGTTAGCGGCCCGGGTATATAACAGGAATGTGAGTATTTCTCATCCCGAAGGACAAGAGGGCGCTTCTTTTGAAGAGTCCGGCGTTTTCTTCGTGGACTCGGCGCTGGCCAGGATGTTCACTTTTCAGTTGATCGCCGGTTCACTTGATCGGGCCCTGGTAGATCCCTTTACATTGATCATCACCGATGAGATGGCCACCAAGTACTTCGGCGAAAAGAACCCATTGGGTGAATCTTTGATCTTTGGTGGTAAACATGCGTTCCGGATTACGGCGGTGGTCAAAGATTTTCCGCAAACTTCGCATCTCCGGTTTCATATGATGGCGCCGTTTGAAAACATGTTCGACATGGAGAGTGATGAAACGGCAGAGCGCATGAGAAAAAACCTTGCGACCAATTTTGTGATCAGCCATTCATACACCTATGTGTTGCTCAAGCCGGGTGGAGATCCGCAAAACGTGGACAGCACGATGTCTGCCTTTTTGGATAAATATTGTCCTCCAAATCGCCGTGTGGGCCAGGTCTTTACGCTGATGGCGGTACCTGACATTCACCTGAAGTCAACCCTCCTGTCAGAACCTTCTGCGACCAACACAATGGCTAACCTGTATATTTTTATTGCCATCGGGTTATTGACACTGTTGATCGCTTGCAGTAACTATATTAACCTGAGCACGGCCCAATCGCTTACACGGATCAAAGAGATTGGTATTCGCAAGATACTCGGCTCGGCCAAAGGGCATTTGATTGGTCAATTTCTCGCGGAGAGTTTCTTGTTTTGTGGTTTTGCCTTTGTTCTGGCGTACGGTGTTTTTTACCTCGGGTTACCGCTGATGAATCAATTTACCGGAAGGGAGATTGTATTTTCAGAAGCCGTGGATGTGACCCTCATTGTTGCATCCATTGGCGTATTGGTGGCAGTAACGGCTCTTGCCGGAGGATATCCGGCCTGGTTCATCTCCACATTTAATTCAGTTACTTCCTTGAAAGGGGCCGCTGCACCGGGCGGAAGTAATGCACTTCGCAAGTCGCTGGTTGTTTTTCAGTTGATGGTGGCCTGCATGCTGCTATCGGGTTCACTGATGTTGATGAAGCAGATGCAATTTCTGCAGGATCAACCGTTGGGTTTTCAACAGGAACACATCATTACGGTGCCACTGGCCAGCCAAAACCTGAATGCTATTTTTTCGAGGGCCGATAGTACGTATCGGAGCAGGTTGCAGACCTTCCGCGACCAGATTGAAATGAAGGCCGGCGTGAAAAGTACCGCAGCCTCTTCAGGTATTCCAGGTTTGGGCACCGTTTACCGGGGTACTATCCCGGAAGGATTTACCCAGGAAGACAATCTGTTCATTGCCGACCTCGCGGTGGACTATGATTTCTTGAAGACCTATGACCTCACCATCAAAGCGGGCCGGGCGTTTAGCAAGGAATATGGTACCGACGAAAAGGAAGCTTATATCGTTAATGAAACTGCAGTTCGCGAATTCAAATGGGGAACGCCGGAAGCAGCGTTGGGAAAGACCATTAACCGGGAAGGTAAACTGGGCAAGGTGGTAGGCGTGGTGAATGATTTCTCCATGGCCACCTTAACAACTCCCATAGGCGCTCTGGTGATGGAAATAGACGCCAATCAATGGAATAACCTGAATATTCGCTTTACTGACCAGGAAGTAAATAACACCCTTGACCAGATCGCTGAAACCTGGAACCAGCTTTTTCCGGAGAAGTCCTTTGAGTATAGTTTCCTGGACACCACCATTCAACAGCAGTACACCAACGACAGGAATTTTGGAAAAATCATTCAAAGTTTCACCCTGATTGCGATCATCATCAGTTGCCTGGGAGTTTATGGCCTGGTGCTTTTTGTGGTACAACGAAAGGTAAAAGAGATCGGGGTAAGAAAGGTGTTAGGCGCTCATGCGACGGGTATCGTAAAGCTGATCTATGCAGAGTTTTTTGTGCTCTACCTGGTGGGCTTTGTCTTGGCTGTTCCTGTTTCCTATTTCCTATTACTTTATCGATCAATGGCTTGGCAAATTCACGTATCATGCCCCCATTGAGGTATTTACTTTTGTGATCAGCTTCTTGCTGGTGCTTACCGTGATGTCGCTCACCATTTCCTACCAGGCAATCAAGGCTTCCCTCGCAAATCCGGTTCACTCGCTCCGCTCAGAATAATCAAACCAATACCCTATGCATCTGAAATTCTGGAAGAGACAGGTGCCGGTAAAACCGGCAAGCACTATTCGCAAGTGGTATAATGATATTGCGTTTGCCGTAGTCGCGGCAACCCTCTTTCGTTGGGGTGTAGCCCAGGCGTTTGTCATTCCAACGCCCTCTATGGAGAACTCGCTGTTGGTTGGTGACTACCTCTTTGTCAGTAAGCTGCACTATGGTGTGCAGACTCCGCAGACCCCATTGCAGGTTCCGCTCACACATCAGAGGATTTGGGGGACTAACATTCCATCTTACCTGGACTGGGTACAATTGCCGGTTTATCGTTTCCCGGGATTCACCACCGTGAAGCGGGGTGATGTGGTGGTATTCTATATCCCCCCGGTGAAGTTAAATGAAGGAATAGATTACCCGCGGGACCTGAAGAACAACTACGTAAAGCGTTGTGTTGGTGTGCCTGGAGATACCTTACGCATTATTAACGGTGAGGTTTGGGCGAATGGCTTTCACCTGGCATCGAGATCCGGCCAAAAGAGAGCCTACTGGATCACTGCGCGCGACATTATCAACAACCGCAATCTCCGGCAATTGGATTTGGATGTCAATGATTACTATCCAATGGGTCAAAACAGCGAAGGAACCGCAGTGTATCGCATGTTCTTAACGGCCGAACAGGCTGAGTCAATTTCACGTCTGCCTTATATACTCCGCGCTGAGTTGGGAGTTGGATATGGTTACATCCAGTCAGCATGATCCGGGTCTGTTTCCCCAACCGCTGGCGTCCGTATGGTCCGTAGATAACTATGGACCGCTGGTTATCCCCAAAACGGGTGTGACGCTAACCGTAAATGATGAAATGTTGGATACTTATGGTGAGGTGATTTCCAGGTACGAGGGATTGGACCATGTTGAAATCAAGGATGACCATTTGTTTATTGATGGCAAAGATGTTCCTGCTTATACGTTTCGGCAGGACTATTATTTTATGATGGGAGACAATCGTGATAATTCCCTGGATTCGCGGTTCTGGGGATTTGTACCGGAGGATCATATTGTGGGTAAGCCGCTGTTCGTATGGTTTTCTATGGACAGTGAGGCCGACTTTTTGGGAAAGGTCAGGTGGAGTCGGCTATTGACATGGATCAATTAGTCAGCGCCATATAGGTTCACACCAACGGCCACTCTTTTCATCAAAAAGAACCCGCATACAGATGTTCTGCATTTGAGGCGATTTCACCCGGGATTTTGATTTCCCACAGCCCTATTTTATCCCTACCTTTGGGGCCTTAAAATTGGAACTAAGCCTGGAATGAAGAACATTCGAAATTTTTGCATAATCGCCCATATTGACCACGGAAAGAGCACCCTGGCCGACCGCCTTCTGGAGTTTACCGGAACCCTTTCTGACCGTCAGATGCATGCCCAGGTTCTCGATAACATGGACCTGGAGCGCGAAAAGGGCATTACGATTAAGTCCCACGCCATCCAGATGAACTATAAGCTGAATGGCCAGGAATATGTCCTCAACCTGATTGATACGCCCGGACACGTAGACTTCTCCTATGAAGTCTCAAGGTCGATTGCAGCCTGCGAGGGCGCCCTCCTCATTGTGGACGCGGCACAGGGAATTCAGGCCCAGACCATTTCCAATCTCTATTTGGCCCTCGATCACGACCTCACCATTATCCCGGTACTCAATAAAATTGACTTGCCCGCTGCAATGCCTGAAGAGGTGACCGATCAAATTGTTGACCTGATCGGCTGCAGCCGCGAATCCGTATTGAAAGCCAGCGCCAAGGAAGGCAAGGGTATTGAAGATATCCTTAAGGCCGTGGTGGAACGAGTGCCGCCTCCCAAAGGAGATCCCAATGCACCTTTGCAGGCAATGATCTTTGACTCGGTTTTCAACTCATTCCGGGGTATCGAAGTTTACTTCAGGGTATTTAACGGTACCATCAAGACCAATGACAAAATCAAGTTTGTCAATGCCGACAAAGTATATGGCGCGGATGAAATTGGCGTACTGAAATTAGACAAACACCCGCGCCCTGAGATTAGCTCCGGCAATGTAGGGTACCTGATTTCCGGAATTAAAGTGGCCAAGGAAGTAAAGGTGGGGGATACCATAACCCTCGTCGAGAATCCTGGCGAAGCGATCCGGGGCTTTGAAGATGTCAAACCGATGGTCTTTGCGGGTATCTATCCCGTAGACACCCATGAGTTTGAGGAACTCCGGGCCTCCATGGAGAAATTGCAGTTGAATGATGCCGCCCTTGTATGGGAACCTGAAACTTCGGCCGCCCTGGGCTTTGGTTTCCGCTGCGGATTCCTCGGTATGCTCCACATGGAGATTGTGCAGGAGCGCCTTGAGCGCGAGTTTAACATGACTGTTATTACAACGGTGCCGTCAGTTAAATTCCGTGCGCTGCTGACCAACGGAAAAGTTATCGAGATCAACGCACCCTCGGAGATGCCTGACCCAACGCACTTGTCAGTCATTGAAGAGCCTTATATCGCTGCCCAGATCATTACAAAAGCCGATTACATTGGGGCTATTATCGGACTCTGTATGGACAAGCGGGGTATCATCAAGAATCAGATATACCTCACATCCGATCGCGTTGAGTTGACTTTTGAAATGCCGCTCGCTGAAATCGTTTTTGACTTCTTTGATAAACTCAAGACAATCTCCCGGGGCTATGCATCACTCGATTATCACCTGATCGGATACAAAGAGTCGGACATGGTTAAGCTGGACGTGCAGCTCAACGGCGAAAAAGTAGATGCCCTTTCCGCCATTGTACACCGCGCCAAATCCTATGAGTGGGGAAGGAAATTGTGTGAAAAGCTGAAAGAACTCATTCCACGCCATATGTTTGAAGTGGCCATACAGGCTACCATCGGCCAGAAAATTATTGCCCGTGAAACAGTAAGCGCCATGCGCAAGAACGTGATCGCGAAGTGCTATGGCGGGGATATTTCGCGAAAGCGAAAACTCCTGGAGAAACAGAAAAAAGGTAAAAAGCGCATGCGCCAGGTGGGCTCCGTGGAAATTCCGCAGGAAGCTTTCATGGCCGTACTCAAACTTGATTAATACCCATGGCTGAACCGACTACAAAATCGTATACCCTCATTGACGGTCGTAAGGTCTCAACTGAAATCAAGCAGGAGATCGCTCAGAAGGTAGCTGAGCGAAAGTCGATCGGTAAAAAAATTCCACACCTCGCATTTATCCTGGTTGGGGATGATGGCGCCAGTCAAACTTATGTGGACCATAAGGTAAAAGCGTGTAAGGATGTTGGTTTTCACTACACCATGATGCGTTTTGCAGATACCATTTCAGAAGAAAAACTCAGCAAGCATATTGTGGCGGTGAACAACGATGATGACGTTGACGGATTCATCGTCCAGTTGCCATTGCCCCCTGGTATATCTGTGGAACGAATCACCGATAAGATCCGGCCCGATAAAGATGTGGATGGGTTCACCAACCGTAACTTCGGCAGCATTATCTCCAAAGTGCCGCTCCTCATGCCAGCAACCCCATGGGGTGTGATCGAATTACTTCGCCGGTACAACATCAACACGGAAGGAAAGCATTGCGTGGTGGTGGGTGCAAGTCGCATCGCCGGTGCGCCACTGAGTATGATGCTGGTAGAGCAAGGTCATGCAACCGTTACGATTTGTCATAAATACACCAAGGACCTGGATCAATACACCCGCAACGCAGATATTTTGCTGGTGGCCGTGGGCAAACCAGGTCTCATCACGGCAGACATGGTAAAGCATGGTGCCGTCGTGATTGATATCGGCACAACCAAAGTCGAAGATCCATCCAAGCCCAATGGATTCAGCATCCGTGGCGATGTGGACTTCAAAAATGTGGCACCGAAGACATCGTTTATCACACCGGTGCCGGGTGGCGTTGGTCCGATGACCATCGCATCATTGTTGCTCAATACGCTGCGGGCCACAGAACTTCGTCATCCGTAATCGGCACGTAAATCATTGCCTACGCCAAACGAAATCCCCATTCCCGGTTCGACCGAACAGCTTCCGCTGATGGAGGACTTTTACACCCTGCAGGGTGAAGGGACTTATCAGGGAAAAGCAGCCTACTTTATCCGCCTGGCTGGATGCGATGTAGGATGTGTTTGGTGCGATGTAAAGGAATCCTGGACCATGGATGCGCACCCAATGGTTGGTTTGCCCGTCATCGTGCAACGTGCCCGTGAATCAGGGGCGCCCATTGCCGTAATCACCGGTGGTGAACCTGCCATGCATAACCTTGAAGCGTTGACCCGTAACCTACGCGCCGCCGGTATGCGAACGCATATCGAAACCTCGGGGGCACATCCCCTGACAGGAGAATGGGATTGGATATGCCTGTCCCCCAAGAAATTTAAAGCGCCACGCCCGGATATCTATGAGCTGGCACATGAGCTGAAAATTGTTGTATATAACAAAAGTGACCTGGATTGGGCGGAACAGGAAGCGGCCAGAACTTCGACTAATTGTCGGTTGTACCTTCAGCCGGAATGGTCGCGGGAGAAGGAAATGCTACCCGTAATTATTGCCTATGTGAAGAAAAATCCGCGATGGACAGTTTCTTTACAGGTTCACAAATACATGAACATCCCTTAGGGACGTTAATTCGTTATGAAGGTCATGGTGGGAAAAGTGTTTTTGTTGAGTCTTGTGTTGGCAATTGCTACAGCAGTTGCTTGTGCACAACCCATACTCAGCACGAAGAATAAGAAGGCCATTGAACTGTATACCGATGCGGACAATTTTCGGGTCCGGGGCGAGTATGATCAGGCGATGACCATGCTCCAGGAGGCGATCCAAAGGGATAAGAATTTTTCAGAAGCTTACTTCAGGGTGGCGCTGATTCATAAGACCCAGCGTCATTACGATAAGGCTATTTCCTACTACCACCAGGGTCTTGCGCTTAATGTAGATGTGAAGAAGCAAAAGGCTTATTTTCTGGAGTTAGGCGAGGTGTATCAGTTTGTGGGTGACTATGAGAAGAGCTTGCAGTTCCTGAATCGTTACCTCGATAATGAAATTATGAATAAGCGGAACATCGAGTTGGCTACACACCTGAAGAGAAACTCTGTCTATGCATTGAAAAACCAGAAAGTCATTTCCGATTTCCGTCCGAAAGTGTTAAGCGATACCGTCAATGCTTTTCCGATGCAGTATTTTCCGGTGCTTACTGCAGATGAGCAGGAGCTAATTTTTACGCGCAGGTTGGGGGGTCGCGATATGGACGATGAAGACCTGGTGGTGGTAAAAAAAGACAGCCAGGGGCGGTGGGGCCGTCCTGCGTCAGTGTCGGAAGCTATAAACTCGCGGCTGAATGAAGGCACCTGCACCATTTCTGCAGATGGCCGTCAGCTGATTTTCACCTCTTGTGCCGGACGAAGGGGCTATGGCAGTTGTGACTTGTTCGAAAGCAGAAAAAATGGCGATACCTGGACAACCCCTGTTAACCTCGGTCCGCAAGTTAATTCAGCAGCGTGGGAATCACAGCCATCACTCTCGGCCGATGGTAACATGTTGTTCTTTGTCTCCGATCGAAGAGGAGGGTTGGGGAACAAGGATATTTATGTCTCCTATAAACTCAACAACAACCAATGGACCCGAGCGGAAAATCTGGGTGATAAAATCAATACGCCCTACGAAGAAATATCACCCTTCATCCATGTCAATGGACGAACGCTCTTCTTTGCTTCCAATGGCCGTCCTGGGTTCGGCGGATTTGATCTGTACCGGTCAGAGCGGGAAAACAGTGTCTGGTCGGAACCAACCAATTTCGGCTCACCGGTCAACACGTATGAGGATCAATTCTCACTCTATATTACGGCTGATGGCAAGCGCGGATTTTATTCTCATGAAGACAATGACAAAATCAACTCTTCAAAGATTGTTGAAATCACCATCCCTGAGGACCTGCGGGTGCGGTATGTCAGTAATTATGTGAAGGGCGTGGTATTGGACAGGAAAACAAGAAAGCCACTGAAGGCGAAGGTGGAATTGTTTAACATCAACCAAAATGTCTTGACGTCGGCCGTTTATTCTGATTCAGTTACCGGCGAATACCTGATGGTGTTAACCCAAGGCGCGGACTATGCCCTGTATGCCAACAGTGTTGGCTACCTCTTCCGGAGCCTCAACTTTAACTATGAATCAGAGGTTCATCATGATCCGGTGGCGATGGATATTCTCCTTGATCCGGCTGAGTTGGGTGCTTCTGCCGTGTTGAACAACATCTTTTTTGAGTTTAATAAATTTGATATCCAGGAAAAATCCACCACCGAACTCGACAAGGTGGTTCGCTTCATGAATGAGAACCCCGGCTTGCGGGTGGAGATCAGCGGGCATACCGACAATGCGGGTACGGCTGCCTACAACCTGCAGTTGTCACAAAAGCGCTCACATGCGGTAGCCCAGTATCTTATCGATCATGGCATCGAGGTCTTGCGTCTGGAGCAGAAGGGCTATGGCGCAGGCAAGCCCATAAGACCTAATGACACCGAAGAGAATCGTCAAGTCAACCGACGAATTGAATTCAGAATAGTACGCTAATCCCGGGCTAATGGCCCGAGCCAAGCTTCATCAGGTAGTTTTTCACGTAGTCGGTAGTCCCTTCTTCGAGCGAATGAAACGGTTTGGAATAGCCAATCCCTGTCAATTTGTGCATGGTGGCTTCTGTGAAATATTGGTACTTGTCTCGTATGTCGACCGGTGTATCAATGAATTCAATGTGCTCCGGTTTTCCCATGGCGCGAAAGACGGCCCGGGTAAGATCGAGAAAGGTGCGTGCCTTTCCGGAACCCAGGTTATAGATTCCGGAATTCTTTCGGTGATGCATGAGAAATACGCAGGCCTCCACAACGTCTTTGACGTATACAAAATCACGCATCTGTTCACCGTCTTTATAGTCGGGATGGTGCGAGCGAAACAGCCGCATCTTGCCCGTCTTTAAGATCTGATTGTATGCGTGCCAGATCACGGAAGCTTGTCCACCTTTGTGGTATTCATTCGGACCATATACATTGAAAAACTTGAGTCCGGCCCAGAAGAAGGGACGTTCTTTTTGCTGAAGGGCCCACACGTCAAAGTCCTGCTTGGACTGTCCGTACGGATTCAGCGGCAGCAGCCTTGGAATTAATGATTCATCATCGTCATAACCTTGTTCTCCGGCGCCATAGGTGGCAGCTGATGATGCGTACACCAGTGGAATCTGGTGGGCAATGCAAAGGCTCCAGACATCTTTGGTGTATTGGGTGTTGAATTTGTCCAGTTTCTTTTTGTCGAACTCGGTGGTGGTGGAAATAGCGCCAATATGAAACACAAACTCAACCTCCTCGCCATGGGCCTTTAGCCACGGCAGAAATTCATCCAGGTCAATGCGATCCTTGATGCGCAACCCCGCGATGTTCTTGTTCTTCAGCTCATCATCAAACCGGTCTACGGCAACAATGGCGTTGAAATTGTCTTGGTTCAGTCGGTGGATAAGATAGCTGCCGATAAATCCTGCAGCACCGGTTACAACAATCATCTTCAGTAAACTTTGCTACAAGTTAATGTATATTTGTGGCCTCATGCTCCTGATTTGTGGGAGATTTTGTATGATTTACGTTACCCGAAAAGAACACTTCAACGCAGCCCACAAGGTGTCCAATCCGGCCTGGAGCAAGGAAAAAAATCTGGAGGTATTCGGCCCCTGCGCCAATGAAAACTGGCATGGTCATAATTTTGAATTGATTGTGACGGTGAAGGGAAAGCCTAATCCGGACACAGGCTTTGTTTTCGATCTCAAGAAATTAAGCGCGTTGATTCGTGCGGAAGTCATCGACAAACTGGATCATAAGAACCTGAACCTCGATGTCGACTTCATGCGGGACAAGATGGCCAGCACCGAAAACCTGGTGGTTGAAATCTGGAAGATCCTGGCACCCAAAATTGCTGCCGCTGAGCCCAGGGCAGTGTTGCATTCGCTCCGACTGTTTGAAACCATAAATAATTCCGTCGAGTATTTCGGCGAATGAAGGCCACTGCATGCGCTATTACATCATTGCCGGTGAACGCTCCGGAGACCTCCACGGAAGCAACCTGATCAAATCCTTGCGGCAGTACGATCCACAGGCTGTTGTACGTGGATTTGGAGGTGATGAAATGAAATTGGCCGGCGCGGAAATCGTGGTTCACTTTGAGGAAATGGCCTTTATGGGTTTTGTGCGCCTCATCACCAATTATGGTACCATCCGCCGTATGCTGAAATTCTGTAAAGAAGACATTATCCGGTTTAATGCCGATGCGGTAATCTTAATTGACTATGGCGGATTCAACCGGCGGATAGCAGCGTTTACCAAACCAAGGTCTATCAAAACGTTTTATTATATCCCTCCAAAGATTTGGGCATGGTATCAAAGCAGGGCAAAAGAGATCAAGGCGAATGTTGACCGGCTATTCGTTATTCTGCCCTTTGAAAAGGAATTTTATAAGAAATACGACTGGGAAGTCGATTATGTGGGAAACCCCGTACTGGATGCTGTAAAAGCATTTAGACCTGATCCCGGCTTCCGGACGAAAAATGACCTGACGGACGGCAAACCTATTGTTGCCCTGTTGCCCGGTAGCCGAAGGATGGAATTACAGAAAATCGTTCCGTTGATGAGTGAACTGGTGAATCAGCATCCGGAGTACCGGTTTGTTGTTGCTGCTCTCCCAGACCTGGACCCGGTGCTGTACCAGCCCCTGCAGAACAAGGGCAATGTGAGCTTTATCCAGGATGATACCTATAACTTGTTGCACATTGCCCGCGCGGCGGTAGTAACGTCCGGCACCGCGACACTGGAGACTGCCTTGTTCAGGGTACCACAGGTATGCGTCTATAGAGCCGGGTGGTTGGAATACCGGATTGCCAGGATGCTCGTGAAGGTGGAATGGGTATCGCTGGTAAACCTGATCGGCAACAAGGCAGTGATCAGCGAGCTGATTCAGGATGATGCTACGGTCACTGGTGTTTCCGGAGAATTGACGAATCTCGTGAACGAAGGCAGCCGGCGAGCCGGGATGCTGGAAGACTACGATAAGATATATCGGATCCTGGATACGGGCTCTGCTTCCGATAACGCCGGGCGGTTGATGGTGTCTTACCTCAAGCCCTGACTTTCGTCCTGCTTACGCCACCTTCAGTTTGCTGTACCTTGATTTGCTGAACTTATCCTCAGCATAAGCGCGGGTGATCACCAAACGGTCACTGGTTTTATCAGAGGGCAGCTCAAACATGGCGTCGTTGATTACAGCTTCACAAATAGAACGAAGTCCGCGTGCGCCCAATTTGAAGCTCATGGCCTTTTCAACGATAAAGTCCAATGCGCCCTCTTTGAATTCAAGTTCGATGCCCTCCATCTCAAACAGTTTTTTGTACTGTTTCACGAGTGCGTTCTTGGGCTCCACGAGAATTTTTTTCAGGGCAACCGTATCGAGTGGATTCAAATAAGAAACAACGGGAAGGCGTCCGATCAATTCCGGAATTAATCCAAAACTCTTCAGGTCCTGTGCGGACACAAACTGTAACAGATTGTCATTATCAACATCGCTGGGATGAATGCCATCCGAAGTAGAAAATCCCAGCGGACGCGTATTGAGACGGCGGGAGATCAGACGGGACAGTCCTTCAAAGGCTCCACCACAGATAAAGAGAATATTTTCTGTGTTTACCGTAATCATTTTTTGATCAGGGTGCTTCCTTCCACCCT